>JAISIF010000184.1 GCA_031262165.1 Myxococcales bacterium | reverse complement strand
CCGAGGCCGCGACAGGCTCGCTCATCGAGCGCCTCTCTCGCCTCAAAGACGAGACGGACAAGCCCATCGCTGTCTCGATCGACTCCGGGCCGCTGTTCGACCCCATGGCGCGGGCGATCGAGGCCTTGGGCCTGCCCGTCTTCAGATCGGCCGACACGGCCGTTCGCAGGCTCGGCAGGTATGCGCGCCAGAAGCGCGGTCGATGATCGGCGGCCGACGCAGCACTCGAACGCGTCGATTTTTCCCTCACCCCGTCGCTTCGCCTCGGCCCTCTGCCACGAGCCAGAGAGGGAAATGATCTCGAGATCTCCCAGCATCACGAGAGCGAGGATGACCACGAGGGAAATGATCTCGTGAGTCGCATCGACCGACTCAGGGCTTATCCCTTCATTAACTCGTCGCCCCACTCGTCCGTGAAACGCCAGACTTCGTTGCTTCGTTAGTCACTTCCGTCTGGAAGCTCCCTCCTCGCGCCTCGTCTGGCATTCCAAGTCCTTCGCGGTGCTCGGTCCTAATGAAGGGATAAGCCCTTAGTTCCCGAACGACCCGAGGTTCTTGAGCGTGAACAGGAGCTTGCCGCTCCAGCGATCGGCGACGGGCGCCCACTCGACCCCAAGGTCGATCCCCCAGCAGTCGCAGGCGCCCCTCAGCTTGAGCATGGCGCTGTGCAGCAGCACCAGCTCGCTCGAGTTGGCCGTGGGATCGAGCCGGATGCCGTAGCTCACCGAGCAAGCCTGGGCGAACGCGACGCCCGCGCTCAGGTTGATCTGCTGGAACTGCCCGCGCGCCTCTCGATCGGCGAGCGCGCCGACGAGATCGTCGAGGCCTTGACGCATCAGGCTCGTGCCGCTGGCGCGCAGCAGATCGTAGCCGATGGACACGAAGTCACCGCGGTGGTCCGTGAGCCGCAGCCTGCCTTGGATCAACGAGAGCGCCGCCAGCTCTGGATCGTAGCGCACGCCCAGGCTGGCCGAGGCCCAGCGCACGCGCGAGGTGATGGCCCCGAAGCTCTCCGACCACTTCATCTGCGTGAAGTCGAAGCCCTGACCGAGCGTCAGGCTGAGGAGCTCCTGGCCGCTGCGGCGCGACAGGCGCGTGCGCACCGCCGCGATGCCCTGGAACAGGCGTGGCGAGGCTGCCTGGTTCGTCGCATCGAGCTCGTCGAGTGGGACGACGAGGCTGTCGATCGCCCCGAGGACGTCGGCGAGATCTGGATCGCGGTTGCCGAACTCCCGCGTCGAGGCGCGCACCTGCACGGTCGGCGTGATGACGTGGCGCAGGGCCGACGCGCCCTTATCCGCGCCAAAGACGCGCGAGAGCTCTGACGAGAGGCGCAGGTCGGCAAAGGCGCGGCCCCACACGTCGCTCCACGACTCGCCCGCGTCCGCGAGCACCGGCGTGTAGCTGCTGAAGTCGCCGCGCGCGCCCGCGGTCAACTCGGCGCGAAACACACCCCGGCTGAGCAGGGGAAGGTAGAGGCGCGGCGCCAGGTCGATGCGGGTGAGCGCGAAGAAATCCGTCGGCGTTTCCGATGGCAGCGAACGCACCGAGGCGAGGAGGCGCCGCTCGGTCAGCGCGCCGCCCCAGGCCATGGGGCGTAGGTGGCTGACGAAGAGCTCGACGCCCAGCTGGAGCGGGCCCAAGACGGCGCGCAGCGGCATCTGGGCGAGGAAGAGCGCCGGGCGCTGATACGAGGAGGGGGAGTCCGCGCCGATGAGCGGGCTCTCGCTCGGGAAGAAACCGCTCTTGGCCGTGGCGAGGTCTTGGAGCCAGCTCGCCGCCAAGGTCAGCTCGAAGTCATCTCGCCGCCAGAAGCCGCGCACCCGCGAGGGCAGGTAGGTCATGGCGCTCGCGAGCAGGTTGTCCGAGAGATCCGAGAGATAGCGCGCGTCGCTCAGCGCGGCCACGTCGGCAAAGATCCCCAGCCCGTGCCTGAAGCGCGAGCGGTGGTGAAGGACGAGCTGACCGCGCAGCCCGCGACGGTCCGTGGCGTCGGGCGTCTCGAAACCGCGATCGTAGATACCCGAGAGCTTGATGCGCCCTGAGGTCGAGGAGGCGGGCGCATAGCGAAACTCCACGGCGGCGCGCGGCCCCCAGGGGTTCTCGCGCTGCGAGGCCGACGTGGACGAGATCGACAGGAGCGGCTTCGTCAGAAAGCCCGGCGTGAACGTCAGGTCGTAGCTCTGGCCGAGCGTGAGGAAGAAGGGCAGGTCCACGCCGAGGCTGCCGCTGCCCACGAACTCGATGCTCGGAAAGAGCAGGCCCGTGCGCCGCTCCGAGAGCGGGATGTAGATCACCGGGAAGATGAGGACGGGGACGTCGCGGATTCGGAAGGTGGGCCACCACAGCAGCGCTCCCTCACCTGGCTCGACCGTGGCCGACGAGGCGCCGAGCGACCAGGCTGCGGTTTCGGTGTCTTCACAGGCGCATGAGGTCAGGCGCAGGGCACGGGCGTGGAACTCCTGCCCATCGCGCTCGATGTCTCTGGCCTGGATGAGCAGGGCGTTCTTGCCCAGGCGCGCGAAATCCTCGGGCGCGCAGGCGGCCAGCGCATCGGCCTGACGCCACGCCGCGCGCTCCTCTTCAGATTCGGAGGATTCAGATTCGGCGAGCTCTGGCGCGCGCGTCTCGGCAGCCTCAGCCTCTTCGCTTTCCCCCTGGCGCTGCCCCTCCACCGAGGCGCGGCGGCAGGCTTGGAAGCTCTCGGGTTGGAGGGCCTGCTCCTTTTGAAACAGCGTGGCTGACTCGAAGCGCAGTTTGTCCAGCGTTCCAGTGAACAGCGAGACCGCGTCGCTCAGCACGACCAGGTTGCCGTCCACCAGGGCCAGATTGCCCTGGGCAGAGACGCGGCCCGTGGCCCGCTCGTAGTCGAGCGTATCGGCCCTGAGCCACAGCCCACCGCTGCGCAGCACGACGCCCCCTTCGCCGCGCACGATCCCTTTGTCCTGGAACAGTTCAGCGCGCTCGGCGCGCATGGAAATCGTCGGCCCAGGCTCGGCGAGCTTCGGCTCGGGCAATCCCGCCGATAAAAAAAGCGCGGCCATGAGCGGGAGGGCTGCAAGCATTCAGGGCTCAAGCCTCACGTGGAGGTCAGGGGTAAGGGCAGCTCGAAGGCAGATCAATCGACGTCCACCGTTCCCAGCCCGACTCCCTCTGTCGGCTTCGCGGACATCCCCCTCGGTAAGGGGGGACTTCACCAAAAGCCTCCCTCTTTCGAGGAAGGTGGCACACCGCTTTGAGGGAGAGGCTGAATCCGAAGAAAAAACAGAACTCTCGACGACCTGAGCTCGAAAGGCCGCTGTGCTTCAAAATCAGAGGGCCGCCGCAGTGAGTCAGCGACGGCCCGACGAGGGGAAATGGAGAGATGGTCCGACAGCGGCGTGTGGCGATCGGGCGGCTTCAGCGAAGCGCGAACTTCACCTTTTCCGCGCACACGTAGAACTCGTCGCCGTCCTCGATCTGCTGCTTCTTGATGCGCTGCTTCTTGAACCACGTGCCATTCGACGAGCCGAGGTCTTCGATGAAGAAGCCGCCGTTCTCCTTGCTGATCACCGCGTGCTCGCGGCTGACCTTGCCGCTGTTGATGACCATGTCGCAGTGCTTGCCGCGGCCGATGATGTAGCGGGCCTTCTCGATGAGCTCCAACTCGCCGACCTCGTCGACGAGGTAGAGCTCCAGGGCACCGCCCGCGCGGGCCTTGATGTTGGAGGGCTTGCCCACGGGCGTGTTCTCTGGATCGAAGAGATCCTCTTCGTCGACCGACTCGCCGCTGCCAGCGCCCTTGCCCTTGATGAGGCGTTCGAGCTCGGCCGCCGTCTCCAACACGCGCTCGGCAACGGCCTTGCGATCGTTGAGCTCGCCCTGTGCCGCGGCGTCGAACTCGTCGGCCTCTGGCTCTGGTTCGGGCTCCGGCTCCTTCGAGAATCGGCGGGAGCGCGATGGCGGGGGGAGCGATGCCCCAGCGCGGCGCGAAGGCGGTGGAGAGATGGGGCGACGTGAGGGCACAGGGGGCGGCGGTGGCGAATCCTCCGAGAGGAACTCTCCAGACTCGTCGTCGGCCTCGGCGAGCGCCTCTGGCTCGTCAGCGACGAAATCCATGTCCGCGTCGAACTCCGACTGAAACTCGGCCTCTTCCTCGTCTTCGCTGGCCTCGGCCAGGGCAGGCGCGTCCGGCTCGTCCCGATCAGCGTCAGCGTCACTGGCCTCGGCGGGCGCGTGGATGGCCGCCTGGGTGCCGGTGGCGGCTGGCGCGAGGAGGAAGCCGTTGAGCCGGGCAAACGTGAACATGGCCTGGTTGATGAGCCCTTCGCGATCGGCGCCCATCTCGTCGGCCATCTGCTCGAAGGCAGACCAGATCGAGTCGGCGATTCGGATCTGATGGGAGGTCTTGGTGTTCTTCGATGTTTTCATTCGGTGAAGCCTCGGTTGGATGCGGCCCGCGAAGGCCGCGTTAGAGCGTTCATCGGACGACAGCGATGGACATGGATGAGGACTGCGGGGCGGCGCCGCTCGAGGTCATCGAGCCACGCTCACCAGACATCCGCCAGGAGCCCTTTCTCTCCCGTGCGGTGTCCGAAGGGCGGCGGTGGCTGGCGCAAAGCGGGCTCCTTTCCCATCGGACAACTGGAGTGTCGAAGACTTTTTTACCGAAACACGCTCAGGCCGTTCGAGGTGGAGACGCTGTTGTGCCGCAGCTTGGTGGGCTCGATGCGCAGGACCGCGTTGCCCCCCTGATAGACCACGTAAAAATCGTTCGTCGCGCGGTCGCACGCGATGGCACCGGGCATGATGAGCGAGGAGATGGGCACGGCAAATGGCGCCACGCCCGACTCGATGGCGATGGTCCAGCCCGCGTCCACGCGCGGGTCGCTGCCAGTCATGCGGAAGGCGAGCGCGGGCGCATCGGCGATCTCCTCCCCGACGTCGTAGAGCGGCTCACCCCAGAATTCGAAGTCCTCACCCTCGACGACGCGGCCCATCAGGCCCGTGTGTTTGCCCGATACGACATAGACCTCGGAGGCGCGCACGCCATAGCTGACGAGCCCCTGGCATTCAGCGCCCACACCTGCCGCGATCGACAGCTTGCCGACGTCCACGGCCGTGATGGTGAATGCCGCGCACGGGTCGTCGTCCTTCGTGATGTCGACGAGGTCGAGGCGATCGCCGGGCTCTACCCCCAACGCCGCGAAGTTCGTGCCCGCGCTCGTCAGGCCATCGGCCTCCAGCTGCCCCTGACGTTTGGTCAGGTCGGGCAAGAGCCCTTCGTAGAGGATCGACACGGTCTCGGTCGTGACGCGCCCCTCGGTGATGGTGATGTCGCTGGGCGCCGTCTCGCTGAAGGTGGACTTGCCGTTCGGCTCGACGTGCGCCACCGAGACGCTGGCCTCGCTGTTCTGCGCATCGATGAGCGTGAGCGTCGCGCCGTCCACAGGATAGAGCGCGCCTTCGATCGACGTGACGAGGACGAGGGGATCGATCTCTCGCTTCGTGTCGCCCGGCACCGTCAGCGTGACCGCGCCACCGACCGCCACGCCGCGCAAGAGGCCGGGCACCCGCAAGGGCGAGCCCTCGACCAGGGCGGCCCTCTCCACGTCGATCGCGAACAGGCCGGTGCAGGCGCCGAGCCCCAGGCCTGCCTGAGGGCCCTGCGAGCCTGGGGTGATGGCGCGGGCGCTCCCGTCCGGCGCGGGATCCGTCGCTTCATCGTCGGCGCCATCCGCGTCGTCGGCACCATCGTCGGGTTCGCCGTCGTTCGTCGTCGATGGCGCCGAGAGCAGGCACGTGTCGCTGTCGATGAGGCCAAAGAGACGCGCCCCCGTGGTGTCGAACGCCAGCGACGCGACAGGTCCGCCCACATCGATGGGCGTCACGTGCTTGGTCTCCATGTCCACGAGCAGCACGCCCGCGTCCGTGCCTAGCGCGCGGTTGACGATGGCCAGGCGGGCAGGGTCGGTCGGCGAGGCTACGACGAGGTGCGGAATGGATGCGGCGATGTCGATCTCTGTCTCGGGCGTGAGCGCCACGAGGCTCGGGTCGATCGACGCCTCGGCCAGATCGGCGGGCACGGACAGTGAGAACAGCGCACCGGCGCCATCCACCATCGCGGTGACGTAGACCACGGTGTCGTCGGATTCGGCCGCGAGTGCCCTCACGTCCATCGAAAGCGGGAGAGCTGGCGCGGTGAGCTCGCCCATGAGCAAGTGACGCGACGCCGAGAGCACGGAGATGCGCGGCTCGACGGTCGAGAGGGCAAAGGCAAAGGGTGAGGACACAGTGGCATCCGGCGACCGATAGGAAGCCACGACCTGAGGAAGGGCCACGGTCGGAACCGCGAGCGGAAAGATCGGGTTCGGCGCGCGGACGACCTTGCGCGCGCTCAGATCGATGACCCGCAGGCGCGAATCAGTGGTCGCCGCGACGAACAGGCTCTGCCCGCTGAAAGCCAGCGAGTGGGGCCCACCGAACTCGGCCCTGGCACCAGTAGAGTCGTCCGAACAGCCCAGCGTCCAGAGGAGAGCTGTCAAGACCAAGGCGAGCGGCATCGATGGGGTGCGGCGATTTTTCACGAGGACTCCAGGGGCGCCAGGGAGCCGCGGATTCGAGATCCGAAAGCCTTGTGGATCCGTGCGCGTCAGGCAGCGCCAAGGTCAGGACGAGGGCCGACTATTCGGCTGAAGTGACACCATTCAGGCTGCGGCGCCTCTGCCAGAGTTGCGGCTGCTCCAGGTCGGGCAGATCGATGATCTCGACGCTGTGCGCCTTGAAGCTGGCCACGAAGAGACGCGCGCCCACGCCGTCGAGCGCCGTCCAGGCGATGCCATAGGGCGTCTCGACCGGGATGGCGCCCGTGGGCACGCCGAGCTCGCCGTCATAGAGGATGACCAGGCCAGAGTCCGTGCAGGACACGGCGAGCAGATCTCGCTTCCCAGGGCGGGGCAGCACGGCCATCTGGCTCGCGCCTTCGGGCAGCTCGACAAAGGAGAGCACCTGGTTGCGCGCGAGGCCCGAGATCGGATCCACGGAGATGTCGATGGTGAGCAGGCCGTCTGGCCCGATGGCTGGCGCGTTCGAGGAGCTCCGCGTGCCGCGGGTCAGCATGTAGAGGCGCTCGCCGTCGCTGGAGAGGCCAAGGCCTCGCCCTTCCTGGACCCCGGTCGCCAGCGTGACCCCCGCGTCGAAGACCTGACCGCCGACGAGCGAGCGCAGGGCCTCGGAAGCATTCAGGATGGCGCGCCCCGTAAAGTAGAGGCCTCGCGGCGTATCGATGATGCCCTCGGACGGCGCTGGCCCGATGTCGATGAAGCTCAGATCGCCGAGCGTGTCAGGATCGAGCTTCGCGAGCATCGAGTTCCCTGCTGTCTGGCCCGACTCGGGGCGCGTGCCGTGCGTGACGTAGATCGCCCCATCGTGAGCAGCGATGGCAAAGGGGTCGGTGGCCTCGGTGCTGCCTCTGGAGAGCGCGACGCCGACGCAGTCCTGGGCATCGGCGCCAGAGTCGCCCGCGCGCGCGCAGCCGAGGATCGGGCCGTTCGCGTCGATGGCAAATAGCCGGTGGCCAGAGCGCGTGGGGACGAACAGGCGATTGCCCTCGTGCAGCAACATCATCCCCGCAAAGCTGTCGATGGTGACGCGGCCAACGCTCGGATCGATGAGTGAGGACAGGGGCTGCTCGTCGTTCGTCGCGTCGAGATCGAGCGCGCTCAGGTCGATCGCGAGCACGCTCCCGCGGTTGTAGAGCAGATCGAAGTTGGAGCTCGCCACGTAGAGGGTCTGCGCCGCGCCACCCTGCGCTGGAAAGAGCGCGACCGAGACCGGATAGTGGAAGGCATCTGCCGGTGGAGGCGTCCCGACATCCTCCTGCGCGCACCCGGCGAACAGCCCAGACCCAACGACGACCACACCCAACAGCGCACAATCAAAGAGGAATTTTCTGAACATTGTGTGGGGCAAGACCTCATCTAAGGCGAAAAAGCAGCGGAAACTGGCAGCGAGGCGCGCGAGGGTCAAGAAAAGCGTTGGAGGCCAGGGCCCCCGAACGAACTCGTCCGCTCCTTAGGACTTGTCCCTCGATGAGGACCTTTGCACCGCGAAGGACGGGGAATGTCAGACGAGGCGCGCGAGGCGGGAGCTTCCAGACGGATGTGAAGAGCGAAGCAACGAAGGCTCGCTTTTCACGGACAAGAGGGGCGACGGGATGATGAAGGGATAAGTCCTAAGTCCTTAGAGGTGTCCCTCTTCCCCCGAGTCGGCCTCTGTAGGCTGGGTTGAAGCGAAGCGACGACTCAGCACAGAGAATCATCGGGAGCGCTCCCTCTCAGGGCGCCTCTGATTTGGGTTCGGGTTCTGGCTCTGGTTCGGGCGCCTTGGGCGCATTCAATGACGCGACCTCTGCCGCCGCTGTCACTGTCGGCGCGCTGAATCTGAGTCTATCGAGCGCCCGCTGCGCCCGCGCGCGCACTCCTGGGTGCGGGTCGCCGACCAGGGACTCGAGCTTTGGAAGCGCGGCGGCCATCTCGGCGGGCGACTGTTGCCCAAAGGCATCGCAGGCCAGGGCGCGTACCGACGGATCCGCATGAAGCATGAGCCGCGCGACGGGTTCGAGCGCATCCTGGTTCGAGCGCAGGTTCAGGACGCCGGGCGCAAGCATCAGGAGAAAGAGGGCGCCTATCCCAATCTGCACGAAGGCCTTGCCAGGCGAATAGCGGCGACCGCGGACCAGGGCGAAGCGGTAGATCGCGAACAGGGCGAAGAAGGCGGCAAAAGCGATGGGTGCCCCGATCCTGGCCATGTCGGGCACGAGCCCATTCTTACGTCCGAGCAGGGCAACGGCAGCCGACAGCGCGAGGAACACATACAGCGCAATTGCGAAGGTCGGCGCTCGGCGCGCCCGCTTGGGGTGGGGCTGCGTGTTGGGCCTGGGTTCCGCCGCTTCGGGGGGAACGTTTTTATTTTTGTCGGAAGTCATCGTTGGACCTCGCTTGAAAAGTCTCGTCAAAAAAATGAATCCGATTCAATTCAAAACAATTTCGAAAACAAAGAAAGGGCGCGGTGAAGTCGCGCCCCTGACATGCCATCGACGTGAAAATGGATCGCCTCTCTAGAGATCAGAATCCCCCGAGCTGCTTGCCTTCAGGAATATGATAATACCACAGCCCATCTTTCGGAGATTTCTGGAACAACCAGGTCTCTTCGACTCCGTCGTATGCTTGCTCTTCCTTCCCTCTGAGCTTGACGGAATAGTCATAGACGACCTGGACGCTACAAGAATCTCTGCCCGCATAGGGCGTCAGCTTTTTCAGACGGAAATTCTTGGACCCCTTGTATTCAAAGACCTCTTCCATGAGATAAGCAAATTTCTTTGGATTATTATCAAGACTTTTCCTATTTTGTTCCGTCAGCATCTTGAACATTCCTCCCCAACTACTGCTGGAGAGTAATGAAAAATAAGACTCAGCGGACTTTTTACAGGTCTTCTCCGGGCCACTACATCCCGGCAGGACGACGACGAGCGCAGTGAACAAAGCAATCCAAACCATCCGATTCATCTGATTTCTCCTGATTATCTAATTATCCATTTGATGGGAAATGCGCGGCAGGGAATGCCCGCACGAATCCAACATCCAAAACCCAAAAGAAATGGTGCTGACAGCGCTTGCCACCCATTCATCGCTTGTTGTTGGCCGAGAGCTTCGCTTCATTGGGATCGAGCTCTTCTTCAGCAGCCTCGCGCAGCTTGAGCAGCCCGCGCGTCTCGACCTGGCGAATCCGCTCACGGGTCAGGTTCATGATGACGCCGACCTCCTCCAGCGTGATCCCTCCCTTGTCCGCCACGTCCAGCGCGCACGTCGCCTCCAGCTCCCACACCTCTTTGTCTGGGAAGTTCAGCTTGATGGAGCCGGTCTCGGGGTTCACGTCCAAATAGAGGTGGTGCTTGCAGGAGATGAAGAGGCACGGCCGCGCGCTGGCAGCGCAATCGGCGCGGCAGCGCGGTCGGCACTGCTCGATGGCCCGAAAGATCTCCTCGTCCTCTGGATCGACGAGGCCCATCGACCGGCGCCGACGCATCTCCCTGGCCATCTCCTTGCGGGACATCGTCTTGGAGCGCATCGAGCCATCGCGCCCGGGAGGCCGCGCCGACACAGCGCCATCCCTGGACGACTCGTCCTGAGGCTGCGCCATCGAAGTGCTCTGCTGCTTGGGCTGGTTCATTCGCCGCGTCTCCACATCTTCCATCTGGACAACCTGAAAACTCTCTCTCCCTGGACCACCGCCCCAGCGACATGACGCCGCTCTCCCTCACAGCCCACCCGCCGACACCACGACGCTTCTGGCGAGACAATAAAAAATCGCCGTCAAAAAATTTGACAACGAAAGGCGCGCAGATAGGGGCGCGCGTTCTCGTGTGTCAAGAGGGAAATGAGAAGGGGGGGGGGGAGGGTCGGTCGGAGAGGTGGGGGCATTGGCATCCGTCAACTCGACGTTGACGCCGATGAGACCACCGCCCGTGTCCGTGGAAACACGCGTAGGTAGTGCAGTCGGCGCTGACGACACTCGGCCACAGCGAGCAGCTGGCCGCTCTCTCGGGAGGTCAGGCGAAGCGGTCGGCGCCCGTCGTTCGAGTCGCTCGAACAGAACGAATCGATGGCGGGTAGCTCTGAAACGGAGAGCTTCTGCCCGTTCAGGACGCGCCACGCGTCGAGCTCACCGAGCAGGACCTCGGGGAGATCGGAGAGCGCGTGCCGCTCACTGATGAGGCGGGCCTGGAGCGCCTCGTCTGGCAGCGACATGAGCTCATCGAGCGTGATCGCCTCGCCGAGGCCAAAGCGGCCAGCCCGGAGCCGACGCAGCGCCGTCAGGTGGGCATGACAGCCCAGGCGCTCCCCCAGATCGTGGGCCAGGGTGCGGATGTAGGTTCCCTTGGAGCAGGCGACGCGCAGCGCGAGGTGCTCCCCTTCGAAGGAGAGGAGCTCCAGCGACTGGATCGTCACGCGACGCGCAGCGCGCGCCACGGACTCGCCACGCCGCGCCATGTCATAGAGGCGTTCGCCATTCACCCGGATGGCCGAGAACATGGGCGGCACCTGCTCGATGTCGCCACGGAACCGATCGAGCGCGGCTTCGACATCGCCCCGCGTCAGACACGGGACAGGCGCGCGTGCCATGACACGCCCCATCCGATCCTGCGTGTCAGTCGAGGCACCGAGGGCCACCGTGGCCTCGTAGACCTTGTCGTCACACGAGAGGAACTGCGCGATGCGGGTCGCCTCGCCGATGCACAGCGGCAACACGCCGGTGGCCATGGGATCGAGCGTGCCCGTGTGGCCGATGCGGCGCGTCCCAAAGCGTCGCCGCGCGCGCGCCACGAGGTCGAACGAGGTGAGCCCTTCGGGTTTGTCGAGGACGAGGAGGCCGAGCATGTTCTCAGTCGGCATCGGCTTCTTCGACACTGGCCTCTGGCCCTGTCCCAGCCTCGGCCCGCTCGGCATCTGCCGCGCGCACCTCGCTCAAAAGTTCGTCGATGCGCGCGCCGTGGTCGATGGCCTTGTCTAGGACGAAGTGCAGATCGGGTGTGACGCGCAGCGACAGGTTCGCGCCGATCTCACGGCGCAGAAACCCTCGCGCCGCTTCGATCCCCTGGGCCGTGCGCCGCCGAACGGCCTCATCCCCATGCACCGTGTAATAGATCCACGCCTCGCGCAGGTCGGGCGACACCTTGGCGCCGGTGAGGGTGATCAGGCCGATGCGCGGATCCTTGAGCCCGCGGGCGAACATCTGTCCCAGCTCCTGCTGGATCAGGGCTGCCACGCGCTCCGTTCGCGAGTGAGTTGCCATGGTGCGTCGAACCTCTCTGTCTCTTCGTTTTGGTCGTTCAGGCTCTGTCCCCTGCCCTACCCGCCAGGGCGGCGGATCGAGCGGCGGACGTCTCATGAATCTTCGGACGAATCCTTGGGGCGCTTCATCTGGGCGAGCAGCGCGTCGAGGGCCTTGGCGCGCTCGTCCTCGTTCATCGATTTGATGGACTTGGCCTTGGCACCACGCTGCTTCGGCGTCGGGGGCACTGCCCGAAACGTGGCCACGTCGGGATCGTCCCCCTCGATGTCGGCCAACGTCCGAACACCGGGCCACGTCTCCTGTTCCTGTGCCCGCTCACACTTGCCTTCGAGCTCGGCGGCGATCTTGGCCTCCAGCCGGTCCCACTCGGGCTCGCCAAAGAGTGCCTCGCCCAACGGCACGATCTCGACGGCGCGCGAGACGATGGGCGCCACGTAGAGCGTCTCGATGAAGGCGAGGATCTTGTCGATGGACGACTGGGCAAAGGCCTGGTGGTTCGTGACGACGGCAACGCCGAGGATGGCGCGCTGCCAGACGTCGTTGTCGCCCATCTCGGCAATGGCCGCGTTGAAGTGAGCCCGCACACGCTCGACGATCTTGTTCACGACCTGCCGCTTGCCCTTGAGCGAGTGGGCCTCGGGGATGGCAAGCGCGATGCGGGCAACGGCGACGAACATGGCGAGGGCTCACAGGAAAAGCGCGAGGGGATGGGCTGGGAAGGGGCCAAAAAGCGGCGCCTTCTACTGCAGCCCAACGCGAGGGCTCAACTCGCTTTCGGGTGTGTAGCGGGACGGTCGAATTCTGAGGACTTGTTCCTCAATCAGGACCGATCACCGCGAAGAACGGGGAATGCCAGATGAGGCGCGAAGCGGGGGCTTCCAGACGGAAGTGCAAAGCGAAGCAACGAAGGCTGGCGTTTCACAGACGAGCGGGGCGACGGGATAGACGGGATGATCGATGGATAAGTCCTAAAAACGATCGACACGACCGCTCCCTCAAAGCGGTGCGCCACCTCCCTCCAAAAGAGAGACCTTTGGCGAAATCCTCCTCTCCGAGGAGGGACATCGACGAAGCCGACAGGGGGGGAGCTGTGAGGTGGAGCGTTGGAACTCGATCGTCCTGGTGTGTGTCGGAGCGGTCGAATCCTGTTTCTCAAGAAACTCCTCCAGAACCATCTGAGTGGCAGCGGTCGGCGCCAGAGAAAAGCCGAATTCTTCGGCACGTCGTTGGAGGTCGTGGATCCCCGTCGTCGGTATCGGTCCTCGTAATAGGCGCTACCTGGGTCGACGTATTCCAAGCCGTATTGGAGCGCGTCATAGAACAGGACGACGCGCTTTCGAGCCGCAACACTGACGGCCTTGGCCTTCCCCTCTCGCACCGCAAGGCGGCGATGAAGGGCGCCCAGAGCGGTCTGGGTGAGGCAGAGGCTGTGGCAGAGGCTGAGTGAGCCTAGAGCCAGGCGGCGCTTTTGGGCCCCACCCTTGTCGCTCACGCCCCATCTGCCCACCTTCGCGCTCTTTCTTCATCCCCCACGCCCGCGAAGGAGGCCGACATGTCGCTCGAACAGCTCTTTGATGAATCTGACAACCCGCTCTCCGCCGAAGAGCAGTCGCTCCTACTTGCTCGCGTCATTGCCGCGGCCAAGCAGCATCTGGTGGGGCGCCGCTTCGTGGATCTGTTCGGACCGCTCGGCCCAGGCGTGGACGCGCTTCGAATCGATCGAGGCCCTTCGACCGATCGGGCGTCGCTCGATTTGGGCTTCTCCGACGAGAGCGAACCCCTGCACCGCGCCACGCTCGCGCCGACGGCCATCCCCATCATCTACCGCGACTTCTTGATTCATTGGCGCGACCTGGCCGCCGCGCACGACCACGCCATCCCGCTCGATTTCTCGGTGGCGGAGCAGGCAGCCATCGCCTGCGCGCAGCGCGAGGACGCACTCCTCTTCTATGGCGACGCCTCACTCGGCATCCCAGGCCTCCTGAGCATCCCAAACCGCTTCCAGACGACACTCGGTGATTGGCAGCAGTCAGGCGAGGGGCTGGCCGCCGTGGTCCGCGCGGCCGAGGTGCTGCGTCAGGAAAACCCGCTGCCCTACGCGTTGCTGCTCTCTCCCAGGCTCTTCTCTCTCCTCCACCGCGTGGTCGAGGCGAGCGGCACACTGGAGATCGACGCCATTCGCAGCCTGGTGCAAGGCGGCGTCTATGTCTCCAGCCAGCTCACAGCCGACGCGGCCGCCCTCGTCGCCCCGGGCGCGCAGAACTTCGACCTCGCCGTGTCACTCGATCTGAACGTCGCCTACCTCGGCCCAGATCAGATGGAGCACCCCTTCCGGGTGCTGGAGGCCGTGCTCCCGCGCATCAAGCGCCCTCAGGCCATCTGCACATTCGATGGGGCTTAGGACTTAGGGCTCAACCCTTCATTAGGACCTTTGCACCGCGAAGGACGGGGAATGTCAGACGAGGCGCGAGGTATAGCGTTTTGAATTGGCATCAACCTTTTCCAGACCCCTCTCCCACGAATGGGAGAGGGGATTCATCGCCATCAAAACTATCTCATCACGCCGCGGGGTTGCGTTTCACGGGCGGCGCCGATGCCGATTCAGCGCCCACGATCTCCTGGGCGCGAGCCAAGGCCTCGTCGATATGGCTGCAGATGTTTTCAGGCCCGAGGCGCTCGTCCATTTTGTTTTTGATCAAGAGGTCCCGCACCTTTTCATTGACCCCGCTGAGAATGATTTGAATTTTATTCTTTTGCGACAGGCTGCAGAGGACCTCCAGATTGTGTAATCCAGTCGAATCCATGAATGGAACCTTGCGCATTCGAATGATTCGGACGCGCGGCTTTTTCCCCAGGCGTCGCATATATTCATCGAATTTACTGGCAATCCCAAAGAAGAACGGACCGTTGATCTCATAGACCTCCACGTCTGCCGGAATGGTCAGCACCTCCGCGTCGTGGTGAATCTCCGCGTCGTCCGAGAGGTCGATCATGCCCGTCGCGACCGAGATCTTCGTCGTCTCCATCATTCGGCGCATGAACAGGAGCATGGCCAGGAGCAACCCGATCTCGATGGCGATCGTCAAATCGAAGATGACGGTCAGCAGAAAGGTCACCAGCAACACGGCCACGTCGCTCTTGGGATTTTTCAGGAGCGAGCGGAACATGCGCCATTCGCTCATATTGTAAGAGACGACGATGAGCACGCCCGCGAGGCAGGGCATCGGGATATGTTTCGTGAGCGGCCCGAGAAACAATAAGATCAGGAGTAAGACAATCGCGTGAACGACACCAGCGATGGGTGTCCGCCCGCCATTGTTGATGTTCGTCATCGTCCGGGCAATGGCGCCGGTGACGGGAATTCCACCAAACAAGGGCGATGCCATGTTGGCGAGGCCCTGAGCGATCAGCTCTGTATTGGAGTGATGCTGGTCGCCCGTCACGCCGTCGGCGACCGTGGCCGACAGCAACGATTCGATGGCGCCCAGCATGGCGATCGTGAACGCCGCTGGGATGAGCAGGCGGATGGTGTCGAGGGTGATGTCCGGCACCACAGGCGGCGGCAGCGCAGGGTTGATGGTGAATCGATCGCCGATGGTCTCGATGCCACTGATCCCCAAATACTTTTGCGCGATGAACACGGCCAAAGTCATCACGACGATGGCGACGAGCGAGCCCGGGATCTTTTTGATGAAGCGCGGCGAGAGCACGATGATCGCGACGCTCAGGACACCCGTGACGAGTGACCAGGGCGAGATGCTCCCCAGGCTCTGCGCATAGATCGCCCATTTCGAAATGAAATCGGCGGGCATCTTGTCGATGGTCATTCCAAACAGATCTTTGATCTGTGTCGTGAATATCGTGAGGGCAATCCCGCTCGTGAAACCAACGATGATGGGATAGGGCACGAATTTGATGACGCTCCCGAGCTTCAAGACGCCGATCAAGATCAAAAAAATACCGGCCATGAACGTCGCGACGGCCAGGCCGCTCACGCCGAAATTCTCGATGATCCCATAGATGATGACGATGAAGGCGCCGGTGGGACCGCCGATCTGGACAGAGCTGCCGCCCAGGAACGAGACGACGAAACCGCCGATGATGGCGGTGATGAGCCCCTTCTCCGGGCTGACGCCAGAGGCGATGCCAAAGGCGATGGCCAGCGGCAGGGCCACGATGCCGACGATGAGGCCAGCCATCAGATCACTGAAAAACCGTTCCCGTGAATATGACTTCAGTGCTTTGAAAAACCTGGGGTGAAAGTCCAGCGATGCGTTCATGTCTCTTTTGCCGTCGTCTTTCTGTGTTCCGAGTGCCGCGCGGGAATTTGTCTCTCGAAACCATGCAAAGAAGGCGCGACGAATCGCGCCTGTGGGTTTCATGCCTGTAAATAAATTTGTTTCAATTCAATACCCAAATGAAATCGCAGGGACGCCCTTGCGTCGAGGTTGAGTTGTCTGTCTGATTCATTGAAAACCTCTTTTTTGTGGGTAATATCAATGAAACACTTTTTTAGCGATTCATAACTATGAGCGCAGTGAAGCAATCCATATTTGTCGGTCGTCATCACGAAAATTCAAAAAATAATAAGAATCTACTTATCCCTCGATGAGGACCGAGCAACGCAACGCGATGGACGGGGAATGCCAGACTTTGGCGCGAGGAGAGAGCTTCCAGGCGGAAGTGACGAGAGAAGCAACGAAGGCTGGCGTTTCACGGACGAGCTTTGGCGACGGGATGATTGAGGGATAAGTCCTAAATCAATGGATCGCTTCGTCGCCTCGCTCCTCGCAATGACGACATGTTGTGGAGTGATTGGATTTTGAGAGGCGCCATTATTTCTCTTCAGGGCGTGGAAACTTCTCCGCGAGGCGGCGCCCGACACAGGCCGGGACGAGCTCGGAGACGTCTCCACCCAGGGCAGCCACCTCTCGGACGACGTGTGAGGCGATGTAGAAATAGTCCTCGCCCGTCATCATGAAGACCGCCTCGAAATCTGGATCGAGCTTGCGGTTCATGTTGGCCATCTGGAACTCATATTCGAAGTCGGACACGGCGCGCAGACCTCGGATGACCGCGCACGCCTGGCGCTTGCGGACGTAATCGACCAGCAGGCCGTCGAAGGTGTCGATCTCCAAGCGAGGCACACCTTTGAGTGCCTCGGCCAGGAGCTCCTGGCGCTCGCCGATCGTGAAGAGCCCGGTCTTGCGCGCGTTGTGCGCGACGGCCACGACCACGGTGTCGAAGATGCGCAGCGCGCGGTGGATGATGGTCAGGTGGCCGTTGGTCGGCGGATCGAACGAGCCCGGGTAGATGGCGATGTTCTTCTTCACGTTCATGGGGAGCCGTGGCTTTCGGTG
>JAISIF010000172.1 GCA_031262165.1 Myxococcales bacterium | reverse complement strand
GGTCTGCGTCGAGCAGGATGTTTCAATTCACTTGGCTCGAATTAACGAGCCAAGATTGGGACAGCGCGTCGAGCTCATTTTGGGTGATGGGGTTTCAATTAACTTGGCTCGAATTAACGAGCCAAGATGTGTAGACGGATGGTCGCATGGTGCAATGGTGACAGTTTCAATTCACTTGGCTCGAATTAACGAGCCAAGATCTCGACCTGAAATCACGAATGGATTCCGAGTTTTGTTTCAATTCACTTGGCTCGAATTAACGAGCCAAGATTTGAAGAGGCGCGTGCTGAGGTCGAGCTCATGCGTGTTTCAATTCACTTGGCTCGAATTAACGAGCCAAGATATCAAGACTTCTCTCTGTCTTTGGAATCGATTTTCGTTTCAATTCACTTGGCTCGAATTAACGAGCCAAGATTTCCAGGTGTTCGGACATCTCAAGGGCAGCTCTGTTTCAATTCACTTGGCTCGAATTAACGAGCCAAGATAAGAACGTCTTGACGTACTTTCAGCCGATTGACGTTTCAATTCACTTGGCTCGAATTAACGAGCCAAGATCTATTGGGCTACGTTAGCTAAATACTATTTGAAATGTTTCAATTCACTTGGCTCGAATTAACGAGCCAAGATCAGCGCCCGTGGCTATCAGCTGTGCTATCAGCTCCGGTTTCAATTCACTTGGCTCGAATTAACGAGCCAAGATCTCGCAATCCATGAAGGGATGCGCCGCGTCGGCATCGTTTCAATTCACTTGGCTCGAATTAACGAGCCAAGATGCGGATCGCCTGGTTGTTCTGAGAGCCCTGGTCGGTTTCAATTCACTTGGCTCGAATTAACGAGCCAAGATAATACACCCTGCGCCCGTGCTCGGGCGTCCAGAGGTTTCAATTCACTTGGCTCGAATTAACGAGCCAAGATATTCGAGATGGCCTGGCTATGCGATTCCTTCCGAGTTTCAATTCACTTGGCTCGAATTAACGAGCCAAGATATGACCGTCAGGGCGTCAGAGATCGAGTCATCAAGGTTTCAATTCACTTGGCTCGAATTAACGAGCCAAGATAATCCGCTCACCAAATCAAAACACACCCGGACGAGTTTCAATTCACTTGGCTCGAATTAACGAGCCAAGATGCTCGACGACGCCTCGCCGGTCGAGTTTAGCGAAGTTTCAATTCACTTGGCTCGAATTAACGAGCCAAGATGAGCACCGATCCCCCTGCATCCACCGTGACGGTTGTGCAACGCAACATGGTTTGAGACCAGGCCGATGTTTGGCTTTCCAAGTGGGATGAGCTGGGTTGAGCCGGGATGGCGTGGGATTTCGGGCACTTAGCCAGCCTCGGACCCGCGCCGCCGATTTTTAGGCCTCGGCCGCCGCTGCAAAATGGTTTGAGACCAACCCATCCACGCCGCGCAGCCTGCCGACCGCTAAAAACGGCTCTTAAACGCCCTCAAAACGACGCATCTAGGCTGCCTCTCTGGGATCTGGTGGCGGCGTTTTTCATTCGGGAGCAGGAGTCTGGGCGGCTCGTGGTCCAACCCCAGGACTAGTGGAGCCAGGGCGATCTCGGCGGCGACCGAGTATGCAGTCAGATACGACCAAGACCGCCGGGATGACCGCCGGATGACCGCCGAGCTTCATTCGTCGGCGGTCAGGATCCAGTGTCTATGACCGCCGGATTTGAGACAAATTTTTCGGTCACTTCGGATTTATGCACATAAATATGTAGAGAGAAGCCGCTGAACAAGTGGAGCCGTCGCAGGGGGGGGGCAAACGGTCACCCATCCACACCGGGGTGATTGGGCGCCAGGTAGCCCCACTGCGCGGGACATCATGGATGACTATCGGCGCCGGACGCGGGAGTCGCCCTCTACTCGGGCTCGGGCACGATACGGGACGTAGACACTAAGAAGCCCCACCGGCATGGGTCGGTGGGGCTTCTGTTAAGCCGGAGACGGCGTGGGGAGGGAAGGTTAGTCTTTCAAGAGGGTCGGGTGCATTTCAAGGCTGCCTTTTACTTTTATGATTTCCGGGAAATCGCTTGTATTGAAATAATCCCAATTTATCTTTTCAGCAACTTCTCTTGGTATGTTTATGCCCACTCCTTGGAAGTCTTTTGGATTCCCATACACGTCTACCAGTGTCACATAGCCCTCTATTCGTAGTGCCGAGAGCCCCGAGAACGCTTTCTCCTTAAAGAAATCTCTCGAAAACTCTGCGCTGTTTGTCAGGAATAATTCTCTTCTCGCCTTTGTCGTGAAATTGTCATTCACCCACACCATTACTTTAGCGAACCCAGTATCCTTCCCATATTTATCGGGCGATATTTCTATTCCTATGACCATTGGTTTTGGCGGGTCGTGCCAATTCGTCGCTATGCCAAACTTTTTCCTTACCATATCCTCGAGAAGCCTCTCTGGCGTCTCAGCGGTCGTCACATAAGGTGCATCGGACTTTTCGGTCGACACCAATGCCATACAGGTCCCAATGAAGACTGGAATCAGGATCATGGAGAGGCATCCGATGGCGCATCCTTTGTTGACCTTCTGTCTCTCTGGGGTCTTCAATTCTTCATCAGTGAATTGAGTCCCACATTTCGGGCATCCGTTACCATGGAGTTCAACCTGCTCTGCGCACTTCGGGCACATGCTCCCCATTGGCTTCTCCTTTTTTTAAGGGGGGGGGTGAGTAAGTCGATGGCGACAGCTCCTCGGTGCCTCCCGATTTGGAAGGTGTCTCGATTCGAGCATGGCTAGACGGCAAGGGCAACCCTCGCCACGAAGGCTGGATGACGCCAAGAAGCCCGCGAACACGGCGTTTGCGGGCTTCTTGGCGTTAGGCGTGATGCGGCTGCCGTGCATCCCACTCGGGGAATATACGACGAAGGCGGCGCTCGAGGTCGGCGAGCTCTGGATTCAACCACCCCCTAATCTCTTCATCCTCGTAGGCGAGCGCCAGGAAGGCGAAGCGTCCTTCGGTGGATGCTGAAGTTTTCTTCACACTCTCGATGCCCGTCGCTAACCAGGCGATGTCGACGCCAGCGACGGCGGCGATCTGGACGAGGCGATCCGAGCGCGGGATGCTGTTCCCGTGTATATATAAGCGGAGCGCTTGAACGGTGATGCCCACCGCGCGGGCAAACGCGGCCTCCGAGTCGGCTTTCTCGACTAGCCCTCTAATCCTGTCCCCAATCGTCTCGTTGACCCCCTCTTCCTCTGTGGACACGTGGCCTCCTAGAAAACTTCAAAAATAAGAGCTTTGATTGAAGAATCCTGTTGACTAGCAATGAAGAAAACTTCATTATGAACGCATGGATTCGACGCTCTCTAGCCCTAAGGGCCTTGAAGTAAAATTCCCGCCTACGGCGTCCGGGCGCCGAGAATGGATCAAGGCCGCGCTGCGCGCCCGGGGATGGTCGCTCGCCAAGATCGCACGCGCGGTCGGGGTTGCGCGGCCCACGCCGCGCAACGCCCTATGGCGACCGTCGCCGCGCATGGAGCACGAGATCGCGTCTCGTCTCGGTCTCCAGCCCGAGGACATCTGGCCCGAGCGCTACTCCGGCGGCAGCCCTCTCTGTCGCTCCTGCCGCGCTAGCCGCTCCTGCCGTTCAGGAGGTGCGCAATGAAAAAGCACGTCTACCCGGGCGGCTGGGTGCGCCACGAGTCGGGGATATACACGCATCCTATCCTGGACCCCTTCGTCGGCCTGCGCGTCGCCTGCCGCGTCCTGACTGTCCCTGCCGCCGGACATCGTGGCCTCTATGCCCTCCTCGGGGAGTGTCGTGTCCGCCTGTGGTACGTCACCAGCCTGGATGCCAACCAGACGCATCTCGATGATTGGCAGCGCGCTCGCCTGCGCGTGGTCCGGGACGGGACGGATCGCGAGGTGGCGCCATGACCTGCCGCTCCCGTCAGTCGCCGTCCTTCGATCGCCTTGCCCGTCTCGAAGCAGAGCTTGAGCAAGCCAAAACAAAGCTCCTCTCAGCCCACGAGTTTGCGGACGATCTGCGAGAGGAGCTGGACCAGCGCGAAGACCAGGTCCGCTCGTGTGACATCGAAATCGCGAGGCTATCGAAAGGGCTCCGCAAGGCCAGCGCCGATGCGGCTCGCTGGCAAGGGTCTGCTGATGACTGGATGCGCCAGGTCGGCCAGCTTCAGGCTACTCTCGAATCCGCCAACCGAACCCTGCGCGTGATGTGGCCCGCCGAGGTCGAGACGCCAGACAAAATCAAGGAGTGGGCGGCTGAGACATTCGGCGAAGAGACCCTGCGCGATCTGGTGAAAAAGCTGCTCATCGAGATAGCGGAGCTCGATCGTTCACTCTATCGACCTGGCGGAGAGCCGACCAAGGGGCTGGCAGACGTTCTCATCGTCCTGTGCCGAATCATGTCCGTCTGGCCAGAGCTCGGCGCTGCCATCGACCGGAAGATGGCGTTGAACCGAATCCGCCTCTGGGAGCGGGGCACCGACGGCGCCTGGAAGCATGTCCCGGAGGTGGCGGCATGACACCGCTTCTCTGGCCGACTCATGGCTTCACGCGCGTCAGCTCGCCCTACGGCGAGCGTATCATCGACGGCCGCAAGCAGTTTCACGGCGGCATCGACATCGCGTGCCCCAACGGGACGCCCGTCGTCGCTCCGTTCTCCGGCAAGATCCTGAGGATCTGGGACGACCGGCGCTGGGGTGGTGGCCTGTCGATGTCGCTCAGGAGGAGTGATGGTCTCTACATTGGCCTCGCGCACCTCTCTGGAATCGCGAGCCCCGAGAGGCGTCTGGTCGGATGGGCGGTAGGCCAGCTGATCAATAAAGGCGACGCGATCGCATACTCCGGCGGCATTCCAGGGGCTCCTGGCGCTGGCTCCTCCAAGGGCCCGCACCTCCACCTCACCATGCGCGGCCCGCTCAAGGATCGCCTCGATGCGCTCGGCCGAGACATCGAGTGGCACGACCGCGACGGTCGCGTTGTCATCCCGGAGGTGCGCCGTGGCTAAGGCCTTGGATCGGTGCCCATTCTGCGGCAGCTTCGATGTCTCGGTTTGCTACTGGTGGCCCGGGCCGCCGCATCACCCTGCGTTCATCGCCTGCGGTGGCTGCCGCGCGGAGTTCTACAGCCTGAACCGCGCTCTCGGAAAAGGGCTCGATCTTGAGGATCTGTGGAACCTTCGAGCAGCGCCATCCAACCGAGACGCCGTTCTCCGACTGCTCACCCGAGCGATCCTCCTCCAGCGCGAGAACGACCGCCTGCGCCGGGACAACCAGATGCTCCTCGCCGAGCGCGAGGGCACCCGCTCCGCCCGGGCTCTCGGGATGACCGATGAGGTCATCGAGGAGGCTCCCGATGCGTGACCTCCTACGCAAGCTCGCCTTGCGCGCTTGCCTGCGCATGGCCATCCACCTCTGGATCATCGAGCTCGAATTCGAGATCGGCGGTGAGACATGACCTCTCAGGATCTCAATGCCCGCCTGGAGACCCTCCTCGCGCGAATCGACTGCTTCCTCGACAGGCATCCGGCGGCCAATGCCTTTGCCGCGCCCGTCATCATCGTGTGTGTGCTCGGGCTCCTCATGTGCCTCGACTTGGCCTTCGACTTCACTAGCTTGCAAGCCCGGATGGACCGGGCTGCGCGCATCCATGCGCGGCGCATGGAGCTCTGCGACTGCCGTCAGGTGCGCGCGGCTCAAAGATACGGCGAGGCATCCATCCTCTTGCGCCTGCCGGATGGCCGCAGCGTGCCAGCCAACGGCAGCACTGGCATAGCGTGGGTGTGCCCCTCATCGATGGAGGAGCGCCCATGACCGATCGCATCGGACGCCTCAAAAAGCCAGCTGCCGAGCGCAGCCCGCGCGACCTCTACGAGACGCCGTTCTGGGTGACGGACCTCTTTCTGCGCCACCCCAACGTCCGCCTGGCCCTCTCTGGTCGGCAGCCTAGCGGCCACGATCCCTGCTGCGGAAACGCCGCCATCCAGGGAGCGGTCACAAATTTCGAGCACGAGATTGGGCGTGAGCTGATCTGCAAGTGGTTTCTTTCGGACATCGCTCCAGGAGAGCATGCCAGCGCCTACGATGTCGCGCCGCCCCTCGCCGTGAACTTCCTGGCTGCCGACCGGTTCACATCCTACCTCCCCGGCTCGATCTGCCTCACCAACCCTCCCTATTCGAGGGCGTTGGAGTTCGTCGAGAAGTCAGTCGAGACATTCGAGCTCACGGCGATGCTACTCGGGATCTCGTTTCTTGAATCGCTCAAGCGACACGAGTGGCTGAAGGCGCACCCACCGACTCTCTACGTGATCTCCGAGCGCGCGGACTTCACCGGCGAGCACCAGGCGAAGTTCGGACTCGCGTGGTTCGCGTGGGCCCACGCCCGCGCCACAGAGTGGGCGCGCATCGTGGCCGACGGCCGAGTCCACATGCTCGGCCTTCGCGAAGAGACGGGGTATCGGTCATGACCGCGCGCCCCGCCACACGGCCCCTCGACCGCGAGGTGCAGATAGCGCTCACTCGTGCTGCCGAGCTCTGTGAGCGCCTGTATGGCATCTCGGGGGAATCTGACGAGATCGATGCCGTCCGCGAGGTGATCGATTGCCTCCTCATGACCAGATCGCCGGACATAGCTCACGTGCGCGCGCAGCGAGCCGAGATCTCATCCCGGCTATCCGCATCCTCTGCCGCGATCTTAGCCTGCCAGCCGTGCTGGGACTGCTACGCCGAGCTGCTCAAGGGTCGCCAGCCCAGGATTCGCTACGTCTCTTGTGCTGGCTGCCGCGGCATCACCTATGTTCCGATGGTCCGTGCGGAGCCCGGGGGGGGGGCTGACTAAATGAGCTCCCCTGTGCGCCAGTGGCTGAGTGCCAGCGAGATTGCCGGGCTGCCGGGGTGCCCGGCTGATTCGACAGATGTCGCCCGCTCGGCAGCCCGACTCAGTTGGGGCGTTCGGACAGAGACTCGCAGCGGGCGTCCCTTTAAGATCTACGATCGAGCGACCCTCCCCGCTGAAGCCCAGGCCGAGCTAGCCCGCCGCGAGGCAGCCGCCGAGGCTGAGCTGAACGCCCGCCTTGGAATCGCTCAGGACGCGACGTCGGAGCACTATCGCCGCATTCGCGAGGAGAAGATCGCCGCGTCGGTCAACCTCGCTCCCCATGCCCAGCGCCGTGCCGAGGCTAGGGCTGCCATCCTGCGCGCCCGTGACGCCTTCTGGGCCGCGAATCCAGACCTGCGCAAACGTCCTGCAAACACGGCGTTTGTGGATGCTTTTAACGCTGGAAAAATCCCTGTGGATACGCACGGCATCCGCGCCAAGCGGCTGTCGGTCGCGACCCTCTTCCGTTGGGAGCGCCAGGCTCTGGAAAGTTGGAAAGAGCTCGGCGGCGCCTACGGCAAGCGCGCTGGTAGGACGAAGATCGACGAGCATCAAGAGTGGGTGGCGGACATCCTCGGCCAGATGGCGGCACGCCCAAAGATCCGCCCGAGCCGCATCTACGAGATCCTGTGTGCGCGCTACGGCGCACGCGGACAGGTCACGGAGCGCACTGTCGCGGCTTGGATGGAACGCTGGAAGCGCCTGAACCCCGGCCTGTGGGCGCATCTGTGCAACCCAGATGCGGCGCGCGGCAGTCACAAGCCAGCCGTCGGCTCCCAGACGAAGCACGTGACGAGGCTGAATCAGCTCTGGTTGCTCGACTCGACGCCCGTCGATGTCGTCCTTTCCGACGGGAACCGCCGGACGATCGTCGCGGCCATCGACATCTACAGTCGCCGCCTGTGCTTCGTTCTCGCCAGATCGTCCTCGTCGAAGGATGTCGGACAGGTTCTGCGCACAGCCATCCTCCGTTGGGGAGTCCCAGAAGCTGTCCTGACCGACAACGGCAGCGACTATGTCTCGCACCAGACCTGCGCGCTCCTGAGCGGCCTCGGCATCGCCCACGATACGACGCTGCCATACTGTGGCGACTTGAAGGGGGCCGTCGAGCGTGCGTTTCGGACGATGCAGCACGACCTCGTCGAACTCCTGCCCGGCTTCTGCGGGCACAGTGTGGCTCAGGCCCAGGACATCCGCTCTCAAAAGACGTTCTCGAAGCGCCTGGGCGAGTCAGACCAAGAGGTCTTCGACGCCGATCTTTCTGCCGATGAGTTCGTCGATTTTTTGAATCGCTGGTGCGTGGCCTACGAGGCGCGTCCGCATAGCGGCATCGATGGCCACACGCCCCGACAGATGGTCGAGTCGTGGCCGGGCGAGGTGCGCCGCATCCAAAACGAGCGCGCCCTCGACATCCTTTTGCAGCCGCTCGTGAAGCCTCGTTGCATCAGCAAAAAAGGTCTGCACATCGACAACGCCACCTTTGCTTCGGAGCATGGCGAGCACGGATCGATGCTCGGTCGGTGGGTGAACGTCCGGCGTGACCCCTCCGACGTTGGCCGCGTTTGGTGCTTCGACGACGACGGCCGCTACCTGTTCACTGCCATCTGTCCTGAGCGCACCGGCGTCTCCCGCGAGGAACTCGCCGCCAAGGCGATGGCCGACTACAAAGAGAAGCTCACGGAAAACCGCGCCATGATGCGCGAGTTCAAGCGCCAGGCGAATACCTCGCACATCGCTGAGGAGATCCTTGCCGAGCGGCTCCTGCAAGCCGGTGTCGGCGTCGTCGTGCCGCTGCGCCCGCCTGTCGAGGCGACGGTGGAGCACACGACGCCAGCGCTGGAAGGTGCCGAGGCGGCGGCTGAGGCGACATCGAAGGCCCCAAGCGCTTCGGTGTGCGACCTCGCTCCCGTTCGCGACCATGCCCGCGCCATCGAAGACGAACGCGCCCGCGAAAACCAGCAGGCCATTGACCGCTGGATCGGCCTGGCCGCGACGCCACGCGAGGAACGCTCTGAGCGCGAGCAGCGGTGGTTCATGCGGATGGGCGCCCAGGACCCCGTCATCCGAGACCACGTCACACGAAACCGGCCCGATCTTCGGCCTCTGCTCGCCCTGGCAGAGGTCGGCCTCGCATAGGCGCGCGGCCACGGACCAAAAAGGTCAGCCGCCATGCTTGGCGGCTGCGGCTGACCAAGGCGCGAAGGGCGCGCCAACCCCTTCCGAGTGAGGAAGAGAGAGATGCGAAACATTATCGCTGAAACAAGGAATCTGACAACCCTTGCCCAAACGGCAGAGGCGTTGCGCACGCGGGCGACAGATCTGCCAGGCATCGCAGCCATCGTCGGCAAGCCGGGCAGCGGCAAAACCCAGGGCTGCGTGTGGCTGCGTGACCAGGTGGATGCTATCTACATGAAGGCAAACAGCTTCTGGACGCCGCGCAGTATGCTCGACTGCCTTTGTGTCGAGACCGGTGTGGACACGCGCGGCCTGCGCGGTGTCGTCATAGACCGGCTTATCGAGCGGCTCGCCATCTCGTATCGGGCCATCATCATCGACGAAGGCGACTATCTGGTCGAGAAGATCTCCCTGCTCGATGCCCTGCGCGACATCCACGACCTGAGCGGCGCCCCGCTGCTGGTAGTTGGGATGCAGGACTTTCTGGCGAAGGTGAAACGCCGCGAGCAGTTCGCCTCACGCATCGCGCGGACGATTCAGTTTGGCGATGCCACCATCGAGGATGTCCGCGTCGTCGCGAAGGCGTGTTGTGAGGTCGAGCTTGCCGACGATCTCTTGGCTCGCATCGTCTCTTCCTGTGCGGCCTCGATGCGGCGCATCAAGGTCTCCCTGGCCCAGGTCGAAGGGTGGGCGCTTCGGAAGGACCTTGAGTGCGTGGATTCATCGACATGGGGATCACAGGTCTTTGATGGCGCCGTGGAGCCCAGTGTTGCTGGGAGCAAGAAATCCAAGACCGGAAAGGCGGTGCGGCATGAATGAGCGCATGTGCCTTTTCCGTCGGCTCCTAGAGCTTCGTCGAGAGCACACAGCGGCCAGCAACGCTTGGCTCGTCCTCGATTCCGGCTCGATTCCGGCTCATCGCATTCATCGCCGGATGCTCTCGCTTCGGCGCCGCATTGCAGCTGTCCTGCGCGAATTGGAGGTGATGCCATGACCTCCAAAAATCCGATCGAGCTCCTCTTGGAGAGCGTCAACGAGATCCTGGCCAAGAGCGGCGTCACGCTCCCGACCGAGGTTCGTGAGGACGTTGAGACCGAGTTCGAGGAGTGCGGCGCCGCGACCGGGGTGGCATTCCGGATCCGGAACGATGCGATCGAGCTGTTCGCCGAAAAGCTCTCTGTGGCGCTCTTCGTTCTCATGAAGACTGTCGAGCAGTTTGAAGGTGGTGGTTCTCAACTCGTCGAAGGAAAGGCGCTCGCAGAGCGCCTTCGTCCGTTGTGGGTGGAGCTCTCAAAGTTCCAGCGCGGAAACCCTGTCCACGCCCTTGCGATCAAGGCGATCTTGGATGCGCTCCCGGCCACGGTGCAACTGCGTGTCATCGACGTGGATGAGCTCGGAAAGAGAGGCTTCGATGCGTAATCTCGACAGTCGGTCTCCAACCGCCCCGATCCCGACCTGTGAGCATAAGCGCGGCCAGGGCACCTATCGGCTCTGGCAGGCCATGCGAGCGCGTCGGGTGTTCACCGTCGATGACCTTGATGAGCTCCAGATCCTCAAGCGAACCTCGACGATTGACTACTGCAATCGTCTGGTTCGGCACGGCGTCCTGTGCTCGCAGATCGTCGATGGGCGCCGGACCTACCGGCTCATCCGTGACCTCGGGCCCTTGGCGCCTGTCATCATTCGCGAGGGTGGCATCCGAGATCCAAACCAGGAGCCGCGCCCTTACGAGTATCAGGACCCACGATCGGAGTCGGCAGTCATCCTGGACACACTGCTGCGCCTGCCGTGTTGGACGTGCTGCATCGAACGCGATTCGGCGCGCCGATGTGACTCATGCGGCTATGCGGCAGAGGATCGCCCGAGGCTCCTGGCTGCGGCAGAGCGCGCGACTCAGGCTGTTCGGCGTGTCCAACGCCCTCGCGGCAATCACAAGGGGGCGCACCATGTCTGAGTGCATGCCCGCCCAAACACCCGAGGCTGACTGGATTGCCACCCTGCGCGCCGCTGTCGAGCGCTCCTCGATTCGCAAGGTCTCACTGCGAATCAACGTGAGCACGACGGTCATCTCGCAAACGCTCTCAGGGAAGTATCCCGCGAAGACCGACAACATCGAGGCCCGCGTCCGCGCGCACCTGATGGCCTGTGACATCGAGTGTCCGGCTCTCGGCCTGATCTCGACGGCGCGCTGCGATGCCGAGCAGCGAGCGGAGTTCTCCTCAGCAAACCACGTGGCGATCCGCCGCTACCGTGCCTGCCGCGCTGGATGTCCGCGCTACCGAGGCGCGCCAGCGCAGAAAGGCGGTGCGCAATGAGCCCTGACATCTCAGCACTGCTACATCTGCTCCCGCGCGCCTACCGGCGCCTCGTGAACGCCCTGTTGGTGGTCGAAACCGAGATGACGGCTGGTGAGGCAGACGAGGTCGATGGCGACCAGGCTGAGACCTGGCGCCAGTGCCGGGCCATCCTTCACCGCGCCATCGACGCCACGCTCGAACCCTTCGTCCCCCTGGCCAGCGAGGAGGTGGACGATGCGAGCTGAAGAACTCCGCGCCAATGAAGAAGCCGTCGTGGCGGCCGCCTATTGGAACGAGCGCGTCAGGTCTGGTGCGCGCGTCAAAATCAAAGGCCTGCCCAGGCGCATCGCGCATGAGCCTGGGACGACCGTCGGCCAGGCGTATGTGGAGGACGGCAAGGCCGTTTGCCGGGCGCGCCACGCCGAGATGCCAGGCATCAAACCGCCCTATCCGATCGAGCTGCTGACGCCGGTCTTTGGCGACGACGTTCTGGAGTTCCACAAGGCGCTCGCGATCGTCGTCGAGCGCCATCGCCAGACCGCCGCCAGACGCCTTGTCGAAGCATTCAACCGCGCGGTCCCGATTGAAACCGAGGTCCGAATCTACGGCGAGGGAGGACTGTCGATTCTGAGCTGGCGCACGAGCACGCGCGCCTTTGTCGGCAAGAGCGGCCCTGTCGTGGCCGTCAAATGCCAAGGCAGCCGTCAGTCACGCACCGTCGATGTCCTGGACGTGATGGTCCGTGACGAGTCGGGGGGGGGGGGCTGGAGTGGGGCCGTGCCGTTGGAGCCCTGTCCTGAAACCAATAAACGAGGAGGAGAAGTGAAATGACGACCACAGAGAAGAAGACCAAAGCCAAGAAGAGCATCCTCCCGCTCCCGAAGAGCCGCGAGGAGGCGAATGCGATGATCGCCGAGATCGCCATGAATCAGCAGCGCATCGCGAGACTCGAAGCCGACACGAACGCTCGGATCGATGCGATCAAAGAGAAATCCGCTGAGGCGCTGACTCCGCTGAAAGACGCCATCGATCTGGGTTTCGCCTCGCTTAGGACGTGGGCGACGCTCCACCGGGCGGAGCTCCTCAAGGGTGGCGGCAAGACGGCGACCTTCACGCATGGCGAGATCAGTTGGCGCATGTCGAAGCCCAAGGTCTCGATCAAGAAAGAGAAGGAGGTCCTAGCGCTCCTCCAAGAGCTCGAAATGGACGAATACATCCGGGAGAAGCTCGAAATCGACAAGGAGGCTATTCTGAAGAAGCCTTCTCCGGCGACCTCTGTCCCTGGAATTTCCATCGTCCAGGAGGAGGAGATCATCGTCGAGCCCTACCAGGTCGAGTTCGAGCTCCCCTCGACGAAGGCCACCGCTGGAGAGGCGGTGTCAGCATGAGCACCAAGGAAGGCATGACGGCCTCCCGGAGAGCCCAGCTGGCGCGCATCCACCTCCAGTTTCAGCAGTTGGGTTTGGACGACGAGGTGAGACGCGAGGTGATGTGCAGGCTGACCGGCTGTAGTTCGTCGGCTGACATGAATGTCAAGCAGCGCGGGAAAGTGCTGGACTATCTGTCGCGCCAGCTCGGCGTTCGGGGCTATCCGAAGCGGCCTCACAGCCTCGATTCCAGGGAGGCGCCGCAGGCGCCGTCGCTCAAGAAGGTCGAGGCGTTTTTATCGGAGGCGAAGCGCCCATGGTCCTACGCGGACGCCATTGCCCAGCGCGTGGCCAAAGTGGAGTGCTGTACCTTCCTCGACGAGGCGGGCGCACAGAAGGTGTTGCAGGCGCTTTGGTATGATGCGCGTCGCCATGGTCGGAGAACGGCGTGAGCTGCACGCAATAACCTCTGGAGGGAAGCATGGATACCAAACACAAGCCGCCGATCGCTGTCGAGCTCGAATCCATCGTGGGCCGCGCTGGACTTGAGGCCATCATTCGCGTGTCTCGCGGTGTCCCGCTCTATGTCCCGAAATGCGCGACCAAGGGGCACTCGCTCGAATCGCTGCTCGACGAGAAGTGTTTTCGGGCGCTGTGTCGGGCCTATGGCGGCGAGCGCATCATGGTTCCCATGATGGCGGCGCAGCGTCGGCATGTGCGAAATGCCGCCATCGCGGCCGCGCGCAAGGCCGGTCAGAGCACGCGGCAGACGGTGCGTGAATTCGGCGTCTCCTGGCGCACGGCTCAGCGGGCCAATGCGCGCGCCAAGGAAGCGGAGCAAAAGGGCACGTGTCCGACCAAACCGCGCCAGCCGACCCTCTGGGAGCGCGGCGGGTAAATGGCCGTTTAATGGGCCTTCAAACGCCAGGTGCCGGGTGCGGCACCTGGTGTTCTTATTTTCAGGGGGCGGCGCGCCGATTCTCCGGGGGCTCAAACCAATTCGAGCCTTCAACCAACCCGGAGAACCCCCATGAACATCGACTTGCTGCCCCTCATCGAGACCGCTGGCGCGGCTCTCATTGCCCTCGCTGGCATCGCCACCACCCTCCTGATTCGCTGGATTTACTCGAAGACCAAGAGCGCGATCGTGGACCGCGCCCTGACGGCGGTCTCGCAGGCCTGTCACCTCGCCGTCACCCAGGTGTGGACGAACTATGTCGAGGCACTCAAGGCAGAGGCTCCTGACGGCAAGCTGACGGACTCTGACAAGTCGATGGCGCGCAGCATCGCCATTCAGACGGTCAAGAGCTTCCTGGGGCCCAAGGGTCTCGCGCTCATCGTGAAGGGGCTTGGCGTCGAAGCCGCGTGGCTTGAATCGTTCTTGGGTGCCTCGGTCGAATCGTCGCTCGCGTCGCTCAGGCGCGCTGAGCGTCAGTTGTCGAAGAAGCTGACGACGTTCCACGAGATCTATGACCGCGCCGAGGCGCCGGACCCTACGCCAGCGTCAGTGCAGGACTGAATGAGGCGTCTGCACTGGCGCCAGGAACACACCGCCTGGATCTCGGTCTCGTGGCGCGGCCTGACCGGCTGGCCGGACGCGCGATCTACCTCGGCAAGTGGAGCCCTCACTGGGCAGCCTTTGCCGAGGGATGGGCTGGAGCCAGGCACGTTGGCGGCGCGCTGAAGCCGGACTGGGGCGGCGCCGTTGGACTGAGAGGAGAGTGGTGATGGATTGGACATCTCTCGGGATGTTCCTCGGAATCGTCGTCACCTGGAGCGGTGTGCTGCTCTGGGCGATCAAGTGGATTCTCGACCGGAATCAAAAGCACTTCGACCAGCGCTTCGACTCGACCGCTGAGCGTCTGCGCGCGCTGGAGGCTGACGTCGCAGGCATCCGCCGTGAGCTCGCGAGCGAATACGTGAAACGAGAGGACTGGATTCGCTACGGCGCCACCATCACGGTCAAACTCGAAAACCTCTGGTCCCGCATTGATTCGTTGGTGGCGCGCCTCGACGCGCGCGGTGGAGGCCGAGATGGCAACTCCTGACATTGCCACGGCGGCGCGTGAAGTCCTGCGCTGGCGCATCCTGGTCACCCTCGATGCTGGCCGCCCCTACCCGGTCACCGAGGACATCATCCTGAAGACTCTGACGGACATGTCTTCACGCGTGACGCTCCACGAGCTGCGGCGGGAGCTCGAATACCTGCACGGGCGAAAGCTCATCGAAATCACTGGCAACGACCCGGACACCGACTGCTGGGACTCCAACCTCACATCGATCGGGGTCGATCTCGTCGAATACGCGGTCGATTGCAGAGCTGGAATCGCTCGACCGCCAAAGCGAGGCTGACATGGGTATCCGTGGCCTCGAAAACCGCCTCCCGCCGGAGGTGCGCGAGCGCCTTGAACGCCGTCTGATAGAGCTGGGCTTCAGCGGCTACGCCTCGCTTATAGACGAACTCAACGAGTGGCTCGCCGAGGCTGGCGCGTCGCCGACATCGCGCTCGGCGCTCCAGCGCTTTGGCGCGCGGTTCGAGGAACGCGCCGCTGCCTTGAAGCGCTCGACGGAGATCGCCAGGGCCATCGCTGCCGAGGCCGGGGATGATGAGGGCGTTCTGAATGACGCAGTCATACGTCTCACACAGCAAAAGCTCTTCGATGTCGTCATGGACCTCCGGGTGGACCCGGACGAGTTCGACCTGGCGTCTCTGGCCAAGAGCATCCGTGACCTGAGCAAGGCGAGCGTCGAGCAGAAGAAGCACCAGCTCCAGGTGCGCGCTAAGGTCGAGGCCAAGCTGGAGGCGCTCAAAGTCGCCTCCAAGGGGAAGAAGTCCGGCCTCGACCCGGAGACCGTTCGTCGCATCAGCGAAGAAATCTACGGGGTGCTGTGATGCCGACACCCGCCATCCCGCTCTACGGCTACCAGAAGCGCTGGTTGAAAGACCGATCCCGCTGGAAAGTGGGGATGTTCTCTCGACAGAGCGGAAAGAGCTTTGTCTGCACTCTGGAGATCGCGCTCGACTGCCTGAAGGCCGAGGCCGCTGGGCGCCCGACGAAGTGGGTCATTCTGAGTCGTGGAGAGCGCCAGGCCAAAGAGGCCATGCTGGAAGGTGTCCACAAGCACCTGAAGGCCTACCAGGTCGCGTTCGATTTCCTTGAGGATGTCGAGCACGAGCTCGAAGGTGAAGATGGCATCACGAAGCGTGTGAAGGCTCAGGAGGTCGTGTTTTCTGGCGGCAGCCGTATCATCGCGCTGCCAGCGACCCCAGACACGGCCCGTGGTTTCAGTGCCAATGTCTTCCTGGACGAGTTCGCGTTCCACAAGGACTCGGCCAAGATCTGGCGCGCTGTCTTTCCCATCGTCTCACGTGGCTGGCGCCTGCTCGTCGTCAGCACGCCGAATGGCAAAGGCAACAAGTTCTATGAGCTCGTCACGGGCAAGAGTGACTCATGGTCGCGCCATATCTGCGACATCCACCAGGCCATCGCGGAAGGGCTGCCATACGACGCCGAGGAGCTGCGCCTAGCCCTCTGCGACGAAGACGCCTGGCGCCAAGAGTATCTCTTGGAATGGCTCGATGAAGCCTCCAACTGGCTGCCCTTCGAGCTCATCGACTCAGTCGAGGACGAGTCGGCGGGCGTTCCAGAAAAATTCTCTGGCGGGACGTGCTTCATCGGGAACGACATCGCGCGGCATTCGCACCTGTGGGTCGCGTGGGTCGTGGAGCTCGTGGGTGACGTGCTCTGGACGCGCGAGATCGAGACGCTCAAGGGCGCCTCGTTCGCGGAGCAGGACGCCACGCTCGATGCGCTCATCGCCCGCTACAACCCAGTCCGCGTCTGCATGGACCAGACGGGCATCGGCGAGAAGCCCGTCGAGGATGCCCAGCGGCGCTACGGCTCGCGCATCGAGGGCGTGAAGTTCACGCCCGGCTCGAAACAGACGATGGCCGACCTTGCCAAGCGGGCCTTCCAGGACCGGAAGATCCGCATCCCTCAGGGTGACAACGTCCTGCGCCGAGACCTGCACAAGCTCAAGTGTGTTCCCTCACCCGTTGGCGGAACGCCGCGCTTCATCGCTGACTCGGATGCCAGTGGCCACGCCGACCGCTTCTGGTCGATGGCCTTGGCCGTCTCGGCAGCCTCCACGCCACACATCGATCTCGGCAGCCTCAAAATGCTGGAGCAGCCGCGCGTCGAGCTCGACGGCTTTGACGGTGGCGGCGGTCGCGTCTCTCTGGAGGGGTTCTGATGGGTGCCCCAGAGCTCCGAATCCAGCGCACGCTCAGCTCTCTCGGAGAGCTCGTGGTCAAACCGGTCGAGAAGGCCATCGCCCGCGAGATGGTCGTGTCGAACCACTACTCCCACTCATGGAATGGGAACTTTGGCACGTTCAACGCGGGCATCTTCAGAGCGGAGGAGTCTGACCGATGCCTCGGCGTGGCCTCATTCGGGCCGATGAAAAACAACCTCTGCCGGTCGTTTTTCAGCCATCCCGACCCACAGGCTGTCTGCCTGGAGCTCAACCGGATGTGGGTGGACGATTGCCTTGGACGGAACGCCGAGTCGTTCCTCATCGGCGCCTCACTCCGCCTGCTCCGCCGCGCCGTCCCACACTGTGTCCTGGTCCAATCGTTCGCGGATGGCCGCATCGGCCACGGCACCATCTACCAGGCAAGCAACTTCACCTATCACGGGTGGCACTGGACAACCTTCTGGCGCCACGCTGATGGCCGACAGACCCATGCACAGAACACGAACAACCGTCGCCAGGTTGGATCGTTCTGCCGGAATGGCGTGGAGATCTGCATGGGAACCGCAAAACCATTTCGGGTGCGGACCTACCGCTACCTCTACCGCCTGGACCGCCGGACGGAAGTCCTGCTGCCCGAGCAGCCCTATCCCAAGGATGCGCCAGGAACATTCGAGGCCCCCGTCTGCATCGACCGCGTGAAGCTCGCCAGGGACATTGGTGAAACGCTCGCGCGTCACATCCTGGGCAAAGAGGGCAAGACGCTACCCCCCCCCCCCCGGAACAGTCGTTCAGGTGTGCGGCGTGAGTGAGGAGGAGATCTGTGTGCGCACGTAAAACCAAGGCCAAAAAGGCCGAGAAAGTCGAAGCACCGAACCTCGAAATCCTGGCCGGGCTGAATGATGGCCGAGACATCACGCGGGGCTACGCCGAAGCGCTGACCTCGCTCCAGCCGCAGGACAAGATCCTGAAGGATCGCGGTCGCGGAGACCTGAGCGCATACGAGGCGCTGCTCGACGACGACCAGGTGATGCCGACGTTCCAGCAACGCCGCATGGCCATCATTGCCCGCGAGTGGCGCGTGGAGCCTGCGTCCGATGAGGCCGTCGACGTGGAAGCGGCGGACTTCCTGCGCGAGCAGCTCTCGGACCTACTCTGGGACGAGACCAACCGCCGGATGCTCGCGGCAGCCCACTATGGGTTTGCGGTGGCCGAGTGCATCTTCAAGGTGTGCGACGACTACGTCGTGCTCGACGACCTGCGCGTCCGAAGGCAGCGGCGCTTCAAGTTCGCGCCGTCTGGCGAGCTGTTGCTCTGCACGACCAAGAACCCCAAAGGCGAGGTCATGCCCGACCGGAAGTTTTGGGTCGTCACGATGGGGGCCGATGACTCGGACGACCCCTACGGCCTAGGCCTGGCGCACTATCTGTTCTGGCCAGTGTTTTTTAAGAGGAACGCCCTGCGGTTCTGGATGGCGTTCTTGGACAAGTTCGGCACTCCGACGACCGTGATCGAAGCGCCCGCCGGGACGAGCGAGGATGACGAAAAGAAGCTCCTGGCCATTGCCCGGTCCATCCATCGGGACACGGGCGTCGTCGTGCCTCAGGGCGTGCTGATTCGCTATCTAGAGTCGGCCAGGTCAGCCGGTGGAGACTTCGGGGTCTTTTGCGACCGCATGGACGCGGCCATCTCGAAGATCATCTTGGGCCAGACCATGACGACGGACGACGGCAGCAGCCTATCTCAGTCGAAGACGCACCTGAGCGTCAGAGACCAGATCCTGAAGGCCGACGCGGACCTGCTCTGCGAGAGCTTCAATCGCTCGGTCGCAACCTGGCTGACCGAATGGAACTTCCCTGGGGCTCGCCCGCCCAAGGTCTGGCGCGTGTTCGAGGTGGCCGAAGACCTCATCGCTCGGTCGCAGCGTGACGCCACGATTGCCCAGATTGGCTACAGGCCCACGATCGAAGAGATCAAAGCCACCTACGGCGGCGAGTGGGAGCCGATGCCTTCGGCCCCTGCTGTGCCACTTGAAGGAGCGGCCTTTGCCGAGCCTGAGCCCACCGCGCCGCTCGACCCTGGCGCGAAGGCCGAGGCCGACATCGCGGACCGGCTCGATGCAACGACGGACGAACTCATCGACAGGCTCTCAGGAGAGGTCCAGGAGATCGTCCGCTCCTCGAAGTCGCTCGAAGAGGTCCGCGAGCGTCTCTACGCGCTGATGCCAGGCCAGACGCTCGCTGATGCCGCTCGGACCGTTGGCCAGGCGCTGACCGTGGCTCAGCTCATGGGGCTCGCGGAGGTCAGTGCCGAGGTCCTTGGCAACCGCTGAGAGGGACCGGCATGGCCACCAAACCCGCGAGCAGCCGCGACAACAGCAAGCGCTTCGTCCAGCAGGTCCATAGCGCGACCAGTCTCCCGTTTTCCGAGGCCGAGGAGTTTTTGCGCAAGAAGGCCATCGTTCCGACGAACGAATGGAAGGAGATGCAGGGCGCGGCGCACGACAAGGGGTTCACGGTCGCAGGGCTCATCCACGAGGAGGCGTTGCAGCGTGTCTTCCAGGCCGTTCAAGCTGCCATTGAGGGCAGCGAGACCGTCCAGGGATTCACGAAGACGCTCAAGGGCATCCTCGACGACACTGGGGCAGAGCTGCGCGGCGACCTGAAGAAGCGCGCGCGGACCATCTACGAGACAAACCTGCGCACGTCGCGCGCGGCAGGGCGCCTCCAGCAGCTGAAGGCCAGCAAGAAGGAGCTGCCTTTTTGGCGCTATCGCCACGGGCGGAGCCGCTTCCCTCGCTCGGCGCACAAGGCCCTCGACGGCAAGGTGCTCCGGGCAGACGATCCGCTGTGGAAGATCATCTATCCACCGAATGGCTGGGGCTGTAGCTGCACGGTCGAGGCGATCAGTCAGCGGGAGCTAGACGAGATGGGCGGCCTCGAAGCCAACCAGCTCAAGGTCGAACTCGCGCCCTCTGGCTTACCGACCGTCGTGCAGCCAGGCTGGGACTATCAGCCGGGCGCCTCGGCGGACCCTTACAGCGGCGAGGTGCCGACGGCGGACAAGACGTTCGGCGGGCGCCAGCGCCTGGAACAAGAGGGCCGGAAGTGGGAGGCCAAGATCACGCCCGACGAGGCCGAGGCAGTGCTGGCCTACACGGACTACGAGAAGCGCCACGGTCAGGCCGCGCTCAAGGACGAGACTGAAACGGAGACGGGCACGACCACCACCGCGCCCATGAGACTCTTCGAGGAGGTCAACAGTGCGCTGCGTGGAAATTATCCTAGTCCTGACGGCAAGCCGCCCATCCATCGAGCCGCCGCCATTGAAGAAATGACCAAAAACCTGACCTCGGCGATCTCAAAGTTCGAGCTGCCGATGGACGTGACGGTCTTCCGAGGGAGCACGCCTGACATCGTCGCCAGAGCGACAGGGCTTGGCGTCGAGCTACCAAAGGGTGACGACGAACAGGCGCGCATGGAGCGAGTCCGACGGCTCGTTTTTGGTCTTTCGACACAGCAGGAGCCCGGGTTTTCGGACAGAGCGTTCATGAGCACGTCAGTTTCATCACTCGAATCTTTCGACAGAGAGGTCGTCCTCGAAATCAACCTGAAGAAAGGATCAAAGGGCGGAGCATTCGTGAAGCCTGTCTCGGAGACCCCAGAGCAAGATGAGTTCTTGATTAAGCCGGGCGCCAGGTTCATCGTGGAGAGAGCGACGATTGAGTGGCGAGATAGGAAGCCAGTCGCGCTTCTCAAGCTCATCCAGAAGTGAGGAGGGGCAGATGGCACCACAGAAAGACCGTTTCGAGGCCTACATGGCAGAAGTAGCGCGCGCCAAGGAGCCGATGTTTGTCCATGTTCCTGGCCGACAAAACCCATGCGTCCGATGCGTCAATGCCCGCCGTGATACGGCGGCCACTCGCTTCTGCAAGCTCTCGGGGCGGCGCGAGGAAGACGTTGAATGGGGAGAGGTTCGGTGCCCGAACAGCCAGCAGCTCGAACTAGTGAAACAGTGCCCCGACTGCACCCACGCGACCCAGATCCTCGATTGCGAGCTGACCGGGAGATACCAGCCAGACGGCCTCGGTGAGCACTACCTCGACTGCCCAAAGTGGACGCCACGGGACAACGAAGCTTCTCCAAAGACCCACTGATGGCCTCCCCAAAGAGCGAGGACCCCTGGAATCGCTCAAAAGGCCCCTAAACGCCGCGTTTAGGGGCCTTTTTGTTGGGATGTTCGGACGGTCGGATTCGAACGAGTTAAACGCGCAGTGAGGCAATTAAACGGGCTTGGCGGAAGGTCAGCGTGGACGTCCTGCGTTCAACTGGTCGGCGGCATCGCACAGCGCGATCAGTGCCTGCCGAACAGCCTCGGCGCGCGTCATCCCGCTGGCCTCGGCGACAGCATCCACGCGCTCCAGCAACTCCCGGCCGATGCGCAGTGAGATCTCTGTTCCAGTGCCGTGGCCGATCGATCCCTTCCGTTTGAGGGGCCTGTCTGTTTGGCCCGTGCGGGACTCCATGTCGTAGTGGCCTCGACAGAGCCCCCTCGCGTAGAGCTCGGTGAGCTCACACGGCGGGTCACACTTCGCCTGGCAATGGTCCGGCTGAGTGATCTTTTTTCGTCCCATGTGGTCCCCGTATCGCGACACATAAAAATAAAAAAGCCCCGTCCAACCAAGGGACGAGGCTTTTTTTGGACGGCGCTTGGAGCCTTACCACTCTCCAGTGATCTTTCTGGCAACCCATTCAGCAGCAGCAGCCTTGGAGCAGGGCTCGTGATCTGGAATCAGGGTGCCGTTCACGGTCGGCACCCAGTGACCCCTGATGCCGCCTATGTTTGTGATTCCAAAGACTATCCCACCGTTTGCTAGCTCGACTTCGTTGTAACTGGCGGCGAGGATTTGCTTCATGACTTTCTTGTAGTTCGTGGTCATTTTATTTCCCCTTGCGATGCGTCGCGTGTTTGTGGTTTTCGGCAGGTGAGGCCCTATCGCCATCGGTTGATGGCCCGTCTTTTCTAACGTATCGCATCGCGTGTCAATATAAATTTGCAGTGCAGAAACTTTCTTGCGCCGTCGCAAACCGCGCCCTCCCCAGACCGATCGTCATGGGTGCGGCATCCGGCGCGCTTATCCGCGCCGAGCCGACCCGGCAGATTGCCGGGCATGGCAACCAAACGCATCCAGATCTTCAAGAAGGGCCGCCACACGACGGCAGCGGGCAAGACGTTAGAGTTCAGCGACGCTGACCTCGCGGCGATGGCTTCGGTCTATGAGCCGTCATGCTCCAAGGCACCGCTCGTACTCGGCCACCCCAAGACCGAAGACCGGGCGCATGGCTGGGCCGATAAGCTCTCGGTCGAAAGCGGCATCCTCGTGGCCGACGTGAGCCAGGTGACGGCGGAGTTCACCGAGGCCGTCAAGGAGGGCGCCTACAAGCACGTCTCGGCGGCCTTCTATGCGCCGAAGAGCCCCTCGAACCCCAGGCCGGGCAACTACTACTTGCGCCACATCGGCGCGCTGGGGGCCACGCCGCCCTCGGTGAAGGGCTTGGCGCCGGTCGAGTTCGCGGAGGCGGATGACGGCAGCATCGAGGTCACCATCGAATTTTCAGAGGCGGGTGACACCGCTGCCGGGGCCACTGACCCAGTCCAATCTGGTGGCCAGGTTGACTCGGCGTCAGCCCCTTCGCCCGCGCCGGAGTCGAACGGCGCGGGCGTGGACGATCCAGTCGCCCAGAAGCTCGCGGAGCTGGCCAAGCGCGAGGCCGATCTGAAGGCCCGTGAGGCGGCGCTCGCCACCTCTGAGGCAGCCGAGAAGCGCGCCAAGGCGGTCGAGTTTAGCGAAGGCCTGGCCAAGGCAGGGAAGCTCCTGCCGCGCGACAAGTCCGAGGTCACCGAAGTCCTGCTCGCGCTCGATGACGCCTCGCCGGTCGAGTTTAGCGAAGGCGCGATGACCAAAAAGCTCCAGCCCGCCGAGTGGCTGCGGAGCTTCCTGGGACGTCTGCCCGTGCAAGTTGAGCTCAAGGAGCTCTCCGCGCCTGACGGTGCTGAGTTCGCCGAAGGCACCTCGGATGAAGCCCGCGCCTTGGCGCTCGCGGAGCAGGCCAAGGAGCTCGTGTCCAAAGCCAAAGAACGCGGCGAGCGCCTCTCGCTTGCCGATGCCACAACCAAACTCAGAGGAACCCGTCGATGAGCCATCCCGTCCAAATCATCACCCACGACGCCGCGTCAGACATGTTCGAGGGCGCCCTCGTCGCACTCGGGAGTGCCCCGCACACCGCCAAGCAAGCCACCTCCGCGGACAAGCCCATCGGTGTCTGTATCCAGCCCTTCGAGAGCGCGGAGGGCGACCGCGTCGATGTCCTGTGTATCGGCACGGCGGATGTGCTGGCCGGGGCTGCCGTGGCCATTGGCCAACCAATCACGGCTGACGACGAGGGCCGCGCTGTCCCTGTCACCAGCGGCTACGCGGTTGGTTGGGCCATCACGGCATCCACGGCGGCGGACCAGTTCATCGAGGCCCGAATCCATCCCCACGTCGTGCCCGCTGCCGAGTGAGGCGCGGACCTGACCTCACACCAACTGGAGATCTGAAATGGCCCTCTCGCCCCAGCCCATCGATGTCGAAAGAACAGCGATCGCGATCGCCTACAAAAACCCGAAATACATCTTCAGGGAGGTGCTGCCCGAGTTCAAAGTCGGCAAGCGCTCCTTCAAGTGGACCGAGCACTCAAAGCAGGACTCGTTCACTGTCCCGAACACGACCGTCGGTCGCCGTGGCGAGATCAACGAGGTCGAGTTTCGTGGGACTCGGAAGGACTCTAGCGTCGTCGACCAGGCCCTGACCCACGTCGTTCCTCAGGACGACATCGACAACGCGGCAGAGGGCGTGGATGAGGTCGGCAACAGGACGCTGGAGACGACGAAGCTCCTGGAGCTCGCCCGCGAGAGGCGGGTGGCCGACCTCGTGTTCAACCCGGACACCTACCCGGCCGGGAACAAGACGACGCTCAGCGGCACCAGTCAGTGGAATGACCCGGCCAGCAATCCCGTCGCGGCCATCTCTGAGGCTCTGGATGGCATGTTTGTCCGGGCAAACATCATCGTCATGGGTCAGCGCGTCCTCTCCAAGTTGAAGGTCAACTCGAAAATCATCCAAGCCATCTATCCGGGTGCCGCTGGCGGACTCATCACAACTCAGCAGCTCGCAGATCTTTTCGAGGTCGAGCAGATCATTGTTGGTCGGGGCTGGGTGAACGCCGGTCCAAAAACCAAGAGTGGCCAGTTCACGCCGACGCGGCTGTGGGGAAACCACTGCGCTCTGCTCTACCGGGCGGACGACATCACCTCGGGTGACGACATCACGTTCGGTGCGACGGCGACCTTTGGGAATCGCATCGTCAAAACGTGGCAGCCAGAGAATCGAGGCCTGCGTGAGCCGACGAACATCAAGGTCGGCGAGTCGCTGCGCGAGCTCATCATGTGCCCGGATCTGGGCTACTTCTTCCAGAACGCTGTCGCGTGAGGTGAGTCGTGGCCTACTGCTCGCTCACAGATCTCATCGACCGATTCGGCGAACGCGAGATCCTGGTCCTGACAGACAGGGACAAGGACGGCGTCGCTGACACTGCTGTGGCCGACGCGGCCATCTCGGATGCCTCGGCAGAGATCGATCTACGCGTTGGTCAGCGCTACCGGGTGCCGGTCGCGCCAACGCCGCCGATCCTCAGGTCGTTCGCGTGCGACATCGCGCGCTATCGGCTCGCGGGTGAGCGTCCGCACGATCAGATAGCCCAGCGCTACCGGGATGCCATCGCGAGCCTGGAGCTCATCGCCAACGGCCAGGTCTCTCTGGGTGCTGGCGATGCAAGCCTGGCAGGTCAGTCGAGGGTCTCGTTCTCGGCGCCCGCGCCAGTCTTTGGCGACAAGGAGCAGTGCTCGTTCATGGGAGATCTCCGATGAGCACGCCCGGCTCCCTGAAATCCATCCTCGACGCGATCATCTCTGAGCTGCGTGCCGCCATCCCGGCGCTCGGACAGTGCTCGGTCATCGAGGCCGCGCTGGACGTGCAGGAGGTCACCAAGGAGCTCAGGGAGCCACCGGCTGTCCTGATCTGTCTCAAGCAGTTCGACAGCGTGGTTGGGTACAGCGCCTCAGAGCGCCTGAAGCTGAGCCTGTCGGCCTACCTGTTCGTCTCAGACATGGAGATGGAAGAGCGGATCGACACCTCCACGGGCCTCTCGCTGGGCCTGTGCAAGGCCATTGAAGAGGCCGAGTTCAATGACCTCGCCCTGGATTCGCCTTCGGGCCTCGCGGCCAGCGCGCGCGGAAACCTCCAGCTCGACGCGATGGCCTGCTCGGTCTGGGAGGTCATCTGGTCGCAGACGTTCAAGGTGCCGCGTCCGTCCAAGACGTTTCCACCATTCAAGCTGGGCAGCGTGAGGATCTTTCCCGCGCTGCCAGAGGAGCCACCCGATGCCGAAGCGTGACAGCGCCATCCTGCGGCCAGAGCCTCCAACGCTGGTCATCATCGACCCAGAGACGGGCCGCCCGCTCGCGAAAGAGGGCGAACGCAAGCCCCTGAACAGTTTTTGGCGGCGCCGTCTGGCTGCCAAGGCCGTGGTCGAGGTCATCGAGAAGCCAAAGCTAGAGGCCAAAGAGGAACCCCAGGCAATCGTCCAGGCCGAGGAAGTCCCTGCACCAGAGCCCACGCAGGCTCAAGGGCCAGTGGCCGATGAAGAGGAAATCGAAGCTGCCGACGAGGCCGCTGAGCCCTCGAACCAAGAGGCCGAAAAGGGAGAGGAAGAGACATGACAGTAGCATTCGACGCGATCCCAGCGGACCTGCCGCAGGGCGGCCTGCATACAGAGATCAAGGCCAACGGCGGCGTGTCCAGCCGCCGCGCACACGTGGCACTCATCGTGGCGCCTGTGCTAGCGGCCTCGACGACGCCGGATATGTCGCTCCACCGCCTCTTCTCGCCGGACGATGCCGAGAAGATCTGCGGCAACCGTTCGATCGGCGCGGCAATGGCGCGGGCCTTCAACCGCGCCGCGCCCGATGACGAGACATGGGTCCTGGCGGCCATCGAAGCCGCGGCTGATGTGGCGGCCACGGGCAGCATCATGGTCAGTGGCCAGGCAGCATCAGCCGGGACGATTGCGCTCTACATCGCGGGTCAGCGCGTGGCTTTCAGCGTGTCTAGGGGTGCCACTGCCCCCGAGATTGCCGAACTTATCTCGCAGGCCATTCAGGGTGCAGATGTGCTCGTGACCGCCTCAGCGGAGGACTCGACGGTCACGCTGACCTCGGCGGATAAATCCATCCTGGCGAACCAGATCATTGTTGCGCAGGACTTCTTCTCTGACGACGCGCGCCAAGAGCCGGCCGGTGTCACCCTGGCGATCACACAGCTCTCGGGCGGCACGGGCAGCGTGATGCCGTCTAGTGTCATCGATGCCATCACGGACAAGCAGTTCGATACGATCGTCTGGCCGTGGCAGTCGGCAGCGGATATCTCCGAGATGTCAGAGGAGCTCGATCGGCGCTGGGGCCCGATGGTCCAGATGGAGGGCCACCTCTTCGCAGCCATCGGTGGAGATCTGTCAGCTGCGACGACGCTCGGCATGGCCTTCAATGCCGCACACGTGACGGTCGGCGGGACGAGCGACTCCATCTCTCCGGCATTCCTGTGGGCGGCTGTGCTGGCAGGCGTGGATGCGGCTGAACCGAATCCAGCCCGTCCGCGCAAGACCCTCCCGATGCTTGGATTGCGCGCGCCAGCCACGCGCTGGAGCAGCCAAGAGCGCAAGAGCGCCATCCTCGGCGGCGTCTCGACGTTCAAGGTCGATGCGGTCGGCAATGTCCTGTGCGATCGCCTTGTGACGACCTACCGGGTGAACGCTCAAGGCCGCGCTGACACGAGCTACCGCGAGGTGACGACTCTCAGGACGCTCGCGGCCATGCGCTACGATTGGCAAGCGCAGGTCGATGCCGCGTTCCCACGCCACAACCTGGCCGGGGATGACGACGACTTCGACGCGGGCTTGCCCATCGTGCAGCCGCGCTCGATTCGAGCCCTGACCTTCAAGATTTACCGCGAGTGGATCTTCCAGCGCGGCTGGGCCCAGAACTTCAAGGGGTTCCAGGCACGCCTCGTCGTCGAGATCGATCCCGACGATCCCAACAGGCTCAATGTGCAGATGCAGGTCTATCTGGTTGGGAAGTTCCTGACCTTGGCGACCTCGATGCTCTTCAGAGTGGGAGGCGAAGATGCCTAAGATCTACGGTCGTTCGAAGATCAAGGTGAACGGGATGAGCGTGGACTGCCTGCCAGGCACCAAGTTCACGCTCGGCGGCGAGAAGAAGACCTCGGTCATGTCCTCGACGGGTCGCGCCGGGTCTTACTCGGAGATGACGCCAGGCAAAATCACGTTCACGGCCATCGCGGACGCGAACCTCGACCCCAAGGCGCTCGCTGCCACTACTGACGGTGTCATGACGCTCGAAGAGATCGAGACCAAGCGCTCGTGGGTCATGACCAGCGCGGAGTGCGTCTCGGATGTCGAGGTCTCGGACGGCGGCGCGGGTATCCCGTTCACGTTCGAGGGTGACGAGATTGAACCCCTCTAAAACGCCCCTCAAAGGCCCGCTCAAGAGGCCTGTGAAAGGACTTCTCATGGACAGCACCCAGTCCCGCGACATCAGCAAAGTCATCGAAAACTCGGATGGCTCCATCTCGATCCCACTCGGAGTGCCGATCGTGCGCAAAAACCAGCGCATGGAGAGCCTCACCGTCCGGCGCCCAACGGCAGCGGCGATTGCGCAGGTGAACTTCAAGGCCGTCTCTGAGGGCGACTTCAGGAGTATCCTGCCGATGCTCTATGAGACGACCCCGCTCGTGCAGAAGGAAGTCGATGAGATCGACTGCGCGGACTTCGTCTTCATCGCGGGCCAAGTGATCCGGAGCTTTCTTCAGCGACGCGCCGTCTAACTGGCGCGAGCTGATGGCGGACGTGGCTTTCTTCTTCCACTGGGCGCCCAAAGATGTGGGCGCTCTGACCATCCCGGAGCTCTTGTGGTGGGCCGAACAGGCTCGGCGCATTGCCCAGGCTCAAGAGGATGCTCTGCAAGATGCTTAGGGGCTCGCCCGGAAACGTTACTCCAGTCTCTGGAGGCCGAACGAGGTGGCGGCCCCGCTTTTTTTTGAGGATCTGGCGTGGCCGATCTCGATCTCAAAATGGCCCTGCGCCTCATCGACGAAGCCACGGCACCGCTGCGCGCCGTGGCCGAGGCAGCCTTGGCTGGCGCCAGCGGCATCGAGGCAGCCTCTGAGACCACAGAGGCGCTTCAGGCAGCGCAGACAGCGGCGGCGACCGCGGCGCAGGGGCTGGGTGGTGCGACGGCGGCATCCACCAATGCCTCTCTTCTGAACGCCCAGGCACAGGCAAGGACAGAGAGCGCGGCAGGCAAGGGTCAAAAGGCCTTCCAGAACCTCAAGGAGGCGATGGATGCTGCCCGGAGAGGCACGCTTGGTCTCAGCAGTGCGTTCGACGCCGCCAAACAGGCTGGTGATGGCTACTTCCAGACTGCTGCCAACCTGAAGCAGGCGGCAGAGCCGATCGCTGCCTCTGGCGCCAGGATTCTCGGCATGGCCAAGGCGTCGCTCGATGCCGTGAGCGGCTTTGATGCGGCCATCGGCCAGGCGGGTGCTGCCGCGCGGGCCACGGATGCCGAGCTCGCTCAGCTACGTGCCGCTGCCTATGAGGCAGGTTCGTCCACCACGCTCGGTGCCAATGCGGCCGCACAGGCGCTCGCTCGCCTCGGTGCCGCTGGCCTCAGCGCCAAAAGCCAGATGGCCGTCCTGAACGACTCCCTGCACCTGGCAGAGGCGACGGGGCTCGATGCCGCCTCTGCTGCCGAGGGTCTCGCCCGTGCCATGCAGGGCTTCAAGGTCCCAGAATCGGAAGTTGGAAAGCTCGGCGACATCCTCGCCTCCTCCTCGGATGCCAGAGGACTGCTCGACGCACTGAGCAAGTCATCTGCCTCTGCCCGCCTCGGCGGCTTTGGTGTGAACGATGCGGCAGCGGCATTCGAGGCCCTAAAGCGCTCTGGAATCGGTGGCGAGCAGGCGAGCTCCGGCCTCCAGCAGGCCTTCGAGGCACTCTCGAAAAAAGGAACACAGGATCTGCTAAAAGGCGCTGGCGTCGCGATGACGAACGCGGATGGAACACGCCGCTCGCTCTCCGATATCCTAACGGATCTGAAAACCAAACTCGACGGCCTCGATGCCTCTCGTTCTGGGGCGGCCCTCGACCGCGCCTTTGGCGGTGGCGCCAAAGCCATCGCGGCAGCCATGGAGAATCTCGACGCGCTCAAGGCCCGTGAAAAGGAGCTTGGCGACCCAGATGCGCTTTCCAAGTCTGCTGAGCGCAACCGCTCTGTGCTCATGGGTTATGCGGACATCTCCAGAGGGCTGGGAGCGTCGCTCGAAACGCTCAGAGCCTCGGTTGGTGACGCCCTGCTCCCAGCGGCCAATGCGGCAGCAGTGGCGTTCATGGGGGCCGTGAACTGGGTCTCGGCCTTCGCGCGTGAAAATCCGGTTGTGACCAAGACGATCGTTGGCCTCGCGACGGCGCTCGGCGGACTCCTGGCAGGCCTGGGTGCCACCGTGAAGGTCATTTCCATGATCTCTTCGGCAAAGGGCGCCTTGGCCATGATCTCAGCCTTCGCGAAGCTGGCAGGCTCCACGAAGGTGGTCAGCTTCGCCCTGTCTGGAATCGGCAAGGGCGCCGCGCTCGCCAAGGCGGCCTTTGGTGGCATTGCCACAGCCATCAAGGGCGTCACTCTGGCCGGAGTTGGTATGGCCGCGCTGCTTGTGGCAGCCCTGGCAGGCGTCGTCTATGCGGGCGCTGTTGTCGTCCAGAACTGGGATCACTTCAGCGAAGTCTGGTCAGGCTACTGGGACGGGTTGGTGGGATCGGTCCAGACCGCCGTCGTCCTCGTGCTCAAGGCTATCAAGCCCTTGCTCGACATCATCGGGATTGACGTTGGCGGGACCATCGACTCGCTCTCGACAAGGGCCCGCTCGAACCTCGTTTCTGGCATTGCCGCAGCCGACAAGGATGCGCGGGACGGCGGCGCCAAACTCTGGGCGCCAGATCGCGTGCTCGGCTCGATGGTCCCAGGGCTCTTCGGCGGCTCATCGCCCATCCCGTCCGCGCCCACTTCTTCCGGGAAGCTCCGCGTCGAGGTGGATGTGTCTGGCCAGAAGCCCAGGGTCGCCGTCAGCTCAGACAGTCCTGCCGTGGATGTTCCTGCTCGTGCTGGCCCAATGGCCCTGGCGGTGCCGTGATGGCCGACCTGATGCTCAAAGGCTCGTTTCGCTACGTGCCCTTCCAGGTGCGCCAACACTCGCTCGAAGGCGGGCGCCGGGTGGTCGTCCACGAGCTACCGCAGCGCGACGAGGGGCTCGTCGAAGACCTGGGCCGAAAGCAGAGGACGTTCAGCGTCGAGATGTTTGGCGTTGGCCCTGGACTCTTTGGCTGGCGTGATGACCTCATCCGCGCGCTCGAAACCCCTGGTCCTGGCCTCCTGGTCCACCCGTATCTGGGTGAGCTCCAGGTCATGGTCGTCGCCTATAAGGCGGACGAGACGATCGCTGAGCTTGGGATGGCGCGCGCCTCTGTGACGTTCGCAGAGGCTACCTCGGAGCTACGCGTCGTCGAGGCGCAGGACACGGCAGGCCAGGTGCGGGAGACCGCCATCGCCGCGCAGGCCGAGCTCGCGCAAAACTTCGTCGAGTCGGCGGCTGGAGAGGATCTCGTCTCTCCGCTCGCACAGCTCGGCGCTGACATCGAGGGCATCCTGGACCGCGTGTCGAGCGTCCAGGAGGCTGTGGGTGAGCGCATCGCGGCGGTCTCCCAGTTCATCGGGCAGGCACAGGAGCTCGCCCGGCTGCCCTTACAGGCGGCGCAGGCCACACTGTCGCTCATCGAGGGCACCTGTGCCATCCTGGCGGGCCTTACCGCGCCGCTCGGCAGGAGTGATTCAGGCGCACGGGTCACGACCGTCGCCCGCGCGGCACAAAGCATCGGCTCTAACATCCCAGAGATAGGCGGACTGTTCGCGCCAGCACCGACTGCCGAGGCCGTCAGGCGCGCTCAAGACCAGAAGGCCGTGGCGCTCCTGGCCAAGGGTGCCTTTGCCGCCTCGCTGGCGACTGCCTCTTTGGATGCAGGGTTTCAGGATTCGCGCACAGCTCTGGAGGCGGGCATTCAGATCGATCGCCTGGCCGAGGCTGTCATTGCAAACCCTGCCGCAGGGCTTTCACTGCGCGAGGCCGTGTCCGAGCTGAGGGCTGCGACCGAAGAGCATCTGCGCGGCGTCGTGGCTGACTTGCCGCGCCGCTCGAAGTTCACCCCGGCCGCGACCATCCCAGCGATCCTGGTGAGCCAGCGTCTCTACGGCACTCCGAATCGTGCCCAGGAGATCGTGCGCCTGAATTCCATCGCAGACCCACTGTCCGTCCCCGGCGACCGCGAACTGGAGGTCCTGAGCGATGCCTGACCTCCTGAAGCTCCACGTCTGGAACAGGGTCCTGACCGGCTGGAAGAGCGTCGAGATCATCGACTCCATCGAGGCGCTCGCGCCCACCTTTTCACTTGGCTACTCGGACCGATGCCTCGACTCGGACGGCACGCTGCGCGTGAGCCCAGGTGACCTCTGCACGGTGAAGCTCGACGATGATGTCGTCCTGACCGGCTTCGTGGACGACTCCGACATGTCCGAGTCAGCGCCCGATCGGTCACTCGGCGTCTCTGGCCGCTCGCGCACGGGCGACCTCGTGGACTGCGCGGCGCTCCATAAGCCCACACAGTGGCGCAATTCCACGCTCGACCAGATCGCCGCTGACCTGTGCAAGCCGTTCGAGATTGCGGTGAAGGTCGCTGGATCTGTCGGTGCGGCCTTCCCGAAATTTGCCATCGAGCCTGGTGAGACTGTGCAGGAGTGCCTCGCCAGGGCTGCCCGTGAACGCGGCCGGCTCCTGCTCTCGTCGCCCGAAGGCGACCTCGTCATCGCCTCCATCGGCGCAAACAGGGCAAAAACTGCCCTTCAACGGGGCGTGAACATCAAGTCGGCCATCCTTTCGCTCTCGATGGCCGAGCGCTTCTCAGAGGTGCGCGTCCGGTCGCAGGCCGACGACGAGGACCTCTTCGGCAAGCCAGCGGCACAGATCGAGGTCAAGGCCGAGGACCCGAACGTCAAGCGCTACAGGCCGCTCGTGATCATGGATGACGCGGCGCAGGGTTCCCCTGGCCTGAAGGCTCGCGCCAACTGGGAGGTCAGCTCTCGGCTTGGACGCGGGAGTCGTTTGACGCTGACTGTGCCTGGCTGGCGCCACGACGGCCAGGCCTGGCGCGCGAACACGCTCGTCCACGTGAGGCACGACTGGCTGGGCATCGACGCCGAGATGCTCGTGGCGTCGGTCAAGCTCACTCTCGATGACGGCGGCATGGTGACGACGCTGGAGCTCTGCCCGGTCGAGGCGTTCTCGCCTGAGCCCGTCTCCAAAAAGAAAAAGGAGAACGCGACATGGCCGTGACGCTCGACCTCCTGCGCCGGACCCTCGGCCCGCTGTCTCGACGCATCCGCCTCATCGTCTCACGTGGCGTGCTTTCGCACGACGCGGACGACTCCAAGGCCGCGCAGCGCGTGGACCTGGACCTGCTCGCCGATGAGCAGCGCGAGGGCATCTATCGCGTGCAGCAGTATGGGCTCACGTCGAGGCCACCGGCAGGCTCAGAGGCCGTGTGCCTCGCCTGCGGCGGCGTGCGCGAGCACCTCGTCGCCATCGCTGTGGACGACACCTCGAACAGGCCAACCGGCCTCGATGTCGGCGAGGTCGCCCTCTGGATGCGTGAGCATGGGCTGCGCGTGAAATGCCGGAACAACGGCACGGTCGAGATCGGCACCGAACCGAGCGACTTTGTCGCCCTCGCCAGCCTGGTCAAAGCCGAGCACGACGCCATCAAAGCCGACCTCGACGCCCTGAAGGACTGGGTCGGCAGCTTCGCTGGCACCTACTCCGGGACTATCGATCCGAGCACAGGCGCGGCAAGTGGGATGCTCACCAGCACAACGCCAGTCGCTCTCTCGTGGCAGCCTGCTGAAGTCGCCGCCGAGGAGGTAAAGGCAAAATGAGTCAGCGCCGCTGGACGCCTGCCGACCTCGATCAGCAGGGCATCATCGCGTGGGTCGTAGGGGATGATCCGCACCCGATCGATTCTCAGGGTCGAATCACCGTCCTGCACAATCGCGCTGGCCAGCCGCTTGTGCCCAACGCGGATGCCTCGGCGACCGTGTCCGACTTCTGGTCCACCGACGAGCTCAATGGTCGGCGCGTCCTCTCGTCGTCGGCCACCGCCCGTGGCCGCTCCGTCGTCCTTGGTGAGCAGGGTATGCAGTCAGGCAGCGGCCTGGCCGTCGCACTGGTGCAGCGCCAAAGGTCGTTTTCAGGGATTAAGACGATCTTCCAGTGGCGCTATGCTGGTGTGACGAGCCTCTGGCAGAACGGATCGGGCCTTCAGCTCTATGGACTGCGCGCCGCAGCGAGCGACACGGTCACATCTGCCACCATCTCTGGCTCTGCCGCCGATGTCTGGCGCGTCGTCACGGGGTCGTATGATTGGGATTCGCGCACCGCCGCGCTCCGGGTCGATGGTGGTTCCTTATCCGCCTCTGTCATCGGGCAGTCGGTCGGCACCCCCGCTTCCGCGCCCCTGAACCCGCTTGTCGGCCTGAGTTCCGGCGTCGCCTATCCCAATCCCGACCAGGACATTGCCGAGCTACTTGCGTTCCGTGAGTCGCTTCCGCTCGCCGATCAGCAGCGCCTCGAAGGGTATCTCGCCTGGATTTGGGGCCTCCAGACGCGGCTGCCATCGGAACACCCATATGCGCTCGCACCTCCGATGGTCGAGGTACCTGACCCTCCAGAGCCGACACCTGCCCCGCCGCCCGTCGATGGCACGTCTGGCTCTGGCGGCTCACTCCTGCTCACACACGACAACGACGAACAGGAGTTCGACCTCGTCCTCTCTGGCGGCAACCTCGCCACGGATGCTGGGCTGGCTACTTCCGTTGAAATCTCACTCTTCTGCGATGCTCGAATCGGCGCTGACGAAGCACGCCACCGGGGCATCGACGACCGGCGTGGCTACTGGGCCGACGCCTTCTCTGACTCGCCGTGGGGCTCCACGCTCTGGGCGCTCGAACAAGAAGGCGTCACTCCAGAGGCGGCTCAGCTCGTCGAGCAGCGCGCGGCGGCCGCCCTTCAATGGCTGACGGTGCGCGGCATTGCTGCCCAGGTCTCTGTCTCTGCCACGGCAGTCGATGCCGTGGACGACCAACGCATCGAGCTCTCTGTCCAGGTGCGCCGCCCTGCGGCCACCGCTGGTCTCTACGGTGAACTCTGGGAGGCTTCCTATGTCGTTCGATAGGCCAGCGCTCGCGAGCCTCATCGCGCGCTCTCAATCCACGCTTTCCACAAAGCTCGGCTCTACCGCTGCCCGCCTCGACAAGACGCCCGAAAACGCCCTGACCAACATGTCCGCCGCGCTCGCGGACGGTGTCTGGGGAGGCCTCGAACACGCCGTGGCCCAGATCTTCCCAGCCACCGCCGATGAGGATTTCCTCGCCCTGCACGCGGCTCAGCGCGCCGTCCCGCGCAAGGAGGGCGAGGACATCGACGCCTGGCGCTACAGGGTCACCCTGTCCTTCAGCGCCGCGCCGCGCGGCGGGACCGAAGATGACTTCGTGACCTGGGCGCGCTCGGTCGCTGGGGTTGACCGCGCCTGGACAGCGCCATGCTGGGACGGTCTCGGGACCGTCGGCGTCCTAGTCGCGCCACCAGGCGACTACGTCCGCGCCGATGCCGTCGTGCTCCTCCCGGCGGTGCAGGCGCTCCTCGACTCCAAGCCACCGACCGGCGTCGTCAAGACCGCCATCGCGCCCGCCGAGTTCGTTGTCCCTGTCGAGCTCGCCCTCTGGCCAAACACAGAGGCGGTCCAGACCGATGTCACCAAGGCGCTCAAGCTCTACCTGCGCGAACGCAAACCCGGCGAGCATCTGCTCTGGTCTCACCTGCGCCGCGTCATCGCCTCAGTCCAGAGCCTCATCGACCATCGTGTCCGCCGCCCTTGGTCCGATCTCCAGGTCCCAGCGCGGGCGCTCCCTGTGCTTGGGGAGCTCGTCTTCACCTCCCTCCACTAAGGAGCAGCCGCCATGTCCTCGGGATTCTTCACTGGAGGCGCGGTCCGCGCCGTCAATGCCCTCGTCAGCCAAACCCTCGCCATTCGGCTCCTGACCTCTTGGCCCTCATCTGAATCGATCAGCATCGATTCTCTTCAAGCGGTCCCTGTGGAGTCCTTCGACCCCGGTGCCGCGCCGACCGTGGATGCTTGGGTCGGCGTCACCGACCCCGGTTCGAACGCCCAGATCCGCGCCAACCAGGACCCAGTCTCCTTCGGGACCCTCCTGCAAGACCTCCCAAGTGTTGTTGGATGGGTCGCCGTGGATGTCGAACAGCCCATCTTCTGGGGGCCGTTCGTGGATTCCCACGGCGCCGAGGTCGCGCGATCCTTTGTCGCTGGAGATGAACTCCAGTTCCCAGCCCTCGCCCTGCGCGTCGGGGTGGTCTGATGGCCTTCTTCTCCCTGCTCGGCGGGCTCGCTCTGGGTTCTATAAGCGCGACGAGTGCAAAACTCCGCGTCTCTGTCCGTGCGCGCGCCACTGGTCCAACACTCACCCTCCGCGCGGACGGGGACATCGATGTCTCGGATGCCGCCCTGTTGTCCGCTGCGCTGGCGCTCCTGCCGCCAGGCAGGGTCTTCGAAGCGCCAGATGGGACGCGCCTCAGGGCTGTGGTTGACTCGCTTGCCCGTGACCTATCCAGGCCTGCCAAAGTCGTTCGTTCACTCGTCCGTCAGCTCCTGCCGGGTCAGCCCGGTGAGCTCCTTGAGGATTGGGAGCGGGCGACGCGCCTCGATCCCGACGCCGAGGCGTTCGACTTTGCCGAGACCCAGCGCATCGAGGCCGAGCTCGCCGCCCTAGGCGTCGCTTCGACCCACCCATCCCTCGAATCGCGCCGCGCGCGGGCCGTCATCGACCATCTCCTCGACGACGCGCCGTTCACACTCGACGAGCTCCGCCGCCGCGCCTTCCAGGCCGTCGTCTATCGCTACGTCGATGCAGGTGCGCCAGGCGGCCCTCGTGAGGTCGTCACGGGATTCTCCGATGTCGTGTTCACAACCCGCGCGCCATTCAAGGTCGGCCACGCGGCCGTTGGTAGCCCGCTCTGCGGGGAGGACTGGCGCTTCCTCATCGAGGCCACCTTCATCACCACCTACTCGATCCAAGCCGACCCTTGGACTGCCAACCAGGCCCGACGTTCTGCCGCGCCACTCTGGAACTGGATTCGCCGGACCTTCCCGCCCTGGTGTGCCCTCCGGGTCTACGTCCAGCGCCCGGGCTCAGCGAACCGAGCCTCCCTCCTCAACCTCAACGTCACCAGCCAGGAGCCCTCATGCAGCGCATCAATCACATGACAGCAATCCAGGCCAATGGCCGCAACCTCTTCACCGACGGCAACCCTCAGGCGGGACGTCCGGCAACCATCATGACTGCGCGGTGGGCGAATGTCGTTCAGGAGGAGCTCGCCAACCTGCTCGAAAAGTCCGGGGTGACACTCGACTCGGCGGACGATGCACAGATCCTCAAGCTCTGGCAGCGCCTGAACAAGCCACCGCTGGGATTCGGTGATTATACCGAGGTCGTCGATGGTGAGCTCGTCTCCAATGTCGCTGCCAGCTGCGAGTGTATCTCTGGTGTGCTGCTCTTGCCGCTCAACGGTAAGCTTCGGCTCGTCGTCGGCAACCATTGCTCCGAGCTCGTGGATCTCGATACCACCTTCAGTATCGATAACACCTGGATGATCGCCCGCGACTCGACTGTCTCCATCGCCCAGTTAGCGACTGGCAGCGTCACTCTGTGGACCTTCGAGCTCCAGGACGGTGTGGCTGGCGCGGTTTCCACCAAAACCATCTCACTGGCAGGCCTCTCAGGTATCGCCGTCGCGCCAAGCTCGTCCTTTGCCGGAGCCTTCGACTCTGCCACCGGCGATCTCGTCTTGGCCGTCGCCGCGAACGCCGATCTTTCGTCTGGCGGCATCTCTCTGGGCAGGATCAAACCGACCGGCGATTGGGAGCTCATCTACGGCGGCTTTGCACGGGCACCTGAGACAATCTGTGCGATTGCGATCGATTCAGATCACCTCGCGTTCGCTGCATACACCCCTGCGGGTCTATCCGCCCTGACCATGGCTCGGACCAAACCAGGCGTCTCGCCCGGCTGGAGTGGCGCGCGCACCACCACCGGTCTCGGTTCCCCGGTGCAAGGGGCATCGGATTTCTTCACGATTGGCGGGCCCATTAAACTCCGCTGGGCTTACGCGCCGGACAGCGCTGTCACCCTCTTGGTCCTTCGTCTCATCTCCGAGGATCAACAGATGTGCGCGCTCATCCGCCCAACCTCTGGTCTCGTTGCCGATGTCAACGTCCCGCCCGGTCATCATGTCCTGGATGTCTTCCGTTTTCAGGGAAACCCTTATTGCTTGGCCTTTAAAACGGATTTCACAGGCCTGGCCTTCTATGCCCCCACACCTGACGGCACCTTCTCTCTGGTCAGGGCCTGGGAGGTCTCGCCTGGCGCCCTCACTGCTGGGCTTAGTGCGGTTGCCTTTGGCGCCTTCCCGGGGACCATCGCCAGCGTCACCGATAGCCTGGTGCTCGTAGCCATCCGCGGCGTCTCTTGGGCGATGACCGATCCTATCTATGCGCCGCTCGTCCGCTCGCTAGTCGGAAACCACATCGTCCCGATCGCCCTCCTCAGCGATGGCAGGCGGCTCGCCTGGGAGAATGGTCCGAACGTCCTCTGGGCCACCACAAAGCTGTCCTGAGGTCGCCATGAGTGGTGAAGTCGTCAAAGGCAATGTCGCCGTCGGACAGCAGCTCTTCCGAAAACTGGAAGCACTCCAGAAGTCGGTCGAGCAGAGGGACGCTCTGCTCCGGTCTATCGGCGAGGCCATGCAGAAGTCTGTGCGAAAGCGCTTCGACACCAGCACGGGCCCAGATGGCCAGAAATGGACTCCGCTCCGGAAGAAGACCATTCAGCGCAAGCATGGCGAGAACAAGGCGACCCCGCTCATCGACCACGGCAACCTCATGGGCTCTATCCGCTATCAAATCGCGGGCGACACGGCCTTCGTCGGCACCAACGACAAGCGCGCCGCTGCACATCAGTTCGGGTGGACACTCAAGATTCCCGCTCAAACCCGAACCCAGACGGTGAAGTTCGGCACCAAGGGCAAGACCAAAGGCCGCTTCGTGAAGAAGTCCAACACCGCCAAACACGTCGTCGAAAAGACATTCACCTTCACCATCTCGGCCCATGAGGTGTCGCTGCCTGCCAGGCCCTTCCTGGGCCTCTCAGAGGCCGACAAGAAGACGATCCTGGCGCTCGTCCGGGAACACGTCGCGGCAGCGGTCGAAAAGGGCGGCGACATCAATCTATCCCCAACCGCCTGAAAACCACTGAACACGCTCGATCTAAAACACCCCGTCAACGGCATGTTGGCGGGGTGTTTTTGCATAAAAATTGGTCTCAACTTTTGGTCTCAAACCATTTTGCGTTCTACAACGGTGGTTTCAATTCACTTGGCTCGAATTAACGAGCCAAGATTCCAGACGTGGGAGGCGCAGATCGGATCGATCGCGTTTCAATTCACTTGGCTCGAATTAACGAGCCAAGATCTCACTCGAAAGATGGCCGAAGACACTGGGGTCGTTTCAATTCACTTGGCTCGAATTAACGAGCCAAGATATCTCACGATCACTACATGGCCGCTCTGCCCGTGGTTTCAATTCACTTGGCTCGAATTAACGAGCCAAGATGCGCTCCGCGTAGAGCGCCACGCACGAGTCGGTGTTTCAATTCACTTGGCTCGAATTAACGAGCCAAGATTATGGAAGAGCAATTGCGGCGGCAGAACGTGCCAGTTTCAATTCACTTGGCTCGAATTAACGAGCCAAGATCGGAACGGGGTTCGTGGCATAGTCACCCGTGAGGGTGTTTCAATTCACTTGGCTCGAATTAACGAGCCAAGATTCAACGGCAGCAGCCATGGCGTAGCCGAGCACCGGTGTTTCAATTCACTTGGCTCGAATTAACGAGCCAAGATGATGGCAAGGTCGATCTCGGAAGCAAGCCAGAAGTTTCAATTCACTTGGCTCGAATTAACGAGCCAAGATCTCGTGGGTGGTCACGAGCGATGACGAGCTCATCGTTTCAATTCACTTGGCTCGAATTAACGAGCCAAGATGGGCCCCGTCGGTTTTCCTCTAACTGCGCCTCTCGGTTTCAATTCACTTGGCTCGAATTAACGAGCCATG
>JAISIF010000168.1 GCA_031262165.1 Myxococcales bacterium | reverse complement strand
TTCTCGCTGGTCCCGCTGGGCGAGTTCTCCTTCGTCATTGCACAGATGGGCGTCAAATCCGGTCGGATGTCAGACACCTTCTTTCCGGCGTGTGTCGCAGCCGTCCTCATCACCACGCTCTTCGCCCCTGTCGTCACACGCCTGGGCATGAAGCTTGGGCCGCGACTCGAAAAGCATACCCCTAGCCTTCTGCTCTCCTGGCAAAACTTCCTTGGTCGCATCGGCAGTTCGTTCACTCAGCGAGAAGGCAAGGAGCGGCTGCGCAGCAAGGGGCTCTTCGGCAAGTGCATCCAGCTCCTCGTCGAGGTGGCCATCGTCTTGAGCGCGCTCGCCTTTGCTGGCCCCATCTCCCGAGGTGTCTCGCGACTGCTCAACGCCTTTGCCGAACCTGCCGAGGGCTGGCTCGCGAAGACCTTCGAGCTGAACATCCCGGGCGAGACGCTCTTCGAAGTGCTCTTCTGGATCGTGTTCTGTCTGGTGCTCCTCATCCCCTGCGTCGCGATCTGGAATAGCCTCGGCGCCATTGGCCGGATCCTGGGCCAGGGGCTCACGCCGCCGCCCGCCACCTCTGCCTCCTCGGACGCTCTCTCGGACGCTCTCTCGGACGCGCCCCCGGGCGGCGACGCGAAGACGCCGCACTGGTTCCTACAGCAGGCGATCGAAAAGACGGTTCAGCTCGGCGGTCTCGTCCTGTTCGCCCTGCTGTGTGGCCTCGTCATGCCCGAGCGCCTTTCCGCCTCGGGCAAGTCGCTGCTCTTCCTGGGCGTCGTCGCCATGGTGGCGCTGCTCCTGCGCAGCCCGCTCCTCCGCTGGAACAAGCAGGTCCGCCAGGATCTCAAAGCCCAGGTCGAGGAGGACGGCGCCTCGGATGAGTCGGAGAAGAGCCCGGGCTCGGCTGAGCTGGCCAAGGCGGGGGCGGCATTGACCAGCGTCGAGTGGAGCCTCCATGTCCGCGAGTTGAGGCTGAATGGCTTGAGCCAGGCGGTCGGAATGTCGATCAGCGAGACAGAGCTGCGCCCCAAGTTCGGCTGCTCCATCGTGGCCATCGAGCGGCAGGGGGTGGCCATCCCGAGCCCAACGGCCGACACGCGCCTGTTCCCGGACGACCAGCTCCTGCTCGTCGGAACGGTGGAACAGCTCGATCAGGCAGAGGCCTGGCTCAATGAAGCTGGCAGCTCGGCCAAGCATGGCGACATCGCCTTCAGCGAGCTGACGACCGAGAGCGTCACCGCGCCGCTCGACTTCTGCCAGGCGGGCAAGACCTTGAGCGAATTGGAGATTGCCAGCCGCTTCCGCGTCATGGTCCTGGGGATCGAACACGAGGGCGTTCTCGTCCAGAACCCAGCGGGCGATCACCCCATCTGCCCGGGCGACTGCCTGCTCGTGCTCGGGTTCCCGAAGGCGAACAGGGCTTTCCATGCGTGGATGGCGTCTGAGACAGCGGTGAAGATGGCCTCGCCGCCATCGAATGGGGACGGCGAGGCGTGAAGGGATGCTCGTCGTGGCAGGGAAGGGGATTCGAGGTCGCGCATCGACGATCCATGACGCTTCGTCCCCGCGCTGACGTGTCGTGTGCCGTCCCAGATCCCAGAGAAGAGCACCCAGGACTGATCACGACTCCCTGTCGGCTTTGCCGACATTCCCTTTGGTGAGGGGGAGTCCATCAAAAGCTCTCCCCTCAGTCAGAGGGAGATATCCCGGAGCGCCTCAGGGTGTGTGGTCGTGTCGAATCCGCCAAATCAATCGACAGCTCGATTCGTCGAATCACGGCAAGACCTTGAAGGAGAGCTTCCCGTATTCGTTGATGTAGGCGATGTCGTTCTCGGTCGGTGAGAGGGCGAACTTGTAGGCGGTGCCCATCGAGATGACCTGGCCTGCCTTGGTGATGACCTTCAGCTTGGGCGTGCCGCTGGCGTAGTCGGTCAGGACCACGGCCGTGCCGTCGCGGTTGACCTCGTAGTCGATGAGGCTATCGGCGCCTCGGGTGCGCAGGCCGGTCGCCGGATCATAGACGTCGAGAAAGACGCGCGGCTCCAAGCTCGTGGGATCGGGCGGCGAGCACAGGACGAGGGCGCCGGTCTGGGCGATCTGGCAGCACTGGTAGCAGGACAGCTCGTCGAGGACGCGCGCCTCGCTCGTGCGCACATCCATCGCGACCAGGGCGCCGCCTGCCTCGTCGGCGAGATCGGGGTCGAGATCCACGGCGGCGATCACGAACCCGCCATCGCCCGTGAACGAGAAGGGCAGGGCATCGCTGCCCGCGACGCTGACCCACAGCGGCGAGAACGTCGGCGCGGCCAGCAGGCCATAGTCACCGTCCGCATCGCTCTGGCGCGCGGGCCCGACGCGCAGCTGGGAGGTCTGCATCCCCGTGGATACGACCGCGAGGTGCGCCAGGGATTCGCCATCGGCGGACAGCTGGGCCGCGTTCACGTTTTGGAGTGTGCGCACCACGGCGGCCGTGTCGGCGCGGTGCACGTAGGCGGTCTTGCTCACGTAGCGCAGCAGGAGCGCGCCCGTCCTGCTGAAGCGGAAGCTGACGCCAGGTCCCAACGGCAGGCGCACGTCGATGTCGCCGCGGTAGAGCTGCAGGAGGCTGCCACTCGACTCCTGCCACGCGAAGGTGACCCCGTCTTGGCTCAGATTGGAGCAGCTCGACAGGCTGCTCCCCACGCAGAACGCCGCGACGCCGCCGAGCTCCCGGGGCGCGCGGCCGCCAAAGGGTTGGAACCAGAGCGAGACGCCCGAGAAGCTCGCGCGCGTGTGGCCCACGCCCACCGACGTGATGATGAGCGCGGAGAGCGCTTTGGCCGCGTCGTCCCGCTCGCCGAGATCGATGGCGTCGAGCACGCGCGCCTCGCTGCCATCCTCGGCCAAGCGGAACAGGGCTGGGCGCCCATCGCCATCTGGTTCGAGCCTGATCCAGAGGAGCTCGGCGCCGTCCGGGGTGAAAGTCGCGTCGAGGACGCCCTCGGCCACGCGCGTGCCATCGCCACCGCCCGCTCCCCTGCCAAACAGCCACAGATCCCAGGTCGGCGCGGCGCTGCTGGCGTCGGCAGCCGCCTCTTTTTTCCCGCGCAGCAGAACGAGGCGATCGCCGCTCGGCGCGAGGCGGGCACAGCCAAGGGCGTATTGGCCTGCCGCGCGATCGCAGGGCGTTTGGGAGTCGCCCAGGCGGTGGGGCGTGTCGTCGGGCGGCGAGGCCAGATAGATCCCATCGGTCGCCTCCAGGAGGAGCGCCTGGCCATCGCTCGTGTAGGCGAGGGCCGTGAAGATGGTGAAGGGCGACGGGATGTCGCAGGCCGTCGTCGTCATCGTGAGGCACAGCGTCGCCGCGAACGCCAGGCGGTGCGCGGCAGGCGGGAGAGGAGAGGGCGACATGGTGGGGCAATCCTTCGTTCGAGGCGGTGAGAGGGTGGTCGAGTTCTACCGAATGGCGGATGATCGAAGCGGTTTTCGCAGGGGAACGGCGTGCCGTTCCCATCGTGTTTGAGCCGGAAAGACCTTCGACAGGGAATGGCGTGCCGTGCCCCCAACACGTCCCGATTCGACATCAAAAAGACAGAGCTCGATTGCCCTGGATTGTGTGGGGTTTGGTCGCGAGGGGAGCTCAGCTCTCCGAATGGTGGAAGAAGCGGTGGACGGCGGGGTGATCCTTCTGCGCGGCGTCGAATTCTGCCGTCGTTCCGGCGAAGGCGATGCGGCCAGACTCCAGGAGCGCCACGCGCTGCGCGATGCGCCGGATCGAGGCCAAGTCGTGCGAGACGACGATGGAGGTCGCGCCGCGCTCGCTCTGGCGCTGGATGAGCTCATCGACGCGGCGGGCGGCGCGGGGATCGAGGCCGGTCGTGGGCTCGTCATAAAAGATGGCCTTGGGGTCGAGCGCCCAGGCGCGGGCAATGGCGAGGAGCTTGCGATCTCCGGCGCTCAGCGCCTGGGGCAGGCTGTCGCGTTGCTCGTAGAGGCCGACGTCGTGGAGGGCCCGGAGTGCGCGCGCCCTGGCCTCGCCGCGCGGTAGGCGAAGCGCCCGCGTGAGCGGCACTTCGAGATTCTGTGTGAGCGTGAGCCAGTCGATGAGCGCCGAGCCCTGGACCACGTAGGGGACGCGGCAGCGCAGGTCGTTCAGGGCCGATTCGGACGACGCGCCGATCTCGGTCCCGTCGATGACGATAGCGCCACGATCGACATGGAGCAGGCCCACGGCACAGCGCGAGAGCACGCTCTTGCCCGCGCCGCTGCGGCCCACGAGGAAGGTGAGGGTGCCCCTCTCCAGCGTCAGATCGACGCCTTGGAGGACCGGGCGGCCGCCAAAGGCCTTGTGGACGTTGCTCAGAGTGATCATGTGGCCAGGGGAGGTCTGGTGATTTTGCTCCGGATCGATGCGTGTTTTGTAGGTGGGTCCAGCGGCGGGCCCCCTGCGACCGGGACGCTCGTTGATCTCGATCCGGATCGATGCGTGTTTTTCGCAGGAGCACGGCGTGCCGTTCCCTGCGGTCGTGATTCGACATCCAAAACGGAGCCCGACTCACCAAAACGCCCCGGTCAAATCCTGACCAGGGCGTCTTTTCGTTCCTGCATCGTGCGTTGAAAGGTCAGCCAGCCGCCTTGCTCGGTGCGATGGTCAGCCCATCGATCGCGTCGAGGACCTTCTGTTTCTCGCGCTCCATCGAATCGGTCGGCGTGGGCTGTGCGGCCTTGGGCGGCTCGGCCTTGTTGCCACCACGCTGGATGGTGCCACCGCTCATCAAGGTGTCGATGTCGGTGCTGTCGATCGTCTCGAACTCGAGGAGCGCGGCCGTGATGCGATCGAGCGCGTCGCGGTTGGCGCTGAGCAGCTCCTTGGCGACCTCGTATTGGCGCATCACGATGGCCTTGACCTCGGCATCGATCTGGATGGCCGTCTCCGGGCTGTAGTTCTGGGAGCGGCTGATCTCGCGACCGAGGAAGATCTCCTCCTCCTTCTGCCCAAAGGCGAGTGGCCCGAGCTTGTCGCTCATCCCCCACTCGCAGACCATCCTGCGCGCGAGGTCCGTGGCCCGTTCGATGTCGTTCGAGGCACCAGTCGTGATCTCGCCCCGGGCCAGCTCCTCGGCGATGCGTCCGCCGAGCAGGATCGCGATGTCCTTGAGCAGGAAGTTGCGGCTCGCGCCGTAGCGATCTTCGGCGGGCAGCTGCTGGGTCAGGCCGAGCGCTGGGCCACGCGGGATGATGGTCACCTTGTGGACAGGGTCGGTGCCGGGCAAGAGGCGCGCGACGAGCGCGTGGCCTGCCTCGTGGATGGCCGTGATGCCCTTCTGCTCGTCCGAGATGATCATGCTCTTGCGCTCGACGCCCATGAGCACCTTGTCCTTGGCCGACTCGAAGTCGCCCATATCCACGCGCTCTTTGTCGTGTCGTGCCGCGAGCAGGGCCGACTCGTTCACGAGGTTTTCGAGGTCGGCGCCAGAGAAGCCGGGCGTGCCGCGCGCGATGACCTCGAGATCGACCTCGGGCACGAGGGGGATCTGCTTCGTGTGGACCTTGAGGATGCCGAGACGCCCCTTCACGTCGGGCCGCGGCACCATGATGCGGCGGTCGAAGCGGCCAGGCCGGAGGAGGGCTGGGTCGAGCACATCAGGCCGGTTCGTGGCCGCGACGAGTATGACGCCGTCGTTGGCCTCGAAGCCGTCCATCTCCACGAGGAGCTGGTTGAGGGTCTGCTCGCGCTCGTCGTGACCGCCGCCCAGGCCCGCGCCGCGGTGGCGGCCGACCGCGTCGATCTCGTCGATGAAGATGATGCACGGCGCACTCTTCTTGCCTTGCTCGAACAGGTCACGCACGCGGCTGGCGCCCACGCCCACGAACATCTCGACGAAGTCGGAGCCCGAGATGCTGAAAAAGGGGACGTTTGCCTCGCCAGCGATGGCGCGCGCCATGAGCGTCTTGCCCGTGCCCGGAGGGCCCATGAGCAGCACGCCCTTGGGGATGCGTCCGCCCAGGCGCTGGAACTTCTTGGGCGCCTTGAGGAACTCGATGATCTCCTCGAGCTCTTCCTTGGCTTCGTCGATGCCGGCCACGTCGGCAAAGGTGATCTTGTTGCTCTCCTCACTCAGGCGCCGCGCCTTGGACTTGCCAAAGCTCATCGCCTTGCCGCCGCCCGACTGGAGCTGGCGCATGAAGAAGAAGAAAACGCCGAAGAGCAGGAGCATCGGCACCCACTGCACGAGGATCTGGACGGCCAGGCTGCTCTGCTCTTCGGGCTCGTAGCGCAGCTTGATGCCGCCCTCCGTGACACGATTGAGCAGCGCCGAATCGACGATGGCTGGCCCGCGCGTCTTGAACTTGCTGCCGTCGGTGAAGGTGCCCTCGTAGTCGAGGCCCTTGACCGTCACCGTGTCGATGCGCCGTGCCCCGCTGCTGCCTTTGCCGGAGCGCTGCGCGAGGGCGTCCATGTCTGGGATGCCAGCCGTGGCTTTCTGGGCGTCCACCTGGGCCAGGAATTCGCTGAAGTCGAGCTCCTGAGGCTCTTTCTCCGAGCTCTGGACGGCGTGATACAGGAAGCCGAAGAAGACGATCAGCATCACCCAAAGCAGGAGGCTTTTGTAATTCGTTCGCATTCTCTTCCTTCTGTCTCCTTTTCATGAAGGACGGACGCCCGATGCGGCGGGCATCGGGCGAGTGAGGGTTGGGGGAGGTCGGAGGGGCCCCGAAGAAGAGGGGAGGGGAGGCCTACGGTCGATGCGGCGAGTGCCTCTTCGGCTGCTCCGCCTCTTCGAAAAAGCCGCGTTCCCTAGCAACAACCTTTTTGTGGGGCAAATTATTCAGGAGCGGACCTTATTCGAATGGGCCAATGAAATCGTCGGAAATGGAGGGGCGGCGTCCTGCGCTTGCCCTTCGATGATTCAGATGAACGTCTGTGAATTCTGTGAATGCAGATAAGAACTGAATACAAATAAAAGGACGACCGTGAAGGATCGTCCCACATTTCGATTCAAAAACAATTCGAAGCCTTAGGATTTATCCCTCGATTATCCCGTCGCCAAAGCTCGTCCGTGAAATGCCAGCCTTCGTTGCTTCGCTCTTCACTGCGCCTCGTCTGACATTCCCCGGCCTTCACGGTGCAAAGGTCCTCATCAAGGGATAGGTCCTTACTCGAATCGAAATCCAATCATTCCATTCGAACGCGCAGTCGAATCGGTAGCTCGATGGCCACGTTGAACAGGCCAGGGAATGCCCAGAGGCGCAGAGAGTGTTCGAGGCAGGCCTTGAGCGCTTCGCTGCCGAGCTGGCCCTCCAGCGCGACGTCGCTGACCTGACCCGACTTGTCGATGTCGAGGCGCGCCAGGAGATGCTCGGGCAGAACGTCGCGCGTGCGCTGGGAGGCCTCGGACACGCAGACGCTCAGTTCGGACGTACGCAGCTCGACGATCGTCTTGGGCGCGCCAGTGGGCATCTGTCTGGCGTCCGGTCGGGGAATCGAGCGCAAAAGCTCGGCGCACGCGCGGACGTCCGCCTTGGGGGCGCCTGGAAGGGTGTTGCAGGAGCGCGCGTAGGCCATGGCGCGCAGCCGGGCATTGCGCAGGGTGAGCTCGCGCTGACCGAGCCAGGCCGCGCGGGTCTCCGCGTCGATGGCGGCTGTCTCGGGGAGCGGGGGCAGCACGTCGAGAGCACGCGCAAAGTTCTCGTGGGCTTGGGCCACGAGCAGGCGCGCCCGCGTCCGAATCGAGGCAGGCCCAGTGTGCAGCGAGCCGCTTGCCTCGGCCCGGATGGCGTCGAGTTTGGCCAGGCGTCGGCGGATGGCGCTCACGTCTGGCGCGCCCACATCACCGGCATCGGCGACAGAAGCGCGGATCGAGAGCGCGTCCGCCTCGCGCACCAGGCCTTGGAGCGTCTCCAGCGGACCGGGGGTTTTCGAAGCCTGGACTTGGGCCTGGGCGTCTGCCGAGGACGAGGAGAGCAGCGCGCCGCACACGAGGCAGCATCGGGCGACGACAGCCCAGGACCTGAAGCGCGCCGCCCTAGTCGGCGCCATGATCGGATGTGCCGTCGTCCTGATACTGAGAGAGCATCTGCTGTCGCATCTTGCTCATCTCGCGCGTCGTCAGGCGCAGGCGCTCGGAGATGACCTGCACGAAACTCCACAGCAGCTTGACGGCCAGGACTGGGTCCTTGCGCATCAGCGTCATCAAGTCGCCGCGCTCGATGACCATGACGCGCGTCGGATCCTTGGCGCGGATCGTCGCGGAGCGGGGCGCGCTCTCGATGAGGCCCATCTCGCCGAAGTGGTGCCCAGCGCGCAGCTCGGTGATGGGCTTGCCGCCCTTTTCGAGGACGAGCCTGCCCCGGAGGATCACGAACAGCTCGTTGCCCTCCTGGCCCTCGATCACGATCTCGCGGCCAGCCGGATACGTCCGCATCTGCGCGATAGAGATGATGGCCGACTGCTCCTTGTAGGAGAGATGGCGGAAGAGCGAGAGCTTACGCAACGCCTCGATCTTGGCGGCGGCCTCGGTGGCGACCTCGCGCGTCGAGGCGTTCGTCGTCCCCTCCACGCTCAGGCAAACACAGGTGATGTTGTCCTTGCCGCCGCGTGCGTTGGCCAGCTCGATGAGCTTGCCCGGCAGATCGCTGGCCGAAGCGGCGCCGAGCAGGAGCGAGGGCTCCTCGTCGCGCAGGTAGCCGTGCAGGCCATCCGAGCAGAGCATGTAGAGGTCGCCCGGGAGCAGGTCGAGGAGGAGCGTGTCCACCTGGACCGAGGCCTGGATGCCGACCGCGCGTGTGATGACGTTGCGGTAGGGGCTCTTGGCCGCCTCTTCCTTGGTGATGGTCCCGGCCTTGAGCTGCGAGCCGATGAGGGTGTGGTCCTCTGTCAGGCAGTGCGCTTGGCCCTGTCGGAAGAGATAGACGCGGCTGTCGCCGACGTGTCCGAGGATGGCCTTGGTGCCCGCCAGGAACAGGCCGACGAACGTCGTGCCCATGCCGCGCTTGGCGAGATCGTCTTGCGCCATCTGGAAGACGGCGTTGCTGGCCGCCTGGATGGCCTCTTCGACGAGTTTCTGGGCAGCCTCGCCACTCATCGGAGTCGGGTTGGCGGCCAGCGCGTCGAGCACGTCCTTGTGCTTGAGGACGTGGGCTCTGGCGATCTCGACGGCCTTGGCCGAGGCGACCTCGCCCGCATTGTGTCCACCCATGCCGTCGGCCACGAAGTGAAAGCCGTTTTCCGAATCGACCAGGTAGGCGTCTTCGTTGCCCGTCCGCTTCCGGCCCAGGTCCGTTTTCCCAAAAGCCTTGATCTGCAATGACATTCTGGAGAGCCCTCAAAAAAATGAACGGCGCTCTCTAGAGGGGCGCCCTCAGAGGGTCAACCCGGTTTTTCAACGGATGGTTCATCAGGGACGGCCAATCGAATCCTCGATGTTCAGACAGCGCGCTCCCGTTCCCCACCCCCCTCCCACGAGTGGGAGGGGGAGATCCTGGAAGTCGGATTGGAGAGGCTCTGCCGAGGCCTTCTCGATCATTTCCCTCGCCCGCTTGCGGCAGAGGGCAGACGCGAAGCGACTGGGAGAGGGGGGGGAGGGCGAGGGGTCACAGCGGTTCCCGCGTGAAGATGCGGACCTCGTAACGGCCCACCTCTGAGCGCTGGATTAGGGCGCAGGCCTCGCCCACGACGCTCAGGCTCGCGCGTGCCTCGGACAGCGACCAGTCCTGTCCCTGGACGAGGATGCGCTCGGCCGCGCTGCCGCTGCGCTCGTTGTCTCGCAGGATCACGTTGAGCTCAGCCTCGGGACTTGGGGCTGGATCGAGCTCGAACGTGCAGGGGAAGGCGGCGAGTAGCTCTTCGAGGATGCCGTAGAGCTCGTTCACGCTGCTCGCCTGGTAATAGGCGTCGCTGGCGCCCTGGCGCGGCTTGCCGCCCGCCTCAGAGGCGCGGTTGAGGATGTCGCGCTGGCGCGCGTCGGCTGTCTCGCTGCCAAACCCGATGACGAGCGTGTAGACCCCGAACTCGCGCAGGGCCGTGATGGCCTCGATGAGGCTCGCGTCGTCCACGCACGGCGCGCCGTCGAAGGGCGTCGGCTGGCAGCTCTCGAAGGGCGCGTCCGTGGGCCGACAGCCCGTGGCCTCGGTGTGACAGGCGTTGGGATCCGAGCGGCACGCCTCGCAGCGCGAGGCCAGCTGCGGGTTGCAGTTGGGCAGGCCATCGGTGAGGAGGATCACGAAGCGGCTGCGACCTGGCTCCTCGGTGCGCAGGAGCGGCTCGCGCGCCGCGGTGCGCAGCGCGTCGGCGGTCGGCGTGCCACCGCTCGGCGAGAGGTCGTTCATGATGGCGGCGCGCACTGGCTCGACGCTGTCGCCGATCGGGACGACCACGCGGCCCGGCGCGCAGCTGTTGCCGATGTCCGAACCGGGAAACGCGATGAGGCCAAAGCGCGCCAACCCATCGCTCTGCGTCAGGAAGCCATCCTCTCCGGCGAGTGCCTCCTTCAGATCGTTCCACTTGCACGGGTTGCGCGAGCGGGCATCGTAGTCCGAGCCGATGGTGCCATCGAGCGTGCAGTGCATCCCGGTGCCGGCCATCGAGGCCGTCATCGAGCCAGACATGTCCACGGCCAGCATGACCGTGGAGGGCAGCGGCTTACCGAGCAGGGACAGGCTGAACTGGTTGAGCGCGACCGCCTCTGCCTCGACTGGGACCATCTCATAGCGCTGACAGCCGATGGCCATGCCGTTGCTCAGCGCGAGCAAGAGCCCGAGCGCTCGGAGTGAGCTCGACAGATGCCCACGTCCACCACCACCATCACCACCACCCGCCACCATGGCCCCATCCCTCGCTCTGGGCCGCCTGGCCCCCGTTCCCGACAAGCTGCGACAAGCTAGGAATGCGGGCTGGCGATGCAAAGGGCAGCGGGGAGAGTGCCTCTGTTCATCTCTGATTCATCGCTTTCATCTTCATCGCTTCTATTCGAGCGGGCGGTCGCCATCGTTCCCTGGCGTCATCAAGGGAAAGCGCACCTCGAAGCGGCTCCCCTTGCCAATGCCGTCGCTTGCCGCCGTCAGCTGTCCCTTCTGCCGGACCACGAGCTCGTGCGCGATGCTCAGGCCAATGCCCATGCCGCCGCTCTGCTCGTCGAAGCGCGCTTTCGCGCTCCAAAAAGGTTCGAACAGCGCGTCGAGCCGCGCCTGGGCCATGCCGCCCCCACTGTCCTCGACGCGGACCACGGCCTCGCCCGACTCGAGCGCCGCGCTCACCTCGATGAAGCCCTCTTCGGTGTGACGCCGGGCATTGGAGAGGAGGTTGTCGAAGATCTGCGCGAGACGATCGCCGTCTGCCTCGACGAGCAGCGGGCCAGGGCCGAGATCGGCGCGTAGCTGGACGCGCGAGGCATCGATCTCTCCTTGGAGCTTGTCGAGCGACAGCGAGAGCAGCTCGGTCAGGTCGCAGCAGGACATCTGAATGCTGAGCCGATCGATGCCCAGCCGCCCGAGATCGGTCAGGTCGTCGATGAGGCGTGCCTGGCATTGAAGCGCTCTTTGAATGACGCGACCGACGCGCGTCTCGATCGAGGTCAATCCACGGCCCGATTCGGCGAAGAGCTGGAGCCCGCCGAGCAGAGCGTTCATGGGCGAGCGCAGCTCGTGAGCGACGGCGCTGAAGAAGGCCTTCTGCTGCCGCTGCTGTTGGGTGACCTCCTCGACGCGCTCGAGGGCTTGGTCGAGGCTCCAGCAGATCCGCAGATGTTCGAGGCACTGGGCGCACTGTTCGGCCACGCGCTCCAAATAGGGATCGTGCGCCGTGCCCTCGATGCCCTCCGACTCGTCCGCGGGCGACTGAAGCCAAAAGAAGACGAGCACGCCGCAGGGGCCGTCCCGCCCGATGAGCGGCGTCTCGAAGAAGCGCGCGTGCCTCGGAAGTTGGAGCTTCTCGTGGAAGAGCGCGGCCAGCTCGATGTCCAGCGGCAGTTCACGCTGATGGCAGAGACTCTCACAGAGCGCCGGGAGGTGAGGGCGCCCCTGAGCCGCGACGAGGCGGCCTCTTCCCACGGACGACACCTCGAAGAGCAGCCCGATGTCCGCCTCGGCAGCGTCCATCGCGTGGGCCAGGAGCAGCGCGTGGCCTTCTTCCCGATCGCGGACGCACAGGCATTGGCGGCCCATGGCCATCAGGTTGTCGATGCGCGCGAGGTGCTCGCCCGATGCCCACCCGCCAGAGCCAACGACTTCCCCGCCATCGAGCGCTGAAAAATCCCGCACTGTCCTGAATCGCTCCTCCTGCTGCCATCGCGACGACGCCATGTGTTCGACCTCCGTGTGTCTCCTGAGAGGTCACCGCCTTTAACGCCCACGACCGTGCTCCAGAACACCTGGAACCGAACGCCATGTGTGAACTGACAGGCACAGGACAGGTCAAATGTGGAAATCGATACGCTCTCGACATCAAAACAAAGGGCGCCTCTCATCGGGGCGCCCTCTTCGATTCAGTGAATCCGAGAATTCGAATTCACGAGATCTCGAATTCAAAAATTACCACCACTTCATCTTCATCAATCAATCATGCCTGCGCGGACTTCTTCTCCTTCTCCGCTTTTTCCGATTTCTCGGCGTGCTGCTGGTCCTTCTTCTCCTGGCCATAGAACACGATGGCCTCGTGGCAGGCGCGGACGATGGCCTTGTTGTTCAGCCAGGCCGTCACGGGTGAGGCGATGACCGGGATGGCGCGCCCGAACTGCGGCAGGCCGCAGTGCCTGAGCAATGTGAAGGCGAGCTGTCCGAGCACGCGTGGGCTGGCGCGGACCACGGGGTCGAGGCCGTTGGCGTAGTGCAAGAGGTCGATGAGCTCGTCTTGCGCGCGCGTGGACTTGAGGTTGGCGCCATGGAGCACGGCCACGTCGATCATGACCGAGAGCTGCAGATAGGCGACGAGCACCATGTCGAAGGGCACGGAGACGAGCCCGAAGATGCCGCTGACAGCGCCCGAGGTCCCAGCGATGGTCTTTTTCGCATCGGCCAGGCGCTCGGCCAGCTCGGTGGGCGGCGCGGAAGGGTAGACCCGCCTGAGCTCCGCGATGCGCGCCTTGGCGCGACCCACCTCCGCGACGATCAGATCGGAGAGCTTCGCGTTGGCCAGCGCCTTGAGGTGCGCGGGGGAGAGCTTCGAAATCTTGGGGAGCTTGGGCATCTTCGGCATGGGGGACTCCTTTTGAAGAGGGGCGGCCGGAAGGCGTCGAAAAAACGGCGCGCGGCCTATCGAATTGAAGGCCGATGTCAACGAGGCGATTCGCCGCGGCGAGGCAATTGGGCGCTGGCGATTTCGATCGAGTGCGTTGCGTTTCGTAGGGGAACGGCGTGCCGTGCCCTGTCGAACACCTTTCCGACACAGACACGATGGGCACGGCACGCCGTTCCCCTACACGCCTCTTTCGACATCCAACACACAGGACTCGATTCTCCTGCCCTCGACCCAAGATCATGTCCTGTGACCCGCACCCTTCTGGGTGATTTCGATTGAACTTTCCTGGCGCCCTCGATTTAGGCGCCGCCCCATGAACGACTCCTGGGACGACGACCCCTTTTCCGACGGTGGAAACACGATCCTGGGGCTGGATGGCGACCCATTCGCCGATCCGCTCCTCGCCCCCCTGAACGACGCGCAGAGGGCTGCCGTGCTCCACGGTGAGGGCCCGCTGCTCGTCTTGGCTGGCGCTGGCAGTGGCAAGACGCGCGTCATCACCCACCGCGTTGCCCACCTCGCCCTGCGCCGCCGCGTGGCGCCCTGGCGCATCCTGGCCGTCACGTTCACGAACAAGGCTGCCGACGAGATGCGCGGCCGCCTGTTCCAACTGCTCGGCCCCGTGGCTGCCTCGTGCCAGGTCTCGACGTTCCACGCCCTGGGCGCGACACTCCTGCGGCGCGAGGCCGAGCGCGTGGGCCTGACGCGCTCGTTCGTCATCTACGACGACGGCGACTCGATGCAGCTCATCCGGCGCGCCATCAAGGAGCTGGGCTTCGAGGAGGAGCTCAAGCCGCAGCAGGCGCGCTTCCGAATCGACCAGGCCAAGAACGAGGGCAAGCGGCCCTCGGCGCTCACGGCCTCGCCACTCGATCGCGTCGGCACTCAGGTGCGCGACGTCTATGAGCGCTACGAGCAGCTCCTGCGCGCGGCCAACGCCATCGACTTCGGCGGGCTGCTGCTCGAGCTCGTGGAGCTCTTCCGGCGCGACGCGGACGTGCTCGACCACTATCGCCGCCGCTTCGAATACGTGCTCGTCGACGAGTTCCAGGACACTAACCCCATCCAATACGCGCTCATCCGGCTCCTGTGCCCGCCGGGCTGCGACAACCTGTGCGCCGTGGGCGATGACGACCAGTCGATCTATCGCTGGCGCGGCGCCGATCCCGCGAACATCCTCGCGTTCGAGAAGCACTTCCCGGGCGCGGCCGTGGTCAAGCTCGAACAGAACTACCGCTCGGACGGCGCCATCCTGGACGCGGCCTACGCGGTCATCTCCAAGAACCCGCGCCGCGCCGAGAAGCGCCTGTGGACCGATCGCGATCAGGGAGCGCCCTTCGAGCTCTTGTTCGCGGGCAACGAGCGCGACGAGGCCAAGCTCGTGGCCCAGCGCATCCAGTCGCTCGCGCGCAAGGGCACCTCGTTCGCCGACATGGCCGTGTTCTACCGGGTCAACGCCCAGTCGCGCGTGCTCGAAGAGGCGTTGCGTCTGTCGGGCGTGCCCTACCGCGTGGTGCGCGGCCGCGCGTTCTACGACCGCGAGGAGATCAAGGACGCAGGTGCCTACCTGCGCCTGGCCATCAACCCGCGTTCGGACGCGGATCTGTTGCGCGTCATCAACAAGCCCGCGCGCGGTATCGGCAGCACCACGGTCGAGCGGCTCCAGGCGTTCGCGGGCGCGGAGGGCATTTCCATCTTCGAGGCGCTCGAGCGCGTCGCCGAGATCCCGAAGCTGAACGCGGGGGTGATCAAGCGTCTGCGGGGCTTTCGCGAGCTCGTCGAGCGCCTGACGGAAGAGGTGGCCGGGGCAGGGGAGGCCCGCGTCGCGTTCGATCGGATGCTCGACATCAGCGGCCTCGTGCGCGCGCTGCAAGCCGAGGGGACCGAGGAGTCGTCCGAGCGCGCCGAGAATCTGCGCGAGTTTCTGGGCGCCGCTGGCGAGTTCGATCGGATGCGCGCCGAGTCGGACCAGGCGCGCGCGCGCATCGGAGAGCAGCTTTCGAGCGACGACGCCTGGCTCTCGATCGAGCTCACGCCGCTGGAGGCCTTCCTCGAACAGGTGAGCCTGCTCGGTGACGCAGACAGCGAGGACAGCTCGGGCAAGGTCTCGCTGATGACGCTGCACGCGGCCAAGGGCCTCGAGTTCGACGCGGTGTTCCTGACCGGGCTCGAAGAGGGCGTGTTTCCGCACATGCGGGCCGTTGGCTGGAACGCGAGCGGGCTCGGCCCCGACCCAGAGGAGCTCGCCGAGGAGAGGCGCCTCTGCTACGTCGGCATCACGCGCGCCAAGCTCCGCCTCTTCTTCTCACTGGCCAGGACGCGCTCGCTCTTCGGAAACATGCAGTTCAACGATCCGTCGCGCTTCCTGAAGGACATCCCGCCCGAGCTGTTCGACTTCACCTCGCAGCGCTCGGTTCGCGCGGATGCCCCACAGCCAGCCCAGCTCCATCCGAGACCTCAGATTCGGAGGGGCATGGGAACGACGCCTGTCCGATCGGCGGGAGCGCCCGTCATCGAGCGAGAGCGGGCCTCCTTCGACCCCTTGCCCTCCTCCGCCGAGGACGACTTCGATCAGCGTTCAGATTTCGAGCGCCGTGCCGCGCTCAAGTCGAGCGGCGCGCGGCTGCCCGGACCTGGAGATAGGGTTTTCCACGGCAGCTTTGGCGAAGGCGTCGTCGTGTCGAAGAACACGCCGATGGGCCCCAACGCGACCCTCGTCGTGCGCTTCCCCGGAATTGGCGAAAAGAAGATCCTCGCGCGGTTTCTCAAGGTATTGTGATTGTATTCATTATAAATATGAATCAATCAATTGATTGCGATCGCGCCTCGGACATCGGCTTCAAGTTTTGAGTGATCTATTGAATAATACATCATTGCGAGTGTGCGAGAGGCGCAGCGACGAAGCAATCCATTGACGATCAAACTCGGCAAATAAAATGGATTGCTTCGATCGCAATGACGGACTCGGCCTTGGGACCTATCCCTTCATTATCCCGTCGCCCCACTTGTCCGTGAAACGCCAGTCTTCGTTGCTTCGCTCTTCACTTCCGTCTGTCAGGAAGCTCCCGCCTCAGACGTTTTTTGAGCGCTCGTCACTCCCACGGGCTCAGGTCGAAGAAGCGCTGCTCGATGGATCGCTCCATCGAGAGGAGCTCCAGCGGCTCATCCTCCAGCGCGCGGCTCCCGTAGCAGTGCTCTTGAACGCGCCTCGTCTGAGATTTCTCGATGAGGCGCGGCAGGTATTTGCGGTGGTGGCAAGTGCCCAGGCGCAGCGTCAGGTTTTTCTGGAGCGCCGATGCCAAGGAAAAGCGCTGCACCTGGCCAGGCTGGAAGCAGAGGATGGCCAGCGTCCCGCTCTTGCCTGCCACGGCGCAGCTCCACTCGAAGGCCTGTTCGCTCGCGTCCGTGAGGGGAAGCTCGGCGCTGCGCAGCGTCTCCAGCAGGGGCAGGAGGCGGTCCCTGGTAGTCCCATTCCTCTGTCGGTGGCTGTTGCCATCGAGTTCCGTTGGCGCGCTGAGGCGTGAGGGCAGCGCGTCGATCGGGACAGCGTCGATGACGCAATCGACGCCCTCGCCCTGTGTCAGGCGATCGATGACCTCCACGGGATCCTCGCGCTCCAGATCGATGGCCTCTGCACCTCGTGCGCGCGCTGCTTCGAGTCGGCTCGCCAAGCGGTCGATTGCGAAGATGCGGCCCGCACCAATGCGCTGGGCAAAGGCGATGGCCTGCTGGCCGACAGGGCCACAGCCAAACACGGCGAGCGACTGGCCTGGCCTGAGCTGTGTCAGGCGGATGGCGAACAAGCCCGTCGGGATGGCGTCGGTGAGGGCGAGGCCATCGGCGTCGCTCAGGCTCTCGGGCAAGTGGAGCAGGGTCGTGTGGGCAAATGGGACGCGCGCGTATTCGGCCTGCAGGCCATGGAACGGGCCACTCGGCGCTGGGCCGCCGAACATGGCTGCGCCAAAGCTGGGGCCGTTGGGATTGGCTCGGGTGCAATGGGCGTAGTGGCCGCGTCGACATTGGCGGCAGGCCCCGCAGGCGAGGGTCGGGCAGAGGAGGACGCGGTCGCCGATCTCGAAGTTGCGGATGTCCTCCCCCAGGTCCTCGATGACGCCCACGGCCTCGTGGCCGAGGATGGTGCCAGGGCGCATCTGAGGCACGCTTCCGCGAGCGATCTGCAGATCGAAGCCACAGATGGCGCTCGCCGTGAGTCGAACGATGGCGTCCGAGGCGGCTTCGAGATCGGGATCGCGCATCTCTTCGAGCCGGATGTCCCCAGGGCCGAAATAGACGATCGCTTTCATCGCACTCCCTTCACACACAGGACTGTCAGGTCCTGAAAACTGGAGCGGCAGTGCCGCGCGCGTCTTTGTCAAAAAAGATGGGGACGATGTGTCGAAAAGGCCACAGATGCGCCCACTCCCTCCAGGCCCTTCGGACCAACTCACTCTGAGAAGGGAGCCGAGAGAACGAAAGCCATCGGCGCCATCTCTCGTGAATGGGAGAGGGTGGGAGGCGCTGTTTCATTCGGGGAAGAGCGCCTCGAATGCCCCGCGATCGCTTCCCTCGCAGAGCTGACGGGAGAGGACCGACGCGCAGCGATGGGGGGCAGAGAAGAGGGCCTAGACCCAGGCCTTATCCCTCGATGAGGACCGAGCAATGCGAAGGACGGGAAACGCCAGGCGAGGCGAGAGGCGGGCGCTTCGTGGAGGGGAGTGAAGCGCGAAGCAACGAAGGCTGGCGTTCACGGACGAGCGGGAGGGGACGAGATGATTGACGGATAAGGCCTCAGCCCATCGTCACAATCGCCTTCCCTGGCGGGCATCGAGGCAGGGTAGGGCGTCCTGAGGCTGTAGGCCGACGATGCAGACCGAAGATCGCGGATCGCGCGGAGAGGTGGCGAGCGCACGATGGCTGGCCTTTCCAGGTTGCCGTCCCCACCTTTCGCGCACGATGGCCCGCCCAGAGGAGCTCCCGCCGTTCACGCCGCCACGCTCGCAGGTCAGGCCGCAGACCCTGCTCGCCATCGCGGGCGTGCTCTGCCTGATCGGCGCCGCCATCTATGTCCTGTTCGAGGCGCGCTTTGCCTTCACGCTCATCGCCGTGGCCGCGATCCTCTCGGTCGCGCTCAACCACGCGGTCGAAGGGCTCGTTCGGCTTCACCTGAACAGGACGCTCGCCATCGCCATCGTCTTCCTGCTCCTCCTCGGCGCGGTCACGGGCTTCGGGTTTTTGTTCGCGCCTCTGGCCGTCGAGCAGGGCGTGGCGCTGATGTCGTCTCTTCCAAAGGCCATCGAGTCGATCCGCGAGTCGTCGCTGTGGAACAGGTTGGACAGCGTCTTCCAGATCGAGTCGCGTCTGTCTGATTTCCTCAGCGAGCTGCCGCGCTGGATCGAACAGGCCGCGCCATCGGCGCTCAAGGCTGCGGGGCAAGTGGTCACGGGCTTCACCGGCATCGTCACGGTGATCGTGCTCACTCTGTTCATGCTCGCCTTTGCGCCGACCCTCATCCGAGGCCTGCTCGCCGAGGCCTTGCCGAATCGCCAAGCGCGCTACGTGCGGCTCGTCGAGGATCTCTACCGTTCCATCGGTGGCTTTGCCTCTGGCCTGGCCATGGTGGTGGGCACCAACGCGCTGTGTACCTCGATCTTTCTGGCCATCATCCGCGTGCCCTACTTCCTGCCGCTCGGCATCATCAGCGGGCTGTCGAGCCTCGTGCCGTTCGTCGGCAACACGCTGGCGGGCATCCTCCTGTCGCTCGTGGCCCTGGCAACGGGCGGGGTGTGGAAGGGCCTCGGGACAGCCATCTACTGCGTGCTCTACCAACAGGTCGAAAACCACGTGCTCAGCCCACTCGTGTATCGCCAGACGGTCAACATCAACCCGCTCGTGAGCATGCTGGCACTTCTCGTCATGACCGACATGGCGGGCCTGCTTGGCGCGCTCGCCGCCGTCCCCCTCGTGGCCGTGATCCAGGTCGTCCTGCGCGAGGTGCTGGCCCTGCGGCGTGAGCGCTGGGCACTCGCGCTGGCGCCCAATTCAGTGAGCCCGTCGAATCCCTCGCATAAAAAGAGGCGTCGGCGAGGCGGCAAGCGGCATTGAGCGCGGAAAAGATCGACTCGGACGGCAATTCAACAAACCATTTGATTTGACTTCGCTGAATCGAATGTAGGGGCGCAGTAAGGACTTATTCCTCAATTGATTCATCACCGCGGACGATGTGCTCGTAATAGTTGCGCTGCCAAACATGTATTCCACGCGATTGATGCAATTCATTGATTCGCTTCGCTTCGATGCGACTGATTTTGAATGATTGAATCACTCTGCCGGGGAGGCCTTGCACGCAGGGCAATCGAGTTCTGTATTTCGACCAAGATCGAGGCGTGTCTTCGTAGGGGCGTTGCGTGCAACGCCCGTCGTGTTTTTGTCGAAGGACGACCGCAGGGCGTTGCACGCAAGGCCCCGACACATCCCGATTCGAGATCAAAAAAATAGAACTCGACCGCCCTGCCTTGCAGGCAACGTCCCTTGCGATTCAGCGCGACGCATCAATCGACACAGTCAGGTCGCTGATTCAGAACTCCTCGTTCCTGAACGCGATCCAGCGTGCCAAGACGCTGTAGAGGTCGATGGCCTCGAGCCCCGACTGCCTGAACCTGCGCAGGGCGCTGGGGCATGGCGTGACGAGGCGGGTTTCGGGGTGGCGCATCAGTCGGCTCTGGGCGCGCGTCAGATCCGCGGCGATGCCGGGGTGGGTCCACTGGAGGAGCCCTCCGCCCGAGCACACGTTGTCGCGCGGATCTGGATCGTGGAAATCGCCCACGGCGGCGCGCAGCAGGCGGCGCGGCATGTCGCGGCAGTCGAGTTCGTCTCTGAGCTTGCAGGGCTCGTGGTAGGTGAGCTTCATCGAGAGCGGTGCCCGGCCAAAGGCGTGGTCGAGCCGCTCTTCGAGGAGCTGAATGAGCAGGACCGGCCGCGGTTTGAGGTCCACGCCAGCCGCTCTGTAGAGGCGCGTGAACGTCACCATGCAGCCAGGATCGCCGACGACGAGCTCGCTCAGGTTTTCGACGCGCCGCGCAAACGCCTTGGCGTGCTCGGCGAACTCGGCCTTGAGCCCAGCGGCCCACAGCGGGTGGCCGCAGCAGCAGGCGCTGGCCTCGGCCAGGGTCAGGCGCAGGTTGAAGCCCGCTGCCGCGTCGAGCGCGCCCCGCACGACGTTCTGCTCGCGCGCCAACGCCGTGCAGCCCGGGAAATAGACGCGGCCCTCGCTATCAGCGCACAGGGCGCGGCCCAGGGCCGAGAGATCGGCGCCAAAGGGGTTTTGGGATTGCGCCATGCGCGCCTTGAGCTCGTCGATGGCGCTCGGCGCCTCGCCCTCCTCGGCGCAGATGGCACGCGCGCGCTGAAGGATCTCGCGGACCGGGACACGGCTGGGGCATGCCTCGGTGCAGCGGCCACAGCCCGTGCATGCGAAGAGCACGCGGGCGCAGCTCTCGTCGAGCCGACGGTGCCCTTCGACGATCTCGTGAAGCAGGGCGAGCTTCGAGCCTGGGGACAGGGCGCTGTTGCCC
>JAISIF010000112.1 GCA_031262165.1 Myxococcales bacterium | reverse complement strand
CGATGGTAGAAACTCTAGTGGTGGCGGCGGTTCTGGCTGGATTTATACCCCCAGCGCATTCGCGACATGGTCATCGGGGAATCCCGCAGATGCCGCTCAATGGCTATTGGACAGCAGCTATTACCTCTCCGAGGCTCAGATCATCGCCGGGAACACCGCTTTCCCAGCCCCAGGTGGCGGGACTGAAACAGGTCACACTGGAAATGGGTATGCGAGGATTAGCCTGCCGTAATCACTGAGTCGTTCGCTCAAAACAAAACCAGCCTCGCGGTTCAATTCAATCGAATCGCGGGGCTGTTTTGTTTTTATTGAATTCGAATTTTCTTCACCGCATTCGCCAGATCGGATCGAGCACGCCGAATTGGGCCGCGCTGCCCAACTCCTCCTCGATGCGCAGCAGGCGGTTGTATTTGGCCAAACGCTCTGAGCGCGACGCCGAACCCGTCTTGATCTCGCCCGCGTTCGTGGCCACGGCCAGGTCGGCGATGAAGTCATCTTCGGTCTCACCCGAGCGATGCGACACGACGCACTGGAAGCCAGCCGAACACGTGAGCCGGATGGCGTCCAGCGTCTCGGTGAGGGTCCCGATCTGGTTGGGCTTGATCAGGATCGCGTTGGCCGCGCCCTCCTCGATGCCGCGCTGGAGGTAGCGGATGTTCGTCGTGAACAGGTCGTCGCCCACGATCTGGACGCGCTGTCCCAGGCGCTCGGTGAGCGATGTCCACGATGCCCAATCGCCCTCCGCGAGCGGATCCTCGATGGAGACGATGGGGTATCGCGCGGCCCAATCTGCCCAGGCATCGATCATGGCCTGGGAGTCGAGGTCAGGCCCGCCGCTCCGCCGAAACTTGTAGCGGCCATCCTCGTGGAGTTCGCTCGCCGCCGCGTCGATGGCCAGGGCGATCTGCGTGCCCGGCTCAAAGCCAGCCGCCCGGATCGCCTCGAGGAGCATCTCGATGGCCTCGTCTTGAGAGGAGAGCTCTGGCGCGAAGCCGCCCTCGTCACCGACGGCCGTGGATTTTTTGTGCGACTTGAGGCGCTCCTTCAGGGCCTGGAACACCTCGACACCCCAGCGCAGCGCCTCTCGAAAATTCGGCGCGCCGATGGGCATGACCATGAACTCCTGGAAGTCGAGCGAGTTCAGCGCGTGCGCCCCGCCGTTCAGCAGGTTCATCATCGGGATCGGCAGCGTGCGGGCGTCCGTGCCGCCGAGGTAGCGGTAGAGCGGCAGGCCACTGAGCGCCGCGCCAGCCCGCGCGAGCGCCAGGGACACGGCCAGGATCGCGTTGGCGCCCAGGCGTGACTTGTCCGGTGTTCCATCGAGCTCGATCATCGCGTGATCGAGCGCCGCCTGGTCCCGAGGATCGCGGCCGTTCAGGAGCCGTGCGAGTTCTTCGTCGATGTTCCGTGCGGCCTGGAGAACGCCCTTGCCTCGGTAGCGCGAGGCGTCGCCGTCGCGCAGCTCGAGCGCCTCGTTCTGGCCAGTGGAAGCGCCGGATGGCACAGCGGCTCGGACCTTGAGCCCAGTGTCGAGATCGAGCTCGGCCTCCACCGTGGGCATGCCGCGTGAGTCGAGAATTTCGCGTCCCTTCAGCCGAACGATGCGTCCCATGTCTGCGCCCTCATCAGATGTGGAGAGAAGGCGCCAAGTTGGGGATGGGCCAAGTGAGCGGCAACCCCCTGTCGGGCTCCCGCTCATGCCTTTGGCAGCGTTGACCCACGCAGGTGCTGGGAGACGATCCGCGCGGCACGGTCGGCGTGCTCTGGCGCGCAGTAGATGCGCTTGAAGTGCAGCGCGCCCGCGTAGCGCTGGTAGAGCGGCGTGTAGTCGGCGATGGGCGTGGTCGTGCCTGCGTGCAGATCCACGACGTGCATCGGGATCGAGCTCAGGCCGCGCTGCTTCGAGAGAAGGCCAATCGACTCGCGGACGAAGTGGTCGATCCCCTCGCGCTCGAACGCCTGGCCGATCGCCTCGATGTCGTAGCCCTTGTCCATCTGCGTGGCCTGGATCGCGAGGCGGTAGGGCTGGCGCAACACGATGCGGCGGGCCCAGCGGTTGGCCGAGGCGCGCAGCGCGTGGAACAGGGCCACGTCGTCGCACTGCGCAAAGCGCTCGGGATCGGCGGGCAACTCGAAGTCGCCGTCGGCCTCCTGGAGGAAGCGCTCGAGCATGGCGTCGAAGTTCACGCTCGTGTGGTGGAAATAGACCGACACGAACATGTGGAAGCGAGAGAGCAGGAAGTCCTCGAACGCGAAGATGGCGGCCGTGGACAGCCCGAGCTGGACCGACGTGCCGACCTCGATCGGCATGGTGTTCTCGATGAGCCAGTCGAGGTCCACGTGGCCGTAGCTCACGCCGGTGTAGAGCGAGTCGCGGCGCAGGTAGTCGAGGCGATCCGCGTCGAGCTCGCCCGCGACGAACTGGCGCAGGAGCGGCGCAAAGTCGCGACCGTCATGGACGAAGGGGGAGCCGTCGGGCGGCGCGCGGCCCAAGACGAGCGAGACGATGGCTTCGGGCGTGAGCTGGTAGGGGTCGAGCGCCGCTTCGAGCAAGGGGCGGAAACTCGAGTCGAGCAGGATCT
>JAISIF010000065.1 GCA_031262165.1 Myxococcales bacterium | reverse complement strand
TTCTCGGCGGCCAGGGCAACGACCGGGGCCAGCAAGCTCAGCGCAACGAGGCACATCAAGACACGTTTCATGGAACCCTCCAGTCTCGAAAAAAAGGCGCCCTTAACACGGGGCCGCGCGCTTTTCGAGGTTCAACAGTGGTGATTTCGTGCCTGTCGGGGACCTGAACACCGATTCTCCCACGAGGCACCGCGCCAGGCGTGAGCCGACGTTCGGTGGCCCTGGGGTCGAACGAGAAGCTCAGGCGCCTTCTGGCTCATCGAGTGGGGCGTCGTCAGAGGTCGTCGGCGTGGCGTCAGCCTCCCCTGGCGCAGCTCCCTCGGCTGTGGGCTCTGGCGCGGGTTCTACCGCTGCTCCCTCGGCCGCGGGTTCTGCTGCGGCAGGCGTGGCGCCCTCTTCGGTCGGTTTGCCGTCGAGCAGCTCCTGCGCAGCCTTCTGGCGCGCGGCCTGCTCAGCCTCTTCCTGGGCCTTCTCTGCGGCGAGCTTGTTGGCCTCCTCGATCCGGCGCTGCTCCTCTTCGCGCTGACGCTGAACCTCGGCCTCGCGGGCAGCGCGCTCCTCGGCGGCCTTGGCCTCGGCGATCTCGCGCAGAGTCTGCTCGCACTCGCGGATCTTCTCGAAGACGGCATGGTTGGCGGGCACGGTGGTCGTCGATTTGGCCACGAACTGCTTGTAGTGCTCGAGCGCCTGTTCGGGCAGGTCCTTGTGGGATTGGAACAGGATGCCCATCGCGAAGTGGGCCAGCGCCAGGGGCGACTGCGACTGGAGGATGGCGTCGTATTCGGCCATCGCCTTGTCGATCTCGTCGAGGCCCTTGTAGGCGATGCCCAGGTTCAAGCGCGCCTCGAGGTTGGTCGGGGTGTATTGGACGATCTTCTGATACTGCGCCGCCGCAGTGCTCCAGTCGGCGTGCTTCGTCGCGATCTGGGCGATGCGGATCCGGGCGCGCAGGAAGTCGTCTCGCAGTCCGATGGCGCGATTGTATTGATAGATGGCGCCCACCTGGTCGCCCTGGCGCTCCTGGATGATGCCCATCATGTAGTAGAGCTCGGGGTCGTTCTCATCGAGCTTCGTCGCCCGCAGCGCCACCAGGCGAGCCATGTCGAGGTTGTTGCGATCGAGGTAGCTGCTCATCATGACCTTGTAGGCGGTCAGGTTCTTGGGATCGCGCATCAAGGCTTCGCGGGCGTGGTGCATGGCCTGCTTGTGATCTGCGGCGGCCAGGTAGAGCGCGGCCAGGCGGGCACGCGCCGCGCCGTCTTCGGGATACAGGCGCAGGAGCTCCTGGATCATGGCCAGCGCGTCGCCCAGGCGGCCCTCGCTCTGGAGGAGCAGCGCCAGGTTTTCGGCAGCCTCCTTGAAGTGGGGCTTGAGCTGGAGCGCGCGCTGGTAGGCCTGCCGGGCATCCTCGGGGCGGCGCATCCGCTCATAGACGGCGCCCAGGTTGTAGTAGGCCTCGGCGAACTGGCTGTCGGCGGCGATGGCGGCCTGAAATTTCTTCTCGAGCAACTCCCAGTCGTGGACCTTGAGCGATTTCTGCTCCTCGAAGGAGGCCAGCGCGTCCTCGAACAGGCGCAGGGCGCGGCTGAGCGGCTGGCCATCGTTCGGGCGGGCTTCTTCGGGGGCGGCCTGGCTCTGGACGGGCGCCTTGGGCTGGCTCGCGCAGCCTGGCGCTACCAAGAGCGCGGCGAGGCCCAGGAGGCCCAGGAGCGACGGGAGGTTCGGACGTGATGTTTGGTTCATGGGAGAAATCCTGTCTTGCGCAGCTCGTGGATGCCCGCCGCCGGTCCATCCATCGGCGTGGATGGGGCAGGTCAGACGCCTGCCCGTGATCTCGTTCTCTGTCGAGTGCGGCTCAGAAGAGCCCCTCTTCGTCCGGTTCAAAGAGCTCGTCGCCATCGGTGGTGGACGGGCTCGACGAACGTGAAGGCGTGGCTGGTGCCGGCGTCCGGCCTTGAGCCTGAGGCGCTGCCTGGGGCCTCTTCGGCGCCGCGCCTGGCGCGGTCGTCGAGGCCGCCCGCTGGATCGCCTCCGTCGAGGGGGCACCGTCGGTGAGCGGCGCGACGATGTGGGCGATCAGGCCATTGCCAGCTTGCGTGCCGCTGGCCTCGAGCTTGATCTCGGCCAGGTGCTCGGTGACGCGCGGGAATTGGCTCGGCCTGTATTTCTCCGCGAGCAGGGCCAGCGCCTCACGCGCGCAGTCGTTGTAGATCGCCAGGTTGCGCGACTCCTGGACGGCCAGCAGGAAGCCGTCGGCGGCCTTCTCCTCCAGGGGCATGGCGAACTCGAACAGCTGATCGCGGTAGGCCTGCTTGAACTGCTCTTCCGCCTCCGCGAGCTGTGCCTTGATGTTCTCGAAGTCGGCCTCGGGGATGGCCTCCTTGTAGTCGGCCGGCCACTTGTCCCACGGCCGATCCATCAGGTGCCTGATGGGGTTGAGCTGCTGAGGGAACGGCATCTTGGGAATCGGCGCGTTGCCCAGCTGATCCGCGAAATTCTTGTAGAGCAGGCCGATCTTGTAGAGCGAACAGATGGCCGGCTCGGCGATCTTCATCAGGATGACTTCGGAGTAGCGCTTTTCGGCGCCCACCAGGGCCTTCTGCTTGGCCTCCATCACGCCCTTGAGCTTCTTCTCGTCCTCGGGGAACGAGATGCGTGCGTAGGCGTCGAATTCGGGCTCGATGGACCAGTAAGCCGCCCGCGCCACGGCCTCCATGGCCTGCACGCCGAGCTTGTCGCGCTGCGCGTGCGTGAGTTTCGAGGCAAAGTCGTGGATGAGCCGGAGCGTGCGCTCGAGGTCCTTGGGGCGCTGCGCCTTCTCGTAGATCTTGAGGATCTTGAGCAGTCCCTGGAGGACCTTGTCCGGGTTCCGGCTGTGCTCCTTGACGTAGTCGTCGAGCCGCTGAAGCGCCTTGCCCGTCTGGCCCGTCTTCTCGAGGAGCTCGTTCATCGACAGCGAGAGCGCCTCGGCGTCTTTGCTGTTCGGCCACAGGTCCAGGTAGAGCGACCTGTTCTTGAGGGCCTCGCGCGGCTGGCCCAGGCCTTCGCGGAACACGCCGGCGTTGAACAGGCCCGTCTGAGCCTTGTCCTGCTCGAACTTGGCCCCACTGGCGGCGGACGCGGACGACTTGGCATCCTGCTTGGCGTAGGCGTTGGCGTAGGCCTCGTAGCTCTGCGCGGCGAGCTCGAAGTCGCCGACCATCTCGTAGGTCTCGCCGTTGGCGTAGAGGCACTGCGGCAGGAAGCGCGACTTGGGATACTCCGCGATGAGGCGGGCGCAGACCTCCAGCGAGCGGTTGATCTGCTTGCCCTTGAAAAAGTCGATCGAGGCGTTGAACAGCGCCTGATCGGCAAGCTCGCTCTTCGGGAACTCACCCACGAAGGTCAGGTAGGTGTTGGCCGCGCCGACGAAGTCCTGCTTCGCCTCCAGCTCGGAGATGAGCTTGAACGAGCTCATTTCGATCAGCTTGCCCAGTTCGGCCTTGAAGTCCCGCTTGGCCAGGCGTGGCTCCGCATAGAACTTGCGCGCCCACTCGTTCATCTGCGCCCAGTCCTCCTGGAGGTTGAAGGCGTCGAGCACCAGGTTCGCCGAGGGAACTGCTACCTCCGACTCGGGATACTCCAGCGCGATGGCCGCGAAGATCGGGGTCGAGCGCTCGAAGTGATTGTAGCGGTAGAAGATCTGGGCGGCCATGTACATGACGTTGGTCCGCTGATTCCCTGTGGGCACGTATTTGATGTAGCGCAGGCAGGCCTCGAGGAGTTGCTGCTTGATGGCCGGAATCGGGAGGCTGTTCTTGCCATCGCTCTCGGGCAGCTTCTCGGTCCGCTCGAACTGTGTGGCGACCACGTTGAAGGCGAGGATGGCGTTGTAGCTGGCGTTCTCCAACCACTTGCCAGGCTTCTGCGGCTCGGGTGCCTCGCCATTCTCGTCGGGCTGTGGCTCCATGCGCGCGATATCCATCAGGACGACCTGCGTGTATTCCTCGGCGGCCCGGTCGAATTTGTTGAGATGGTCGTTGAGGAGCTCCGCGTAATAGAATCGCATGTCGTAGCTCTTCGCGGCCCTCGGGAAGATGTCGAGGTAGTCCTGATAGACGTCGGCGGCGAGCAGGAAGGTGTTCTCGTCGCGCGTCTTCTTGGCCTCGTTGTGCCAGTTGACCGCCAGGTTCGACAGGGTGCGCTCGGACAGCTCTTTGGCCGCCTCGAATTCCTTCTTGTCGTTCTCCGTGACGATGACCCCGGCGCGCTCGACCTCTTGGGTGATGCGGACCAGCTCACGGACCTGCTCGCTCGTCTTGCGCTTGTCGCCGACGCGCATGATGCAATCGACGATGCGGCCCTGGAAGAAGGGCGCCTCGGGCGAGAGCGGCCGCTCGTTGAGCATAATCTTGTAGACGATGGTCGCCTCTTTATCCTTACCGTCTACGTAATAGAGGCCGGCCAGGGCCTTGAGCATGTTCCACCACTGCTCGGCACCGCCGACCTTCTGGAACTCGGTCTTGGCCGTGAAGGCGTCGCCGAAGTTGCTGTAGGCCCGGACGAAGTCGTTGCGTGCCTCGCGCGCCAGCGACGAGGTCCTCGCGTCGGCTTTGGCGCCCTGGATATCCCCCAGGTAGATGACCGCCTTGAACATCTCGGCGGCGGCTGCGTGGTCGGACATGTTGAAGTGACACCAGGCCTGCATATAGAGCGCGTAGCCATAGACCTGGCTGTCGGTGAAGCGCGCTGCCTCTTCGAACGAGAGCAGGGCTCTGGACAGGTAGTCGGGTCTGCCCTGCGCGCCATTGAAGTAGAATTGGCCGATCGCGACGTAGGCATCGGGCAGGAACTTGGACGTCGAGTGATCCTTGATCAGCTTCCGATAGACGGTGATCGAGTTCTTCTCCTGGCCAGCGTCCCACATGGTCTTGGCCAGATAGAAGAGCACCTCGTCCATGCGCTCGTATTTGGCATATTTGCGGATGATCGAGCTGTATTGGTCGATGGCGAGCTTCTGGAAGTGAGTGACGCGCCCCAGGCTCTGCTTCTTCTCTTCCTCGGCCTTCGCGAGCGCGGCGCGGTTCTGCTCTGCCCTCGCCCTGAAGATCTCGTCGTCTTTCCGGTTGGCCTCGAAGAAGTGATACTTCGACTCCTCCCAGTAGAGCTCGGCGAGTCGGAAGGTGAGCTCAGGCGCCTCTGCCGGGCTCGGCCCCAGATCGATGATCTTCTTCAAGGACTCGATCTGTTCGTGGCGCTTGGAGGCGACCTGTAGCTCCACGCCCAGCGTGTAGTCGTCGTAGCGCAGGGCTGGGATGTCCTTGGCCTTCTCTTCCTTGCGCCGCGTGATGTCTCCGGCCAGGCCCTTGTCCGGCGTCTGCGAGGCGCTCTTGCCGCTGAGTTCTCCAGCCACCGCCGCCTTGCCCGAAGCGGCGGACTTCCTGGCTTGCTGTGTTGAGCGTGCCGCTCGCGCCGCGTCCGTGCTCATGGGTACGGACAGGGAGAGCAGGAGGAGAATCACCGGGATCAGGCGCATCGAGTTCTGACGCATCGCTTCCATCCTTAGGTCATGAATGACGAGTGGGTCGCAAAAAAGGGCGCGCATACTGGGTCAGGACTTCCCGCTGTCAAATTCCGCCGCGCTTTTGCGCGCTTTCTGGAGGAGGGATCCAGGACACGAAAAGAGCCGAGAACGCTCGATGCGCTCTCGGCTCTTTTCAGGGACCGACGGCCCTTCATAGGGCGCTGGTGGGTGTCACCCCAAAGGCTCAGCCCGCGACGGGATAGACCTTGTCGGCGGGGCGGGCGACCTGCTTCTTGTCAGAGGTGCGTTCCAGCTTGAGCATCCCCATCTCGGCGTCGATGCCGACGATGATGGCCTCGAACTCGCCACGGCCCTGCTTGTAGCGGACTTGCTGGCCTTCCTGATACTTCAAGACCTCGGTCTTGGCCGCCTCACTGACCAGCGCGGGCTTGTCGCCACGGGCCGCGGCGCGGCGCGGCTTGTCGGCGCGGGGCGCCGTGGGACGGCCCGGGCCACGGCGGACTGTCATATCGGTTCCGACGAGCTTCTGCAGATCGACCAACACGTCGGCATAAGGGGCCAGCTGTGTTTTGACTTCTTCGGCGACAATAGCGCGAATCACGGCGCTCATATCCATCTTGGCCATTTTGAATTCCTCTCTTGAAGTAAAGGTTACGATTTCGTAGAAATCCGAATCAATGGATTTGTACATTCACTGATTCGCCGCGCGTTTTAAGCATCAAAAAAGATGGCTGCAATCGAAAAGAGGAGAGGTTTTCACTTTTTTTGAAAAACGCGATGTCTGGGTCCTTTCTTGCGGTATCCGTCGCCCAAAGGGGTCTCGCTCTCTCTCGACAAAATCTAACCCACTGATTTTTCAGAGGTTTTCGGGAATGGGCGCGGGCGCTGAAAGGGTTGGAACGCCTAAAGCTGGCTTTCTCGAAAGGGACTGGCAATGGCTTCGTCGCGATAACTGGTGCCCGCCTGGACTCAATCCGAGACCAAAGCCGATTGATTGCCCGTGTCATCCCCGTTTTGTCATGCCCACGGGTGAGAGAATCATCGAGGAAACAGGCCTGAATCGCTCGGAAAACGAAAAGAAGGCTTTGGCGGGGGTTTCAGAAGAAAAATCCACCATACCTGATCCCGATACTCATGAAATCGAGGTGAATCGATTTTCCAAAGCGCGCGAGGCTTCAATCAGCTCGTCGCGCCCTGAGAAACGAAATGCCTGTCGTAGGGACGTTGCGTGCAACGTCCCTACACGCTCGTCGTCCGCGTTCGCCTCACTCTGGCAGGAGCGGCGATGGTGTGCCGGCGGACGCGATCCACAGCTGGTGCGAGGCGCGCGACACGGCGACGTGCAGCAGGCGCCGCGCCTCGTCCGTTTTGGGGTAACAGGGCGCCGAGGCGTCCGGGACCACGACGTAGTCGAACTCCAGGCCCTTGACCGCGCTCACGTCTGTGATGTCCACGCCCGCGGTGAAGCTGAAGTCGCCGTCCTTGACGAGCCGGACGTGCGGCACCTCGTCGCACAGCGCGTGGAAGGCCCGGGCCGCCTCTGGCGTGCGCAGGATCACGCCGATGGAGGCATGCGGCTCGCGCTCGGCCAGCTCGCGCAGGGCCTCTACGATGAAGAGGTTGGCCTGGGCCTCATCCGGGAAGTCGAAGCGGCCCACGGGCAGGCCGTCGCGGCCAGCCTGAGCAGGCTCCTCGGGCGCGAGGGGCCCGAGGACGGCGCGCGCGAGCTCGGCGATGGGCCTGGGGCAGCGGTAGGAGACCTGGAGGCGGCAGCGCGCCGCGCCCTTGGCGCCGAGCGCGGCCAGCGCATCGTCCCAGCCCGCGAAGCTGGAGAAGGTCTGCTGCGCGTCATCGCCAGCGAGCGTCACGCTGCGCTCGCGCAGGGTCTTGCCCATGACGAGCAGCTCGGCGAGTGAGATGTCCTCGGCCTCGTCGATGACGAGGTGCGAGAGCTTCTCGCTCGGCAGGCCAGCGCGCAGCGCTCGCATCATCAGAAGGATGGGCAGGTCTTCGATATCGACCGAGCCAGCCAGGGCCGCGGGCGTATCGTCGGCCAGACTCCGGCCGTCGAGCGTCTGGATCTCGCCCTCGTCCGCGCTCATGAGGCCGACCTCGGTGAGCGTGGCCACTTGCCGCAGCGTGTGCTGCGCGGTCGCGGCAATGGCCGTCGTGGGCAGGCCACCTGCCGCCCGTGTGACCACCGCCTTCAGGAACTCCCTGTCCGTGAGGAACTCGACGAGTTCGCGCCTGAGACCCACGAACTGGTTCGGCCCCGTCTCGGCCAGGCGCGCGCGCAGCTCGACGTAGAAGGCAGGGTGTCGCTTGAGGCTCGTGACGAGCGGCGGCGCCTCCTCGCACAGCTTGGGCGGCGGGACGGCAAAGACCTTCTGGAACAGCAGCCTGGCCCAGCCATCGAGCGTCTGGACCGGAACACTGCCCAGGTTCAGTGGCTCCAGGAGGCGGTGCGAGAGCTTGGCGAGGCCTGGCTCGGGCACGATGACCTGCATCCGGTGCGGTGGGAAGCGCTCGGGGTCCTCGAAGTTGAGCGAGGCCAGGCGGTGCAGCGCGACCGTGGTCTTGCCGCTGCCTGCGCTACCGAGCACGAGCAACGGCGAGTCGGGGCTGGCAGAGAGCGCCTCGAACTGATCGCGATCGAGGAGCGCGGACACGTCGGCCTGGCGCGAACGATCGGTGGCGAGGTCGCCCACCCCCAGGCTCCCGGCGCGCGTGGCCGTGCCAGCGCCACCGCCCAGCCCAGCGGCGATCGCGCCGCGCTGACACATCCACTGCCCATCGTGCTGTTTGACGAGCGCGAACTCGGGCGTGACGACGCGCGTCAGCTCGCCCTTGTGGATGACCACGATGCGGCGCGCGTCCACCGTTCCCTCGGCAAAGCGACCGGGCAGCTGCGCCTCGAACGGATCGTCCTCGCGGTAGCGGTAGAAGATCCGGGCAATGGGCGCGTAGCGCCAATCGACGACGCGCACGCCCGAGGCCGTGTCGAAGAAGCTCGCGCGGCCCAGGCAGTAGTCGGTGCGCTTGCCGTCCTCTTCGAGCCTGAGGTGCGCGAAGTAAGGCGTGTTGCGATCGGGCAGCGGCGCCTCTTCCGAGCGCTCCAACAGCGCCCTGATCATGTTCATCTCCTGGAAGATGGTCGGCAGATCGAACGAGGCAGCACCCGCGGCTAGGTCACGCAGCTCGACGAGTCGCGCCGTGAGCTCGGCAGGATCGCGCCCCTGGCGCACCTTCTTCTTGGCGAGCGCGGACAGCACGCGCTCGAACAGGGCCTCTTCTTCTTCCAGGACTTCCTGGGCTTCGGCAGGCAACGTCACTTCGTCTTCGAACTTCAATTTGGGATGACTCCGGTTGGCCAAGGCCAGTCAGGCCTTGGAAAAAAGGGCGGTTACTCCATCGCCCATCGGTCAAGCGAGGGGGGGGGGAAACACGAGGCCTTCCATCGGTCCCCTCTCTCGCAGAGCTGGGAGAGGGAGCGTTTGGAGGTCGAATTGGATTCAGATGTGACGAATCCAGCACGAGATCTTCCCTCTTCCACTCGTGGGAGAGGGGGCTCGAAGAAGAGCCGGGAGAGGGCTCACAGCGGGTCCGCGTCGTCGCTCGAAAAAGAGAGCGATGGGATCTGGCTCTGGCAGCCGCCCGAGACTGGCGTGAAGACGCTCGTGCTCTCATCGATGATCGTCTCGACGAGGTGGACGTCCTCCAGCCTGCCCTCCATCAGCTCGTCGCTCAGCGCGGTCAGGACGAGGCGCCCCGAATCACTCACATAGGTCTTCATTTCGCCGCTCGGCATCGTGGCCTCGACGATCACCAGGTGCATACAGGTCGGACAATTCGTCTCGGCGCCGCTCAGATCGAAGCTGCCAAGCCCATCGTCATAGACCTCGATGAACAGCTGGAGATACGGCAGGCCAGAGCTGGGGTCAGGCAGGTTCATCGCCTGATAGAAGTGGTTTCCATCAGAGGTGCTCAGGCCGAGGATGAAATCGTCGAAGGTATTGGGCGCGAGACTCTCCTCGATGAAGCAGGCCTCGATGTGCGGCGGGAGTGTGGGCGGCGCATAGCCAAAGTCGAGCCTTGCGATGTGGGTCGAGCAGCCGTCCGCGACGCGCGCCGTGGCAAAGGTGTTCTCGTCAATCGTCACCTCGACGAGCGTGACGTCCGTCAGAGTCCCGCTGATGCGCTGGCTCGACACCTCTGTGAGCGTCAAAGTCCCACTCTCGGCCAAGTAGTATTTGATCTCTGTCTCGGATCTGCCCGCAGCGATCAGGACGCAGCGCTCGCACGTCGCGTAGGTGAAGTCCTCGTCGGAAAGGTCGAACGAACCGGTGGTCGTGGCGCTGGTCTGAAGCGGGTAGAGCTCGATCCACAGCTGCTGCGCAAAGCCACCATCGAAGCTATCCGAGGCTGCGAACTCGTAGCTGATGCTCTCCTCGGTGAGGTCCACCGCGTAGGTCGAGCCTTCATCGAAGGCGCTTTGGGTCCAGTTTGCCGGGACGAAGCAGTCGGAGAGCTGCGCGAGATCATTGGGATCTAGGGGATCGGGAGGATTGCCGCTGTCTGTCTCATCGCCGCTCTGGCCATGTCCTGAGTCTGGGTCGTTCTGGTTGGCGTCATCAGACGTCTCGAGAGAGCCAGCGTCGGGATCGAGATTGGGGCTCTGGTTCGAGTCGTTCGACCCACAGGCAGCAAGTGATAGGCAGGCTGCGACGAGGGCAATGATGAAGCTGGAAAAGCGGGCAGCGCGCATGGGGAAACTCCATCGGATGAGAGAGGTGGAATCAACCAGCGTCAGAACTGGAAGTAGATGTAGGGCCGCACCTCGACCGAGCCCACGGCGCGGATGAAGAGCCCCAAGGCCACGAGCGCAGCAGCCCGGGCAGGCACAGGCAGTCGGATGAAAGTATCGCAGCACACCTGCCAGGGTTTGTGTGGAACGAAGCAGCCAACGAGCGCGAGGCTAAGCGCGATCCATACTGGCGTGCCCACATTGGCCAGTCCACCGCTGAACTCGAACATCTGTGCGAACAGGGCGCCAGCTGCTGGCAAATCGTCGGCGCGGAAGATCACGCGGGCCATCACGACGAGGAAGAAGGTGAGTGCCCACCCAGCGAATGCGCGCAAGCGACCGATGTCTTTGGGAGGCCGACCATCGGGCGTCGTGAGTTTCCACCACACGCGCATGACACACAGAAACAGGCCATGACAGGCGCCCCACACGACGAAGCGCCACCCAGCGCCATGCCACAGGCCGCCGACCGTCATGACGACCATCAGGTTGAGGAGCATGCGCGGAAACTTCACACGACTGCCACCCATCGGAAAGTAGAGGTAGTCGCGCAGCCAGTTCGACAGGCTGATGTGCCAGCGGTTCCAGAACGCGCCGATGTTCGTCGCGCGGTAGGGCTTGTCGAAGTTCTCTGGGATTTTGAACCCGAAGAGCGCGGCGCTGCCGATGGCAATGTCCGAGTAGGCCGAGAAGTCGAAGTAGAGCTCCAGCGAATAGCCGAGCGTGGCCACGAACACTTCGGCCGACGTGTAGAGGTGCGGCGAAGCAAAGACGCGATCGACGAGGCCAGTGGCGAGGAGGTCCGCGATGATGAGCTTCTTCACGAGGCCCGTCGCGATTCGAAACAGCCCCTCGGCACCAGCGCGCGCATCGAGCGTGGGTGTTTCGTCGAAGTGCAAGAGCAGGTCTTTGGCGCGCACGATGGGGCCTGCCACGACCGCCGGGAAGAAGAGCAGGTAGGTCAAGTGCTCGAAGAAGGAGTGCTTTGGCTCGAGTTTGCCTCGATAGACATCCATGACGAGGCTGACTGCCTGGAACGCCACGAACGACAGGCCGATCGGCAGGATGAGGCCGAGCGGCTCATAGCGGACCGAAATGCCGATGAATCCGAGGAGCTCAGTGGCCGTCTCGTAGAACATGTCGGCGTATTTGAAGGTGCCGAGGATGCCGAGGTTCGAGACGATGGAGATGCTGAGCAGAGCCTTCCTCAGGCCTGGGCGATTGGGGAAACGCGCCATGCCACGCGTGGTCAAAAAATCGACGAGCGCGCACCAGACGAAGATGAGGATCGGGAAGGGGCTCCAGACCGCATAAAAGGTGAGACTCGTCAGGAGCAGGATGCCGATGCGCCAACGCTTCGATCCCACATCCACCCAGTAGAGGGCGAGGGCGAGGATGAGAAAGCCGAGGAACTGCAAACTGTGGAAATACATGGCGCGGCACTGTCCGAGCCGAAGCGGCGCGGGCGGGGAAGGGGAAAAGAACGATCGTCTCTAGGGAGGAGGGGCCCCTTGTGAGGCCGCCTGTCGTTCTCGACGACGAAGGGCAGGCACAGGGGGCGGCCCCGACGTCGAACGACGAACCTCTAAATGGACGATCGGCAGAGCGTAGGTCAGCCGTTGATGATGAGCCGTAGCAGGCCGTTGAGCCCCGTGAGCAGGAACTCGCTCGGAATCGCGATGATTTCGCGACCGAAGATGATGACGCCCAGGAAGAGAAAGGGCGCAACGCGGCAGAACTTCTCCCAGGCGGGCCGCATCGAGTCGGGCATCACACCGTCGGCCACGCGGCTGCCATCCAACGGATACAGGGGCAGCATGTTGAAGACCGCGAGCGAGATGTTGATGACGATCAGCATCCGCAGCAACACGTAGTAGCTCTCGGCGCCAGTCTGGATGACACCGACGCGGGCCATCACGCCGAGCACGATGGTCGATAGGAGCGCGAGCAGCAGGTTGGAGATGGGGCCAGCGGCCGCGGTGAGGAGCATCCCGTGGCGTATGTTCCAGCGTCGATCGAATCGCAGCGGGTTGACTGGGACCGGCTTTGCCCAACCGAACGGGATGCCCAACAGTGGCAGGATCAACGTCCCGATGAAATCGATGTGGGCGAGCGGGTTGAGCGTCAGCCGTCCTTGCTCCTGCGCCGTGCCGTCGCCCAGTTTGAAGGCGCTCCAAGCGTGCGCGAATTCGTGGACGGTGAGCGAGAGCCAGACGGGCACGAGCATCAGGAGGCGCGCGGGCAGGTCGCTGAGAGAGGAAGGCAACAAGAAAATCACCTCTTAGAACAGGGATGAGTCATGGGCGAACGGCTGGGCTGACCAAGCAAGGGGCGGCGCCTCTGACAGGCCCGCGCGCAGGGGTCAAGGGATGACGGGTGTCAGCCAATCCAGGGAAATTGAGGGGACAAAGAACCAACGACAGCCGAAATCGAGATGATGAGGAATCGCTGAACGAGGTCGGAAAATTTCCGAGGCGATCTTTCGATTCGTCGATCCCCTACAGATTTCAAGCGTCATTCATCATTAGCTCTCCTCGGAAACTTAGGACTTATCTCTCAATTAGGATCCAGCAATGCGAAGGATAGTTTTTTTACGGATAAGCGGGGTGACGGGATAATTGAGGGATATGTCCTTAGGGATCATCCACAATTATAAGGGAACAAGAGCCATCGATATAAACTCAAAATGCTATGATACTCGCCCTTATGTCCACATCGCCAGAGTGCTACTCATTCCATTTTATGGATTTGAAGTAATGATCCCTCGGCAAAGCAGGGGCGCCTATTAAAATAAATCGATTCACGTCCCAAACGGCCCCTCCCCGAGGTTGCGCAGGAGGCGAAGCAGCTTGAGCATGGGCAGGCCAATGATCGCGTGGTAATCTCCGCGAATCGATTCGAATAGGTTCAGGCCCTGCGATTCCACACGGTAGCTTCCCGCGCAGCCCTGCCACTCACCCGTGTCGAGGTAGGCCTCGATCGCGCGCGGCGAGAGCGACCGCATCCGCAGATGGATCGATGTGATGGCCGATCGTCGAACGCGGGGCAGCTGTCGGAACAGCGCGATCGCCGAGTGGAGCGTGTGCGTCTTCCCTGCGAGCGCGCTGAGCTGGGCACGCGCCTCCGCGCGCGTGTTTGGTTTGCGCAAGAGCCGTCCATCCAGTTCGAGCGTCTGATCCGCGCCCAGGACAAGCGCGCTCGGGAATCGGCTGGAGAGCGCGGCGGCTTTTTGACGGGCAAACGAGAGCGCCTGCGCCCTGGGAGCGATCGCGGGATCGTCCGTCTCTTCGATGTCCGACGCGCAGATTTCGAAGGCGACTCCCGCACTCCGGAGAAGGGCGGCGCGAAAGGGCGATGTGGAGGCGAGGAGGAGCATGGAAAAAAGCCTCCTTCATCCATCGAGGGAGATGGCGCGAAGCGCCGGAGGAAGTGGCGGTCAAAGACAAGAGGAACGATTGATTGTTCTTTGAAGCATTGGATCGTTTGATGGCTCCGATAATTGTCTGACTGACGCCGAGAAAGGTTTTGTTCGACGTCGAGATTTGAAAACCGAATGATGTGAAGGCCATAGGATTTGAGAATGGACGTGCGCTCAGGGTCTTGGGTCACGCCATCCTCTGTGTCATGTTGATTCCCTTCCAAGTCGATGATCGGTTTCGCCTCAAGAAAGTAAAAACCTATAATGAACTTCCCGTTTTTTGGGCGTTGGAAACGAAATGGATACTTAGGGTTTATCCCTCGATTATCCCGTCGCCAAAGCTCGTCCGTGAAACGCCAGAGTTCGCAGTGCTCGGTCCTAATTAATGAAGGGATAAGCCCTTAGAGAAAAGAATCATATCAAAGATTATTTTCTTGCCGTGTCATATTGGGGCGAAATTCTTTGGCTCGTGGGATGAGGCATTCGTTGTATTTCAAGGACATACAACTCCGACCATGCCCTCCGACGCTTTGCGCCACCGCCTTCATCGAGGGAGGCTTTTCATTCCCCCCGCGCGGGGTTTTCGAACCGGGTGAACTCGCTGAAGAGGAGCAAGGGGATTTCGCCGGTCGGGCCGTTTCGCTGCTTGGCGATGACGAGCTCGACCTCGGCGCCCGCGCCTGGCGGCGCGTGGCCTCCCTCGGCATCGGCAGCATCGAAGTCGCGATGGATGAAGAGCACCACGTCCGCGTCCTGCTCGATCGATCCAGACTCGCGCAGATCGGAGAGCATGGGCCGACTCTTGGTGCCACGGCGCTCCTCGACCTTTCGGTTGAGCTGCGAGAGGGCGAGGATCGGCACGCTCAGCTCTTTGGCGAGCGCCTTGAGGGTGCGGCTGATCTCCTGGACTTCCTGCTGCCGACTCTCGACGCGCCCACGCTGGTGCATGAGCTGGAGGTAGTCGATCATCACGAGGCCGAGCGACTGAGGCGGATCCATCTTGGAGAGCTTGGCCTGGAGGCGCCGCACCTTGGTGCGCAGATCGAAGGCGCTCAGCGAGCCCGAGTCGTCGATGTGGATCGGCGCGTCGCCCACCTGGAAGCACGCCTGCTCGATCTTGTGCTGGTTCTCTCGGTTGAGGAAGCCAGAACGCAGCGCCTTGAGGCTGACGCGCGCCTCGGCGGACAAAAGGCGCATCCCGAGCTGATCGGCCGGCATTTCGAGGCTGAAGATCGCGACGGCCTGACGTTCGCGCAGCGCGGCGTTCGCGCAGATGTTGAGCGCGAGCGACGTCTTGCCGCAGCCAGGGCGCGCCGCGAGAATGATGAGCTCGCCGCCGTGCAGACCGGTCAGCATCTTGTCGAGGTCGATGAAACCCGTGGCCAGGCCCGTGATGCCACCACCCGACTGCTGCATCGTCTGGATGATGTCGATCGTCTCGGCCATGATCTTGTCGATCGAGCGCAGGTCCCCCTCCTGGCGCTGCTCGGCGATCGCGAACATGCGGCGCTGCGCCTCGTCGAGCAGGGCCTCGACCTCTGTCGAGGCCTCGACGGCGAGGTTCGAGAGATCGGTGCAGGCGGCCAGCATCCGGCGCTTGATGGACTTCTCTTTGACGAGGCGCGCATAGCTCTGGATGTTCGCTGTGGTCGGCACCGACGTCTCGAGGTCGGCCAGATAGGCGGGACCGCCCGCGAGGCTGAGCTTGCCGCTGCTCTTGAGGCGCGAGGCCACGGTGAGCGTGTCGATGGCCTGGTGCGTGTGATCGAGGGCCAGGATCGCTTCGAAGATCGCGGTGTGCGCATCCGAGTGGAAATCCTCTGGCGTGAGCAGCGTCGCGATGTCGACGAGCACGCGGTTGTCCGAGAGGACACCGCCCAGCACGGCCCGTTCGGCGGGCAAGTCGCGGGGAATGCGCTCTTCGGAGATGAGGAGGGCGGCGGTCATGTCAGGTCGATACCTCTCTGATTGATCTGTCCATTTTTTATAAAAAGCGCATCATTCTAATTCATTATATTTATCATACAGAGAAAGAATGAAAACGAATTCAAAACAAACAAAATGCCCCGGTCCATTCGCTGGATCGGGGCTTTTGGAAATCGATGAAATCAGCGCCTGGGTGAATGTGATCAGGCGAATTCGACGAGCTCGACGGTCTCCTGGGCCACGCTGAGGCGGACGTAATCGCGATAGCCCTCCGCGTCGCCGCCGATCTGGAATGGGAGCTTTCGGTCGGCTCGGATTTCGATGTCGTCACACAGGAAGTCGAGGATGCCCTTCGAGCGATAGGACCCCTTCCAGAGCCGAGGGAGATTTCCGAGGATCTCGGGAACGGAGAGAGCCGCCACGCGCAGCTGCATGAGGCCAGCGCGCTTGTCGACGTAGGGGAACATTCGGAACTTGTAGCCGAAGAAGGGGATGGTCCCTGCCGTGGCCATGATGGCCAACCCTCGATAGAGGATCGCGCCTGGGGCCATGGGCGGATCGACGACGTTGCCGCGATCGTCGAGACGGTAGGCCATGCCGCGGTTCTTGATCTCGATCACGGGGTTGCTTCCGAAGAGGTAGGTCGGGACCGATCGGCAGGTGATGGCCGTGAAATAGCCCGCGCCACCCGCGAAGAAGTTCGTGAACGGCCCCTTGGCCAGGGCGGCCTTCGTCTCGACGTAGTGGTTGAGGACGCCCGCGTCGAGGCCGACGCCAGCAAAGGGCGAGCGCTTGCCCTCCGCGTTGACGAGGTAGAGGCGTCGCGTTGCGCCGCACTCTCCGGCGCGCGTGCGCAGGATGTCGTCGAACACACCGTCGCCGCCAGAGGCGTTGCAGAGGTTGGCCAGAGCGTTTCCAGTCCCGAGCTTCAGGATGCCCATCTGCGGGACGGGCGGGTTGGCACCCTCACGACGGCGGCGCTGGATGACGTTCATGATCTCGTTGAAGAAGCCGACGAAGGTCCCGTCGCCACCACCGGTGAAGACCGTGGTGTAGCCCTCGTCCACGACGCGCTGGGCCACGGCACGCGCCTCTTCGAATGTGCGCGTGAAGTAGAGATCACCGTCGGGCACGACGTGGGAAAGCCGGTGCCTGAGCTTGTCGTTCACCCGCTTGGCGTTGGCGTTGAGGAGGAGGGCCAAGCGGCCGGGAACGGCGCGTTCGACGACGGGGCGTTGCCCGAGGTTCTGCTCTGGTCTGATGGGTTGGACGTACATGGTGACCGTGACTCCGCGTGAGAGGGGCGGTGGATCAGCGACCTGAACGGGCCGCGCCTTCGAGTCGAAAAGCGCTTCGAGATCAAGCGTAAAGTTTAGTTCTTGAATGATTTTTAACGCCTTGAATGGATGAGGTGATCTCGATTCAATGAATTCAAAAACAAATGAATCAACGAATCCAACAATATAAATCCATTTGAAAAAGCACCCTCGTTCGAACTTCCCTCCCGCAGGCGATTCTTCAAAGAAGTCCCCACACAGCGAGGGTGATGTCGGCGAAGCCGATAGGGAGAGAACCCTGGCACAGAGGTCACACTCCGGCGGCAGGCTTTGGCACCACGCCTTCGGAGGCGACCGAGGCAGCCGATGCGACAGCCTGGGACGCCGCTGATTCGAGCTGGAGCGTCGAGTGATCGAGGCGAAAGCGGGCGGCCAACACCTCGCGCGCCTCGGCAAGGATGCGGGCGTAGTCGTCGAGCGCGCAGGCCGCATCGACCACGACGTGCGCGGTGAGCGAGTGCTTGTTCTGCCCGATGGTCCAGATGTGGAGGTCATGCACGCCCGTCACGCCGCCGATGGAGAGCAGCGCCTGGACGACCTCGCCAAAGGGCGCGTGGTCGGGCGCGCCTTCGATCAGGATGTGAATCGCCTGGCGGAGGAGGCGGATGGCGCCAAAGGCAATCACGGCGGCGATGACGATGGAGAGGATGGGGTCGAGCAGCGTCCAGCCGGTCCACCACGTGATGGCCGCGGCCACGAGCACACCCACGGACGAGAGCGCATCGCCCAGGACGTGGAGAAAGGCGCCACGCACGTTCATGCTCTTCGATTTGGAGAGCAGCGCCATGCCGCCAAGGTTCACGACGAGGCCGACCGCGGCCACCGCCATCATGATGCCAGCGCGGATGGGCTCTGGTGAGTGCAGGCGCTGGATCGCCTCCCAGGAGATCACGACCGCCATGAGGATGAGCGTCAGGGCGTTGGTGAAGGCCGAAAGGATCTCGAAGCGGAAGAAGCCGTAGGTCCGCCGCTCGTCCGAGGGCTTGGCCGCGAACTTGAGGGCCAGGAAGGAGAGGAGGAGCGCGGCCGCGTCCGTCAGCATGTGGCCCGCGTCCGAGAGCAGGGAGAGCGATCCAGAGACGAGGCCGCCGACGATCTCGGCGATCATCATCGAGAGGGTGAGCACCAGAGCAGCGAGCAGGCGCTTGCGATCCGTCACATCCACGTGCGTGTGGCCCAGCGCCGAGCCGTGGTCGTGGTGGTCGCCGTGGTCGTGGCCATGGTGGCCATGAACGTCGTGGTCGTGGTCGGAAGCGTGATCATGAGCGTGGTCGGGCGCGTCGTGATCGTGGTGGTTGGTAGGCCCGTGACCGTGATCGCCGCCCACGTCATGGAGGTGTAGCGCCTCTGACGTGTCCGCTGTGCCCTCACTGCCAACAGCGCCTTGCTCCACCGGGCAGTGGCAACAGCCGTGTCTCTCGAAATCGAAGGGAGTGCCGCTAGGCGCTGTGCTCTTTTTCTTCATGAATCCTCTGGGGCTGAACTGATTTCCGATTTGAAGCCGAAGCTGTCTCCGAAGAGGGCGCGCGCGAGGCGCTCTGGACGAAACACGCGGACGAGGTTCATCTCTGCCAGGGCATGTCATCGGCCGACGGTGGGCAGGCCGGTGGCGTGGGTCGCGTCACCTTTGAGGCTGGCGGGCAAGCGGGGAGCGGCCTCGGCGGGGGCGCTGTCCTTTCAGGCGTCGCGGCGTCAGCCTGCGCCTGCTCTTGTCGCAGCTGAGCCAGGGCTGTCATCTGGGCGATCTGCTGCTGATACTCCTGAGCTTTCTGGCAGGCCTGCGCCACCTCTGGTGGCGTGAGCTTCCCCTGCTGCGCGCTGGCCATGGCCTCACTGCACTTGAGCATCTCCTCGCTGGCCAAGCGCATGTCAGGCATCGGCGGCTCCACCTCGGTCGGCACCACCGAACAGGCGGGCGGCACCGATTTGGGGTCGGGCAGAGGGAGCGCCGCGTCAAAGGCCTGCTTTGCGCGGGCACAGGCCTCGGCCACGCCACCCTCCTGCGCGCGCACCTCGCGGATGGCCGCGATCTCGCGCCAGAGCTGGTCCTTGTCCTCGGTGTCCTCGCCATCCGTCAGAGTCAGGAGGAGCTTCTCTGCCACCTCCCAATCCTTCAGGCGCGCGGCGAGGTGCGCCGCCTCCCGGATGTCCTGCGCCTCGCCCTCGGTGACGGCGAGCGCCTCTGACAGCCGCGCCTTGGCCGCCGCCTCTGCCTCCTTCCCGCCTTCACTCAGCTCCAGGCGACCGAGGGCCACGTGGATCAGCGCGCGCGGCGCGACCTCGAGCGACTTGAGGAACGCCTGACGCGCCGAGGCCCGGTCACCGAGTCGCAGCTCGAGCTCGGCCACGGCCTCCCAGTAGAAGGGATCGAGCGCTTCGAGCAGCGCGGCCGCGCGAAAGGCGTCGCGCGCCTTGTCGAGCCGACCAGCCCTGAGCTCGGCCTCAGCCAGCGCCACGTGCCGATCGGTCGTCGGCTCTGCGGCGATGGCCTGCTCGAAAAAGCGTGCCGCCCGTTCGAAGCCCTGGCGCTTCACCTCGAACTCGCCCATCAGCGCGTAGTCCTGCGCCTTTTGTGCGGCGACCTTCTCGACCGCCACCGCTCGCTCGAGGCGCTCGATGGCCTCATCGATGCGCTGCAATGGGACGAGCACCTCGGCCTCGAATCGGTAGGCGCTCGCGTCCTCGGGCGCCAGCTCTTGGAGCTGCCGATAGACCTGGATGGCCTCGGCAAAGCGCCCGCCGCGTTGGAGCGCGCGGCCGAGCCGGGTCAGGCTCATGCGCTTGCCCGGTTCGAGTTTGAGCGCTTCACGAAAGGCATCGGCCGCCGCGTCGAACCGCAGGGTCGCCATGTTCACGTCGCCCAGCGCGTGCCAGGCCCGCGCGCGCTTCTCGCCCTGCTCGGTGAGGAGGATGGTGCTGTAGAGCTCTGCTGCCCTGGGAAAGTTCCCCTGCAGGAACTCCTGCTGCGCGGCCAGATAGAGCGAGTCGAGGTTGTTCGGGTCCACCAGGATCGGGGCGTTCTCCGCTTCGCCAGCATCGACGACCGTCGGCGTCATCAGCGGCGTGGGCGAGAGGAGCCCCGACTCCGAGGAGGTCGGCCTGTCACCCGGGCAGGCACACAGCAAAAGCCCCGGGAAGAGTCCGGGCAACAGGAGGCGGCGACAGAGGCGTTTTCCGAAGTTTCGTGAATTCCGTGGGGTCATCTCGTCGTGTCCCTTTTCAGTTCTATTTCTATGGATGCGTCCGGCTCGAATCGGGGTGGAGTTGGGGGGGGGGCGGGGGCGGAGTGGCCGTTGGCCTCTACCTCCTCTCTGGCGAGGTGCCGCATCGTCAGAGAGGCCCTTCGATTGAATCAGATGAGGACGAGGACGCCGAAGTTGAAGGAAAAACCAAACAGCAGATTGCTGCCGCCCGACACCCGCAGCTCGTCGAAGTCGAGGCTCGTCTCCAGGTTGAACCCCACGTTGTGGAAGGGGACCCAGGCCACGCCCAAAATCCCGCTGAAGCTCAGGGTGATCTCGCGGGAGTCGGCCTCCACGAGGTCGGAGAGGATGCCCAGCCCGACGCCGACGCCGACGTAGGGCCGGACGCTGTATTGGTGCAGCGGGTCGTATTTGAGGCCGACCTTGACCGGCACGAGCGAAAACGAACCCTTGCCGCCCGCGCTGCCCTTTTCATCGGCGCTGAGCGCCTCCTCCTCCTCTTGCTCCTCCTCGGTCGCGGAAGCGGACGCTGGCTCGCTGTCACTCTTGGAGGTGTTCTCCGCGTTGCCGATGGCGAGGCCCACCTCGATGAAGGCCGTGAGGTAGGGGCGGATGTAATAGTCGAGCTCGAGGTCGAACCGCAGCGTGAAGGCGGAGAAGTCGAAGCCGTCGAGAGTCGAGAGCGTGTTGCCCAGCTTCAGGTTGAAGTGGAAGAGCGGGCTCTCGGGCGGCTTCAAGAAGACGTCGAAGGCGCTGGGCTCCTCGGTGCCGAGGGCATCGCCGAGCGCGGTCGCGAGCTGATCTGCCGCAAAGGAGAGATCTCGCGCCTCGTCGAACGTGGTGCGCAGGCGCAGGCGGCTCGGCGCAGGCGCCGAGAACGCTGGTCGACCCGCAGGGAGCAGAGCACGCCCGCCGTCCAGGGTCGGCACCGTCTCGACGAAGGTGACGCTCGCGAGGAAGCCATCGCCAGCCGGATCGATCCGCACGTGGACCTGATGCGGCTCGTCCAAGGGCGGGCAGGCGCCGAGCGGCTCCCCTGCGCGCTGCGCCCAGCGGCCCTCTGGATCGTGGATGCACAGCGCCTCACGCTCCGAGAGCTGGCGCGCGAGGAGTGCGCCCAAAAATTGGGCAGCCGGGAGCAGGCCAGGCAGAGGCGAGGTCGGCTCGGACAGGGCCAGCGCGCAAGGTCGCTCCGCGAGGCAGGGGCGTCGCAGCGGCAGGAGGTGATCGAACATCTCGTCGCCCGCCTGCAAGGCGCTCGGCACCTGGGTGGTCAGGCTCAGCTCGTGATCGTCCGAGGCGGTTTCCAAGGGCTCCGAGGCCACCTCCGGCACGTCTTCGGACGCGGCCAGCGCGACGCTGCCCGACAGCGACAGGATGATCGTCGCCAAGCCGATCGCGAGACACCCCGCGCGCCGCGCCCAGGGGCGTCTGGCAGGCGGGGGTTCGTTCATGCGGAGACATTGTTTCTGCGAAGACACTGGCGGATCTCTGGACGTGGGTGGAACCGAGGGACCCTATCATTCGGATGAGAAATGGACAGCGGGGCGCAACGCGTCGCGCCCCACACGCCTTCACCTCCACAACCGACAGATGGCTGAGCGCTGAATTTCCGCTCGACGCTCAGCCTCGATCCGAACGAGCCGATCGCGCGCTCAGCGCTTCTTCCCCAAGAAGTGGAGCAGGTGGAGGAAGAGGTTGATGAAGTCCAGGTAGAGGGTCAGCGCGCCGAAGATCGCCACCTTGCGCATGACTGGGCTGTCCACACCGATGCCGCCTTCCGTGACCGCCTGCCTGTGGATCAGACGCAACTTCTGCGTGTCGTAGGCGGTCAGGCCCGCGAAGACGACGACAGCCACCGCGGAGATCACGAAGTCGAGCCCAGGACTTTTGAGGAAGAAGTTGAGGAGCATGGCGCCGATGAGGCCGAACAGACCCATGAAGAGGAAACCTCCCCATGCCGACAGATTCCGTTTCGTGACGGTCCCATAGAGGCTCAGCCCGCCGAACATGACGGCGCACAGCAGGAACACATTGGCAATCGAGCCGATCTGATAGGCGAGGAAGATGCTCGAAAAGGTGACACCCGTGAGGAGCGAGTAGCCGAGGAAGGTCAGGCCCGCGACCATCGGGGACATCTTCGTGATGAGAAATCCGAGCAGGAGGACCAGGCCCAGCTGCGCGAAAATCAGCGGCAGGAAGAAGGGCATGATCGCTTGGAGGATCGCCGGTGTGGTGGCCACGATCCAGGCCGTGCCGCCCGTGAGCGCCAGGCCGAGGATCATCCAGTTGTAGACGCCGCCCATGAACCGGCGCTCAGACTGAACGAGGTCGGCCTCGCTCGTCTGGCTGACACGCGCGCCCGTGCCCCAGCCCATCGAGGACGAGGGATCGGCGTCGCCAAATCTGAGCGCGCCGCGCTGTGCCTGGGTGTGCTCCCGCTGCCGCTGGAAATACCGAAAGGAATCGTCGTGATGGTCATTGCTCATGTGTGTCTCCTGAGAAAGATGTCGCCTCGGATGTGTCCTCGATGGCGGCATTTCATAACCACGATCCGGGCAGTGTCACCCGACACAGACAGAACAGATGGCGGCTGGATGGAATTTCTCTCCATCGACGGGAGCGCTGACCGATGGATTACATTCGATTGCACATCGCCATCGCGAAGGGCAAATCTACCAAGTAATCCATCATTTCATCATTAGCCCTGTCCGAAAACTTTTCTGATGGAATAGACCTCTTCGGAAACGAAGGACTTATCCAATCAAGGCAGAGGTGCGCCTAGTTTTGGAGGAAGGGCAGCCTTCATCACCATTGAAAATGTCAAAAACACATTGCTCGAATAGGTCGGGACATGTTTGGCTGTTTGAATTGATTGATAAAGCTGTTCGCTGAAACGGATCGATTCTAATCGCTTTATAACAACAGGAGGATAAGGAAATGAGGCTTGCTATAAATCAAGCTCAAGAGCTTATTGCTAATATTGAGAAGAGACTCATTGTGGGTTGCACCGTTATAAATTGTACGCCAGATCAGGATTGGCGTGTGCTTTTTGACCGTCCGTTTACATACGTCGATGCAATGGAAATGATCTACGGAGAATTATGCGGAACAGATTACAGTCACCGCGCTCGTTCCGAGGGACGCGCTCATTATCAACCGCTATGGCACAAAGAATTGTTTGAAACAAAAACGCTGGTGATAGATAACCTCTCCGAAATTCCGCCACACTCCCAAACTGATAAAACCGCAGGGGAAGAGGACTTTGGAGAGGAACTGCCTGGACAAATCGACTATTTGTTTATGTGTCGCGCTCCCCAAGAGGATAAGGAATATCGCTCTTTGAACTTTGGAAGTCCGTATTTTGTTGATGATGATATAACCGTTTATATTATCCGCAAGACTAATGCTAGATACCTGGTTGTTGAAAACATTTTAAGAAGAGCAGAGTTTTTTGATATTGGCGAGGAACAATAGAGGTGTAATTTCTATAGAACCATCGTCTCTTTCCGACAAATGCTCGACCACATAATCGCGCAATTCGTCGGCATTCCATCGATCGCACCCAAGCAATGCCTGCTGACGCCGCGGCTCAGAAAAAGATCGGCATTCACAGCCGTTCGCTTTTGCGCAAACAAAGACCGTATCTTTTTCTCGATTTCACGGAACGACAATGCTCACGATTCGAGCATTTGAGCGGTCGAGTTTTATTCCTTGGCGCCCTTCCTAGAATGTGTCTTTAAATATGTATCGACCACCCGAATCAATGGCGCTGATAGAGTTTTCATTCTATGATGAAAACTGCAATGGAATCATGAATTAATGAATGGCTGATTCTCCTCACCATAATTCACCCTGATCGGTTTTGTTCGAGGGTATTTTGATCTTGAAATGTTGATAGGCGCGGGCCGTGGCCACTCGGCCGCGCGGCGTGCGTTGCAGAAAGCCCATCTGGAGCAGGAACGGCTCATAGACGTCCTCTAGTGTGTCCCGTTCTTCGCCGATCGACGCCGCGATCGTCTCGATGCCCACCGGACCGCCACCGAACTTGTCGAGGATCGTCTTCAAGATCTTTCGATCCATCGGGTCTAGACCGAGCGCGTCGATCTCGAGCTTGAGGAGCGAGCGATCGGCCAGCTCGCGCGTGATGCAGCCATCGGCCTCGACCTCGGCAAAGTCGCGCAGACGGCGCAGCAGGCGGTTGGCGATGCGCGGCGTGCCTCGGGCGCGGCGCGCGATCTCCTCAGCGCCCCTGGGATCGAGCTCGATGCCCAGGAGTGAGGCGGAGCGCCGGAGGATGAGGCCGAGCTCGTCGGTCTCGTAGAAGTCGAGCCGCTCCTGGATCTGGAAGCGATCGCGCAGAGGCGAGGTCAAGAGGCCCGTGCGCGTGGTCGCGCCGATGAGCGTGAACGGCGGCACGTCGATGCGGATCGTCCGGCCATGCGGCCCGGAGTCGAGCGCGATGTCGAGCACCAGATCTTCCATCGCTGGATAGAGGTATTCCTCTGCCGCAGCGCTCAGCCGGTGGATTTCGTCGATGAAGAGCACGTCGCCAGGCGCGAGGTTGGTGAGGAATCCGGCGAGGTCGCCCTTCTTCTCGATGGCCGGACCAGACGTGACGTGCAGCCCGACGCCGAGCTCGGTCGCGATGATGTGCGCGAGTGACGTCTTGCCGAGGCCAGGCGGACCGCTGAACAGGCAGTGATCGAGCGCCTCATTCCGCTTGCGTGCGGCAGCGACATAGACGCGCAGCTTCTCGACGACGGCGCGCTGGCCCACGTATTCGCTGAAGCTGCGGGGCCGGAGGGAGGCGTCGAGGCGCCGCTCGTCCGGCAGGGGCAAGGGATCGACGATGGGGTTGGCAGCGCCAGGATTTGCAACGGCGGATGAGGGCTTGCGTGGCTTGGCCATGAAGCGGGGACCTCTGGTGAACGGGTTCTGTTTTTAGGACTTTAGGACTTATCCCTCTGTCGGCCCTCACTCCATCGCTTCGCGTCGACCCTCTCCTGCAAGCGGGGGATGGAGGAGATTGCGAATGCTCTGGAGGGCCCTTTCCCGAACGACGCAACACAAAAAATCCCTCTCCCGTTTGGCGGGAGAGGGGCGACGCGAAGCGACGAGGAGAAGGGGTGCGTCGATGGCCCTGACGCTCAACCATTGAAGAGTGGGTCAGCACACTCTGAGGTCTCGATGAGGTCGTCGTTGAGCGTGACGGCGATGGACTTGTTGTCCGATCCCTTGGAGACCTGCTCATAGGCAGCGCTGCCATTGGCCAGCAGCTGGAGCGCATTGCCCGCACCCGTCCCAAAGATCTCGAAGATGAACAGGTAGTTGGTGCCCGTCTCGAGCTCGATCTTGAGCTTCGTGCCCGCCTCCAGGGCCTCCTTGGAGATTTCCTTCACGAAGGAGAGGCGCTTGTCGCCGCCGTCGACGACTCGGACCAGGTCGTCCTTCTGGAACATCTGCCCCAGGTTCGACTTCTGGCAGGCGCGGCGCAACGTCTGCGCGTTGCGGCCCGACCCGCTCTCCAAAACGATCACCTGGATCTTGCTCACGTTCATGTCGAGCAGAGCGCGGGGCAGCGTCAGCGTTCCGCCGATCGAGCCACTCCCCTCGTCGTCGAACTCGTCGCCGCAGCCGAGAGAGACCAGCCCAAATCCAATCAAGAGGAACATCAACGGCAAGACACGTTTCATGAGACCTCCAGCACCCGCTCGAACGCGCTCACCGGCGCGAGCGTGGGCTATTCGACGGTGACCGTGATGGGGACCGTCCCGGTCTGATTCGAGAGGGCGTAGATCACGCCGCCCGTCACGGCACCGGCCACGACGACGCCCACGATCGTCCACACCCACCACTTCTGATACCAGGCGCTGCTCCCACCCGAGACCATGGCGGCGTCGCCCTCGGCCGTGGTCGCTGCGGCGACCCGCTCCGCCTCGGTCGCCAAGGGGACCACGAGCGGCGCCTCTCGCTTGCCCGCGATCGCGAGCAGCGCGCCCGCCGCGTCCTGCACCTCGATGAAGTATTCGAGCGCGGCACCGTTGGGCAGGGCTTGCTGCGCGTCGGCACCGCCCAGAGCGAGATCGATGAATGGCACGATGGCGATCCGGCGCTGGGTGTCCTCGTCATGCTCGACGAATAGCGTGGAGCTGAAGCCCGAGTGCGCCGTCCGTCTGTAGAAGAGCTTGGCCTGCACGCCCTTGGGCGCCATGTCGAGCCGGATCTCCATCTGGATGGGCTGATCGGGCTGGGCTGGCCGTGGCCGCGGGTGCGCGAGCTTGAGGTTGGGCCGGGGCGCGTGCGCCAGGACCTGCCCGCGCGCCTCCTCGAAGAGCGCCAGCATCTTGGGGCTGACATCCTCCTGCATCTGGTAGTCGGGCGAAGCCTCGAGCAGGCGCTTGAAGGCCTGCAGCGCCGCGTCGCTGTCCCCCAGATAGAGGTGGAGCATCCCTTCGAGCTCGCAGAGGCGGGCCAGACGCTCTGGGGCATTGTCGGGCCGCGCGAGCTCGCCCTTCACCAGGCGCAGCGCGGCCTCGAACTCGGCCTCAGAGACGAGCGCCTCGATTTGGGCGAGCTCTCTGCCGGAGTCGCCTCTTCCCTGGGAGCTATCCGCCGCCAGCGCCGCGCCCATTCCAAAGGCACCGGAGAGACAACAGGCCAGGCACAGTGCGCACAGTTTTCCGAGCATCCGATGGGGAAGGGATTGGCTGTTCATGGCGCGGCCTCATAGCACTCGAAGGGCGATTGACAAGAATGGCAGTGGCCAAGAGCTGACACTCGAACGATTCGAACACGCCTTTACGAATTCGAAGTACTCTTCACCCGCTTCGGCAAACGATCCGTGATGTTGAGGAAGGAAGCCATCCAGCTCGTTTGCCGAGTCAATGGACCTGTCCCAAACCCTCGCTGATGCAATGTCTTTTGGGAGGGACGTCATTCATGGCGCCCTGTTCGGTTCAACCATTCAGAATAGAGGGCGCGACAAATAGCGCCTCTTGGATATTGCCTCCCCCCGCCTGCACGGCCTTGGACGAGAGACCGTTTTCCCCAAAGCTCTCCGAGAGCGCTTCGTAGAATGAGGCTTCGTCCATTTTTTTCTCTGAAGCCCGAACGGTTGCCGGAGCCAAGAGCTACGCAATGAAAAACCCTGTGCGGATGCGGTTTTGGAACAGGTCAGATGTTCGACGAAGGAATGGATTGTTTCGTCGCCGTGCGCCTCGCCATGCCGACGAATTGGTAGATCGACGGTTCGGTATAAGGGCTTATTCCTTGATTATCCCGTCGCCCCACCTGTCCGTGAGACGCCAGACTTCGTTGTTTCGCGCTTTACTTCCGTCTGGAAACTCCCGCCTCGCGCCAAAGTCAGACATTCCCCGTCCTTCGCGGTGCAAAAGTCCTAATGAAGGAATGAGTCCTAAATAAAAAGGGCGCGATGGATAATCGCGCCTCTTGAGTTTTATCTATTCATTCCATTCGTCCGTATTTCACAGCTCCATCACTTCTTTTTCTTTTTTGGCGGCCAGCTCATCGATCTTGGCAATGCCCACGTCGGTCTCCTTCTGGACGCGCTCCATGCCCTTCTTCAGATCGTCCTCGGTGATGTCGCCATCCTTCTGATGGGCCTTGAGTATCTCGTTCGCGTCGCGCCGCTCGTTGCGCACCGCGACCTTGCTCTCCTCGGACTTGGACTTGACCGCCTTGACGATCTCCTTGCGGCGCTCCTCGGTCAGCGGCGGGATGGGGAGGCGGATGACCTCACCCTCGGTGACTGGGTTGATGCCCAGGTTGGCCTCGCGCAGGGCGCGGTCGATGATCTGGACCATCTTTTTCTCCCAAGGCCGCACGATGATGAGGCGAGGGTCGGCGACGGTCATATTCGCCACGCCGGTCAGGGGCGTCGGCGTGCCGTAGTAATCGACGCGCACGCCATCGAGGATGGAGAGGCTGGCGCGCCCGGTTCGGATGCGCGTGTATTCCTTGCGCAGAGCGTCGAGCGTGGATTCGATTCGGTTCTTCAGGTCGGACACGACGTCGTCAACGATGGCCATGGTTCACTCTCTCGTTCTTGTTGGGCGGTTGGGTTGTGTGGGCTGACAGGGCGGGTCGTCGGGTTCATCTGGCGCGGGTCACGGTTGGCTCAGGCGCGTCTCGACCCGACGGACGAGGGTTCCGATTGGATCGCCCATCACTGCCCGCCGGATGTTGCCTGGCGTGTTCATGCTGAAGACGAGCAGGGGCAGGTCATTGTCTCGGCATAGCGAGATGGCCGCCGCGTCCATCACCTTGAGCTCGCGGGCGAGGACCTCGGCCACGTCGATGGCCTCGAAGCGCTGGGCCGTGGGATCCTTGGCCGGGTCGGCGGTATAGACGCCATCGACCTTGGTGGCCTTCATGACCACGTCGGCACGGATCTCCAGGGCGCGCAGGCAAGCGGCCGTGTCGGTCGTGAAGTAGGGGTTGCCCGTGCCGCCGCCAAACACGACGACGCGCCCCTTGGCCAGGTGGCGCAGGGCGCGCTGGCGGTCGAAGGTCTCGGCCACGTTCTGGAGCGGGATGGCGCTCTGCACGCGCGCCTCGACGCCCTGACGCGCCAAGGCGTCCTGGAGGGACAGGGCGTTGATGCAGGTGGCGAGCATCCCGATGGCGTCGCCCGCCGCGCGATCGATGCCCTGTGCCGCGCCCGATACGCCTCGGAAGATGTTGCCGCCGCCGATGACGACCCCCACCTGCACGCCGAGCGCGACGATGTCGGCGATCTGGGTGGCGATGCCATCGATGGTGGCGCGGTCGATCGTGGACGCGCTCTCACCCATGAGGGCTTCGCCGGAGAGCTTGAGGAGGATGCGGGAATACCGAGGGGCAGCTGGAGCGGCTTCAGAGGGGGCAGGCATGGCGGCGCGTGATACTCGCTCCCTTTGGAGAGTCAAGGTGAGAGGGGAGTCGCTTGCAGGTCGGTCGAGGGCCTTTTCGTCGTCCGTCGACCATCGCTCGCAGGGCATTGCACGCAACGCTCTTACGAATTTCAATCGTCATTCTATTGACGTGATAAATCCAAGAATTGAATCTAATGCCTGGAACGAATCCCTCTTTTGTCGGCGCGAGGCTGAATCGAAGCGAATTCTGAATGGCTCATGTCGAGGAAATCTTTTTTTTGCAGCCTAGGCGCGCTGTCCATTGGAACGTCGAGAACGCAGGGTGCCTCGCAGCGGCGTTTCTATTTGGCAATGGCAATAGAAGAAGGACTTATCCATCGATTATCCCGTCGCTCCGCTCGTCCGTGAAACGCCCGAATTCTTTGCTTCGATGGTCACTTCCGTCTGGAAGCTCAAAGCCTCGCTTCTCATCTGGCATTCCCCGTCCTTCGCGGTGCTCGGTTTTAATCGATGGATAAGTCCTCAGGACGCGCTTGAAGGGATTCGAGAAAATATAACAGCGCTGGTTGAATGATGAATCACACCATCACAGCGCTGGTCGCTGCTTCTCCCCGCACTCGGGGCAAAAGCGCGTGGCAGCGGACATCTTGGTGCCGCACTTCTGGCAGGCCACCTTGGCCGCGTTGGGCGCGCCACACTCGGGGCAGAACTTGGACGCGCCGACCGCCGCGCCGCACGAACCGCAGGCCGCCGTCGCCTCGACCGAGACATCGATGTCCGCGACGTAGTCCGTCTTGCGGACCTTCTCCTTGATCTGCTCGGTGGCTGCCTGGGCCTGGGCTGCCGCCGTCTCGCGGGCCAGGTCGGGCGCGCACGAGAGGCACAGGCCGCGCGGCGCGTTCCAGCAGATCTCGGGGCAGACCCATTTGCCGCAGCGCGAGCACTGCTTGAACTTGTGCTTGATCTCCTCGACCGCCTCGCGCAGCGCGTCGTCGTGGGCCTTGCCGCCGATGGCGCGCTGGAGCTCATAGCTGCCGTGGGAAGCACGCCCAAAGACGCCGCCAAAGAGCGACGAGGCGGCGCTCAGGAGCCCAGAGGCCATCGCCACCTTCGAGGTCTTGTAGCTGCTCATGTAGCCATTGCCGCACTGGTCGCAGTGAAAGCGGAACTGGTAGCCGCGGTCGGTCGAGAGGTCTTGGTAGTTTTTGACGAACTGGATGACGTTGGACATGGCGGTCTCCGGGAGGGGTCAGATGTTCACAGAAGAGGCGGGGAACGAGTGGAGAGGAAGCGTTGAGGGCCAAATGGCTGGTCGTCGGGCAGCGCGGCGTCTCACGCGCGGACCGGCGTGGCCCTGAGGGCAGCCTTGCCCGCCTTCAGATAGACTTGGAAGCGCACCGAGGCGCAGCCGTATTTCTGCATGAGCTGATCGCGGTTCAGGCGCAACTTGAAGGCAAAGGTCTCGTAGGTGGGTGAGTCGATCGGCTCACCGCACTGCTCGCGCAGATCGATGAACTGCTCGTAGAGGATATGGAACTGGAGCTCGTCTGGATCCGCCTCGTCCACTGGAGCCGCGTTCGGGCTGAGCTCGGCGCCGACCTGCTGGTGGACGAGGTCTTGGGGCCAGAGCTGGGGAAGCCCGCTCGGCGCGGCGCTTTCATCTCGGGCGTTGGCGTCGTCTGCCGCCGATGAGCCAACCTCGGCGCTCTCGTCGTGCGCTGCCGCCGTGTCGAGCTGCTGGAGGGAGGCAGGCTCCATCGGTCGGGCGGGATGCGAATCGTGGGCAGCCTGGAGGTCATGGAGCATGGCGGAATCGAGGGGCGGCGTGACCTGGTGCCCCTGCTGCCTCTCGCCGGTGTCCTCCACAGAGCCAGTTGGTTCGAGCGACTGAAGGTCGGCGAGGTTGCTCGACCGCGCGGCCTGGTGGCCGTCGTCGATGTCTCCAGGCGCGTCGTCAGCGAGCGCCACTCGGGGCTCTTCGACCGCCGCGGCGGCGACCAGCGCGTAGGCATCTACCTCATCCGCGAGCGCGGCCTGGTCCTTCTGGGGCGAGAGCGCGTTCATCAGGACAGAGGCGGGGATCTGTACTGGCGGAATGCTCGCGAAGTCGAAGTCTTCGGCCTGGAGCATCGTGGGGGTGAGCATGGGCGGGGGCTGGTCGGCGATCTGCTGCCCTTGCGCTTCGGCGGCAGGAGGCGTCGCGCTTGCCTCGGCGGCCTCGGTCTTCTTGTCGCTGGTGAGCTGGAGCGTCTTGCCCTCTTCCGGCGCTGGGATCGGCGTCGGCGATGGATTCCTCATCAGAGGCATGAGGCGCGACGGCCTCCCCGTGTTCTGTCGGCCGATGAGGAGGAGGAACAGTGCGCCGAGGGAGAAAAAACCGAGCAGGCCCAGGATCACATACTTTTGAATGGTGGCGATCTGGAGCAGGCCGTCCCTGCGCGTGTCGAGGATGAGGCGGGCGCCGCTCGCCGCATCAGCGCCATCGACGGATGTCAGCGCGCTGACCCGCGCCTCGTGGCTGCCGATCGGCGCCTTGGCAAAGAGCGGCAGCGGGATGGGCAGCGCGGCGAATTTCTCGAAGGGGATGAGCGAGAGCGGGCCAGAGGCGCGCGTGGCGGCGATCGCAGCGCGGTGCGCCTCGTCATCCACTGCGATCGAGGAGGCTACGATGTCGCCGTTCATGGCGAACGTCACGTCGACTCCCACGAGGCGGGACAAGGCCGCGGCCGTGGCGCTGTCGATGCGCCGCGCGATGGCCACGATCACGTCGGCTTCGATCTTCGGCTCAGGCACCTTCGGCGTCTCAGTCTCAGTCTCTGTCGCTGTCTCCGTTGGAGCTATCTCTGCCATTGTCTCTGTTGCTGGCGGCGCTGGCAGGGTGCGCCTGAGCTCGAGCGCGCTCGACGAATAGAGCTGCTCGCCAAACTCGAAGACGAGGCCGCGCGCGCTGGGCGCGAGCGCTTCGGCCAGATCCGGGAATGCCTCGGCCTTGCCCCGGAAGTGCGCCTGGTGGGCCTTGCCATCCAGAACGAAGATGCCCTCGGCGGTTTGGGCCAGGACGAGGTCGTCGGGCGTGAGCGCCGCCTTGGTGCCCGTGGCCGTGAGCGCAGCGGCCACTCCCGCCCGCAGCGCCGCCATCGCGAGATTGGCAGCCGGGCCACTCGATTCACTCGACTGGAGGGGGAGGAGCTCGTCGAGGCTCTGGAGCACGTCGCTGGCGCGCGTAGCGACGAGCAGGGCAGCGCCATTCAGTTGGGCTTGGAGCGCCACCGTACTCTGGAGCGCCGCCTCGGCTCGCATCAGGCGGTTTTGGGATGCGTCCAATTCTCGCTGAATGGTGATTTCTGAAATTCTAAAAAAAACAAAACAAAGGGTGGCCAGCGAAATAAGAAGAAAAATCAAAAACTTCAGGCGCGTCATAGATGAATCCCCTCTATTCATGGCTGCTGGCGAAACGGAAGCGGCGTTAGATGCACGCCCTACCCAGAGGTTGTTCGGTCTCGAAAAAAAACGAAAATTCTTAGGACTTATCCCTTCATGAGGACCTTTGCACCGCGCCGGACGGGGAATGCCAGACGAGGTGCGAGGCTTTGAGCTTCCAGTCGGAAGTGAAGAGCGAAGCAACGAAGACTGGCGTTTCACGGACAACTGGGGCGACGGGAGAATGAAGGGATAGGTCCTTAGGGAAGCCTCAGAGGGCTGTCAAACGCCGCCGCCTCGATTCATTTCAGCTCATCGCGCTCGTCAAAGGCGCCTCGGCGCCTCAGCACAGGATCGACCTGAACGCGGAAGATTCGAAGGCGCACGGGAGCCACCCGCGCAGCGTGGCGCCCTGCACGAGCGAGACGACGCCGAACGCGAGGAAGATGCCGCCCGCCATGGTCTTGACGAGGGAGAGCGGCACCTTCTTCAGGAGCAGGACGCCGGCGCCCATCCCGAGGAGCGCGACGAGCCACAACGCGAGCGTCGATCCGATGAAGACCGCAACATAGCCCGAGTATTGCGCGGCCAGCGTGGCGCTCATGAGCTGCGTCTTGTCGCCCATCTCCGCGAGCAGGATCATGAGGAACGCGGTGAGGATCGGGCCGTGCGCGGCGTGCCGCCCCTTTCCCTCGGCCTCCTCTTCTGGCGCATCGTTTCGATGGCGCAGCGTCGTCACGCCGAAGAAGACGAACAGCGCGCCCGCGCCCAACCTGACCCAGCTCACGTCGATCCAGTTGAAGAGGACCTGTCCGACGGCGACCGCGAGCAGGTTGATGAGCGCGAAGGCAAGCGCGATCCCGGCAAAGGCCTTTTTCCAGTCGAAGCGCGTGGCCAGGAGCATCGAGACGATCTGGGTCTTGTCACCCATCTCGGCCAGGAAGATGAGGCCAAAGGTCTTGAGAAGGATGGCGAGGCTCAAGGTAGGCTCCAACGTCGGTAAGTGAGGGTGGCCCGCCCTCCCCTCTCCCGGCGCTTCGCGTCCGCCCTCTCCCGTCGACCGGCAGAGGGAAGAGGGTGCGGATGGTTTGAGGCGTTCAACGGATCAAAAAAACTCCTCTCCCACTCGTGAGAGTGGGGCTCTCGACGGGAGAAGGGAGAGGGGAGGTGGCATGGCGTCGTGGCTCAGGCGCTGGGCGGCTCAGAGGCCGACGTCCCGCTCAGCAGAGGGACGGGGGAGGTGGCATCGACCGACACTGACGCTGGAGCCGAATCCAGGGCCACGTCAGAGCTCGAAGCCGAAGCCGAAGCCAAATCCGACTCGGCGGATGGTTCGGACGCCGCGGACGGAGAGGGCTTTTCACTGCCATCGGCGCGGCTGATCTCGACCTTGCTCACGTGCCGCTCGTCTGCCGCGCGGACGATGAAGCACAGCTTCTCCCAGCTCAGGCGCGTGCCGATGGGCGGCACCCTGCCAGAGAGCGCCGTCACGAAGCCGCCGAGCGTCTCGTAGTCCCCCTCCTCGGGGAACTCGACGTCGAGCGCCTCCTCCACCTGACGCAGCGGGGCCGAGCCATCTACGGCAAAGCGGCCATCGGGCAGGGGCTGGATGAGCGTCTCCTCTGCGTCGAGCTCGTCCTGGATTTCGCCGACGATCTCCTCGACCACGTCTTCGAGCGTGGCCAGGCCGCTCGTGCCGCCGAACTCGTCCACCACGACGGCCAGGTGCATCTTGCGCTTCTGGAACTCCCGCAGCAGGCGGCTGATCTTCATGAGCTCTGGGACGAAGAACGCGGGGCGGACGTATTTCGAGAGCTGGAACGTCTCGGGATCGAGGCCCTGGTGCAGGTCGCAGGCGACGTCCTTGATGTAGAAGACGCCCACGATGTTATCGATGGACTCGTCGTAGACGGGGATGCGGCTGTGCTCGCTCTCCTCGAAGAGCGTCATCACCTCGTCGAAGCTCGCGCCCTTTTCGAGGCCGATCATCTGCGTGCGCGGCACCATGATCTCCTTCACCACGATATCCGAGAATTCGAGGACCGAGGTCAGGAGCTGCTGCTTCACATCGTCGAGCACGCCTTCGCGGCCGCCCAGCTCGATGAGATATTCGATCTCGTCGCCCGTCACCTTGGGCTGCTCCTCCTGCTGCTTGCCGCCGTTGAGCAGCCAGGTCAGGCCATTGCTCAGGGCCACGAGGCAGTGGTTGATCGGGTAGAAGATCCACGACAGGACGACGATGACAGGGATGGCCGCCTCGGCAAAGGCCACGGCATGACGGCGCGCCAAAGTCTTCGGGGTGATCTCGCAGAACGTCAGGATGACGAAGGTGGTGATGCCCGTCGCGACGGCCACCGCGCCAGAGGTGTTGGGCGCAAGCCTGAGCGCGATGGACGTGGTCAGCGCGCTGATGCCGATGTTCGCGAGGTTGTTGCCGAACAGGAGAGTCGTGAGGATGCGCTCGGGCGCTTCGAGCCAGTGGCGCAGTGGGTTTTTCGGGTTCTTGCTCTCCTCCAGCAGCTGCTGCGTGCGCGCCTCGGTCAGCGAGGTCAGCGCCGTCTCGGTCGCTGAGAAGAAGAACGAAACGATGAGTCCCACACAGACGGCGAGCAGCTCCCATAAAGGAATGTCGTCCACGATATTCTCGATGCTCCTGTGTCCACCCAGGGCGCCAGCGCTGTCGAGTCAGACTCGGGAGCAGGGTGGCGCCCTGCGGGTCGATTGAAGATTCCTCCTGAAAACCGTCCAACCGTCGAGGAGGGATCCTCCTCTTCAACGTCATTCGCGGGCTCGGGAATTCCGCGACGCGCGCGGTTCACTGGCCAGCGATCGGTTCGGCTTCAGGCGGGGAACTGCTCGATCTGCGCGAAGAAGTAGGCGACCTCGCGCGCGGCGCTCGTCGGGCTGTCCGAGCCGTGGACCGCGTTGCACTGGACGCTCTCGGCGAACAGCTTGCGCAGCGTGCCCTCGGCAGCGTTGGCCGGGTTGGTAGCGCCCATCACGGCGCGGTTCCTGGCGATGGCGTCCTCACCTTCGAGGACCATCAGCACCACCGGGCCGCTCGTCATGAAATCGACGAGGCTGGCGAAGAAGGGGCGCTCGCGGTGCTCGGCATAGAAGCCCTCGGCCTCCTGGCGGGAGAGGTGCTTCATCTTCAAGGCGATGGGCGAGAGGCGCTCGCTGTCGAAGCGGGCGACGATCTGACCGATGAGGTGCTTGCGGACCGCGTCGGGCTTGATGATGGAGAGGGTTCTTTCGACGGCCATGTCGGGGTGTCCTTTCAATCTCAATCGACGGGCGATCGAGGCTCATCCGATCGCGTCGATTCAATGAAAACGGGATGGCAGGCAGCCATCCCACGGGTGAAGTCGTGAATCTCGATGAGGCCAGAAAACGCGCCAGCTTAGTCGAGATGCCTGAGGGATTCCAGATGCTGTCAGGCGATTCCGAACGGTCGGTGGTGCGTGTTTGCCATAGGGGGCGTGTCCTCGAATTCGGACCGCGCCGCGCTGGTCCGGCCAAAGCCAGTCGTCGGTGCTTCGTCGGTCACTTCCTTCAGGCCCCCCTCGCGCCTGGCCTGTCATTCCTCGTCCTACGTCTGGCTCGGTCTGAATTCGAGGACACGCCCTACAGCAGGAGAGACATCGAATCGATTTGATGGCTAAACCCCGCTCCATGAATCGCTCGTCTCTGCTGACCGTCGCCCTCCTCCTCCTTCTGACCGCCTCGCTGCCCGCGGTTGCCCAAGTCCAAGCCGCCTCGACGCCGCGCTCGGCCCTGGGGTCAGCGTCGGCAAACTCGACGGATCCATCGACCGCGCGCAGCCGAATCGCCACCGAGGCGTCGGTCTTCTCCAGAGCTCAGTCGGCGGCCCTCGCCGGGAACTTCGAATTGGCCGCGCGCCTCTTCTCTGAGGTGACGGACGAGGCCGAGAAGCTGCGCGCCGAGATCGAGCTGGGCCACAGCCTGCTCGCGCTCGGGCTGTTCGACGCCGCGACGCGCCAATACGACTTCGTCCTGCGCGCTGGCTCGAATCACCCGGCCTATGCCGAGGCGGTCGAGGGCCTCATCGAGATCAACGCGCTGACCGGAGAAGACGTGATCGTCGGCGCCCTGCTCGATCGCGACTATGGCGAGGGCTTCGCGCGCCTGCCACCAGCCCTGCTCGACGAGGTGAACGCCATCGTCGGGACCATGAGCCTGCGGGCGGGCCGACTCGACGAGGCGCGCGCGTTCTTCGACGCAGTGGCGCCAACGGCGCGCCAGGCCAGGCGCGTCGATTACTTGGCAGGGCTCGTGGCGGCACGCTCTGGCTCGAATGAGACAGCGCTCGAGCTGTTCGAGCGCGCGCTGAAGCCGGTCGGGAGCGTTCAACAATCGACACCGCCCGCGACCACGACGTTTGCCTCGCAGATCGCGCTGCTCGCGCGCGAGGCTGCCCACACGCGACACGCTGGCAGGGCCATCCGCATCTCGGAGCGCGAGCTCGGCGAGCTGGCGCTGCTGGCCAAGGCGCGCACGCTCTACGCGCTCGGCCGTTTTTCAGAGTCGGTCCTGACCTTCGAGCGCATCCCGCGCCTCTCGCGCTTCTGGGAGGCGTCGCTCTTCGAGAACGGGTGGGCGCGGCTCCAGAACGAGGACGACGGCGGCGCGCTCGGCACACTCCAGGCGCTGCACGCCCCGCAGTTCAGCGGGAGCTTCCAGCCCGAGTCGTGGATCCTCAAGGCCATCGTCTATTTCACGCACTGCCTGCACCCAGAGGCGCGTGCCGCGCTCGCGTCGTTCGAGTCGATCTATGGGCCGCACAAGGAGGCCTTGAAGGCGCTCGTCGCTGAGCCGCGCTCGCCCGAGTTCTGGCTGGAGGCGCTCGGCAAAGAAGACGCGATCCCCTCGCCTGTCCTGAATGAGCTGAAGGCCAATCAGCGCCTGGAGCAGCTCGTCGGCTCACTCGTGCGCATCGAGGCCGAGGCGCGGCAGATCCGCTCGCTCGAATCCTGGAAGGGGAGCAAGCTTCAGAAGGCGCAGCTCGTTGCCCTGGCACAGAGCCAAGAGGTCGCGCGCCGTGTGGCGGCCGACTTCGTGGAGAAGCGTCTGCGCGACGCCCTCGCCCGCCTCATCGGTTTCGACGCCCAGAAGGAGATCCTCGAACTGGAGATAGCCCGCGTGGAGACCGAGGCCATGGAGGCGCGCTTCGATCGATCGAAGCAGCTCCAGAGCCAGACCCTGCACCGCCCAAAACTTGGCAGCGAACAGCAGGTCTATTGGCCGTTCCAGGGAGAGTTCTGGATCGATGAGATTGGGTATTACCGATTCACTTTGAAGAATGGGTGTCAGGTGAATGGTGAAATGCCGTGATGTCGTCATTGATGGTTCCGAATCGAATCGTGGAGGCGACTGGTCGGTCGCCCGTCGCGTTCCCGCCATTTGTCGGCCCACACGCCTATGAGCCAACGAACACAGAAGGAGTGTTCAGATGACCGCGCCCCATTTCGTTTTCTCTGGAAGATCCCCGGCCCCGATGCGCGCGCTTCTTCTGATGGTGGTGATGGCGCTGGCAGGCTGCGGTGAGGCGGTGCTCTCGATCGACTACCCTGGAGGCCCATCGACGTCCCTCCCAGACATTGGAACGCCGAGCACGCCCGACGTGGACGTGGATGACGCCCCTCCCGAAGCCGATCCATCGCTCCCAGACCCTGGAGAAGACCCTGGGTTTGGGTCGACCGAGGACGAACCAGACGATCCCGACGAGCCAAACCTCCCTGACACGCCGATCGACGCTGGGCAGCCCGATGCGACCGAGCCCCCGGTCCCACTCTGTTCGGACGAGTGTGGCTTCGTGGGTGAGCAGCGCTGCGTTGGAGACGGCCTGGCCACGTGCGCGATGGACACGGCCAAGGGCTGCCTCGTCCTGGGCGCGCCTCAGGCCTGCGGGAATGCCAAGATCTGCGATTCGGCCAAGCAAGCCTGCGTGGAGGCGTGTGGGGACAATTGCGAGACCTTCTCCGTCATGCTTTTACCCGACACGCAATACTATACCCAGGAGACAAGCAATGATTCGAATAACTACAACAAACAACTCCAATGGATTGTGAATAATAAAACGAAAGAGAATATCAGATTCACCATTCACCTGGGTGACATCACCAACAACAACACCATCGAGCAGTGGGAGGTGGCGAACAAAGCCCATAAGCTCCTGGACAACGCCAATGTCCCCTACAGCATGGTGACGGGCAATCACGATTACATTGGGACGACGCCGAGCCGCTCCAATACGCATTTCGGCACTTACTTTGGAAAAGAGCGATTCGCTGGAAAATCCTGGTATGGCGGATCGAATTCCACGGTGAACAACTATACATTCTTCGAAGTCGGCCACATGAAGTTCATGGTGCTGAGCCTCGAATACGCGCCGCGCAAGGAATCGGTGTGTTGGGCGGATGAGCTGATTCGGAAACACCCCGATCGGCACGTCATCATCGCGACCCATTGCTATTTGACCCACGACGCCAAATACGGCGGCTCTTGCCCCAGCCTCCCCTACGCGACGAATGGGTCTCGCGGCACCGACCTCTGGAACGAGCTCGTCGCGCGCCATTCGAACGTCTTCATGGTCGTCTGCGGCCACGTTGGTGATTCAGAATATCGAAAGCGCACGGGAAATCTGGGCAACAGCGTCCACGAAATGCTCGTCGATTATCAATTCGAGAAACGCTGCGCGGCCTCCTCGGCCAGCGCCTGCAAACAATACTGCCGCGGCAACCCAGGCTCGGGCAATGGCTGGATGCGCCAACTCATCTTCAACCCGCGCACGAACACAGTCACGGCCAAGACCTTCACCGTCCAGGACGGCAACACCTCGGTTTTTCCGGGCGGTAAACCGGCATTTTATTGTTCCGAACAGAATACCGAAGATCGCAACTGGTATCCGAGCGATCCGAGCAACGCGGCGCACCAATATTCCTTCACGTTCGATATGAATTCGAAGCCCACCTATAAATACGACAGCAAGGGACACCTTGGATTCAATGCGCGCGGAATCAACGCGACGGGCTCTGGACAGCAATACGGCCCAGCCGTGGCTGTCGCGCCAGATGGCCATTTCATCGCCGTCTGGGAGGATGACTCCTCGTCGGCCGATGGCGCGGGAAAATATGATATTTTCGCGCGTGGTTTTCACGCGGGCGGCTGCGCCAGCGGGATCAAAGAATTCACGGTCAATGTGGAGACGGCCGGAGATCAGCGGCACCCCGACATTGCCATGGATGCCGCGGGAAATTTCGTCGTCGTCTGGGAGGACGACAAGGACGGCAACGGCATTTACGAAATCTACATGCGCGGCTTCCATGCGGATGGCTCTCAGCGCTTCGGGCGCAAGAGGGTGAACTCCGTCTCCAGTGGGCAGCAATACAATCCCAAGATCGCGATGGCGCCGGACGGTCGATTCTCTGTCGCCTGGGAGGATTATTCCAATGACTCGACCATGCCTCAGATATTCGTCCGCGGATTTCATTCCGATGGCTCGCAGCGCTTCGCCGATCGAAACGTGATGGATACGGCGGAGGGATCACGCCGCAAGCCAGACATTTTTCTCGATGACAATGCCAACATCGTCGTCACCTGGGAGGACGACACGGATGCCAACGGGTCGTATCAGATCCACGCCAAAGGCTTGACGACCAATGGCAGCGATCGATTTACGCGCAAGACGGTCAACAGCGTCGCTGATGGCCAACAATTCCACCCAGTCATCCAGGGCGCGCTCAATGGTGATTTCGTCATCCTCTGGGAAGACGATAAAGACAAAGACGGCAAATACAGCATCAGGGGCCGAGCCTTTTCCGCCAATGGGGCCTCGCGCGGCGCCGATTTCGCGGTGTCGAGCACGTCGGGGAACCACACCCAGCCAGCGATTTGCGTGAATGGCGATGGCTCCTGGACAGCGACCTGGACGAATGACGCCGCCGCGACGGGGGAGGCCACCGACGTCTATTATCGATATTACAACGCCAATGGGACGCCCAGCGACGCTACGCGCGCCAATTATATCGAGGGTGGCCTTCAGTCGCGTTCGGCAATTGGGTGCACCTCGAGTGGCGAGCGCGTGATTCTCTGGCAGGACGACATGGATGGGAATGGGTATTACGAGATATTTGGGCGTGGCTTCGTCAAGCAATGAGATGATTACTTAGCACTACAGTTGTAATCTAGACTTCAAGTGAGCCTCTCTCGCGGCGGCTTGGTGAGCGCGTCGCCAATTGGACCAGGCGATAATGAATGCGGGTTCAATTTGGCATTGGGTAAGGCG
>JAISIF010000043.1 GCA_031262165.1 Myxococcales bacterium | reverse complement strand
CAAAACGCTCAGGCAAATCCCGCCAAGGAATTCCAGTCTTGGCGATGTAATAGATCGCATTCATAAAAATCCGATTGTCGAGTTCGGGCGGCTTACCCGGGCTGCCCGGCGTTTTGATTTGAAGTAAATGCGCAATGCGATTCCACTCTCGTTCGCTCAATTCGTGTCGGTGCATTTGCTCCTTCTTTCAGCCCTCTTAGGCTTCTTCAAGGGTTTTCAAACAGGGCCTAGGACCGAGCACCGCGAAGGACGGGGAAAGCCAGACGAGGCGCGAGGAGGGAGCTTCCAGACGGAAGTGACCAACGAAGCAACGAAGACTGGCGTTTCACGGACGAGCGGGGCGACGGGATAATTCAGGGATAAGTCCTTAGTTTTTCCGGCGGCGGAAGGCGCCCAAAACGAGGGCCAGGGCCGCGGGCAGGAAGGGGGTTGCGGCGGCAGATGCGCCGCAGCCCATCCCCGAGTCCTTCTTTCCATATTCGGGGAGCTCGGGAGCTGGCGGCGGCAGCTCGTTTGCGAGGCGAGCGCGGCGCTCGGCCTCTCGGGCAGCGCGCTGTGCCTGCGCTTCGGCCTCTGCCGCTTCGGCTGCCTTGCGCGCCTCTTCACGGCTCTTTTTGTTGGCCTCGAGCTTTTGGATGGTCGCTTCGATGTCCGTCTCGATCGCGACGAAGTCGTCGGCCTGTTTGATGGGCGGATACTTCCAAGCGTAATCCTTGACCGCGATCTTCATCTGGACATCGCAGGGAATGGCGCCGTCCTGCTCGTGCGTCTCCCATTTCCAGATCGTCGAGCGCAGCGAGGCGTCCTTGACCGTCGAGACGATGAAGCACTTGTCGTCGAACTTGGCGATCTCGAAGAAGAAGGTGTTGGTGAAGATGACCTTCTCCTTCTCTTTCTCGTCCGTCACGGGCGGGATCGTGCCGAAGACGACGTCGGGCGCCATCTGGAAGCCATACTGCTCGAGGCGATTGAAGATCTCCGAAGAGGTGTCTCGCGACACCTGGTTGTCGCTCATCTGGAGGCGCATCTCGAATTTCTTGGCCTTGGGCGGCGGGGGCGGCTCCTCCTTCTTCACCTCTGCCTGGGGCTTGGGTCTTGGTTTGGGCTTCGGCTTAGGCTTGTTGACTTCGATGAAGTGCTGCGCCGACGCCGCGGCAGGGGCCAGCAACATGAAGAGGCTCAGGGTTGCAGAGAGTTGAAAACGCATCAGCACTCCTTGGGAAACAGGGTTGAAAGACCTGCGCAGACCTACCTGAAAATCGAGGCGCGGCGTTCTTGGTCAGTTCGAAAAAAAATGCAAGCCATTCAATTTTCATTTCATTTTCGATTTATTTTGCAGCTCACGAAATTAATGAATTCATATTCGATTCGTTTTATTGATTGCGAAATCAATGGATTCATAACAATCGAATCGACGCAAAATAAATGAATGAAGTGACATTCAATCAATCGATTCAAGAATCGACTCGAGCCGATTGTTTGGCACCTCGCCTGGGAGCCGCTAGAGGCGCCGCCCCATGACGCCGCCGCCCACTCCGCTCTTGCCTTCCCCGCGCTGTCGCTATGCGCCGAGCCCCACGGGATCGCTGCACCTGGGCAACGCGCGCACGGCGCTCCTCGCCTTTCTGCAGGCGAGATCGCTGGGTGCGGCATTCGTGCTGCGCATCGAGGATCTCGACCGTCCCCGCACAGTGCCGGGCGCGACCGAGGCCATCCTCGACGACCTACGCTGGCTCGGGATCGCCTGGGACGAAGGCCCCTATCTCCAGAGCGAGCGCCTCGATCTGTATGAGCGGGCCCTCGCGCGGCTTCGCGATGGTCGGCACGTGTTCGAGTGCTTCTGCAGTCGCGCCGATCTCCTGCGCGCCGCGTCCGCGCCTCACGCTGGTGAGGAAGGGCCGCGCTATCCAGGCACGTGCAGAGTTCATGGTGCATCGCCTCAAAACGGCTCGAACCGGCAGAGCGCGCTGCGCCTGCGCGTCGAGCCGGAGCCCATCGACTTCGTGGACGAGGTCGCCGGGCCTCGTGCCTTTGATTTGAGCCAGTCGTGCGGTGACTTCGTGCTGCGGCGCGCGGATGGGCTGTTCGCCTACCAGCTCGCCACTGCCGTGGACGACGCGCTCATGGGTATCACGCACGTGCTGCGCGGCGATGACCTGCTCTCGTCCACCCCCCGGCAACTGTGGATCCTGCGCTTGCTCGGGCAGCCCGCGCCGCGGCGCTATGCGCACGTGCCGCTCCTCCTCGACAGCACTGGCCAGAAGCTCTCCAAGCGCCTGGGCTCGATGACGATCTCGGCCCTACGCGAGCGAAAGATCGATCCTCGGCGTGTCGTGGCAGCGCTGGCCCACAGCGCGGGCCTGACGGACGCGGCGCGCATCGACGCCGAGGCGCTCGTCGAGGGCTTTTCGATCGGGCGGATCGCCCGCGCACCCAACGCGCTCGACACGGCGCGCTTTCCCGAGCTGGGGGAGGGCTGAGAGCCCATGAGCCTGAATCAGTCGGAGATCGGGCAGCTCGCGCGGACGCTCACGGCGCTCGAAGGCGGCTTCCTCCAAAAGATCCAGCTGCCGGACGCGCGACACCTGTTCCTGGAGGTTCGGCGGCCAGGCCGGAGCTTCCGGCTGCTCCTATGTGTGGCGAGCGAGGCCACGCGGCTGCACCTCTCGACGCAGCGGGCAGAGAGCCCTGCCACCCCGCTCCCGTTCCAGGGGCTTCTGCGCGCCAGGCTCATGGGCAGCCAGCTCACGCGCATCGAGCAGCTGCCGGGCGAGCGTGTCGTCGCCCTTTCGTTCGAATCTGCCGAGGCGCGCCATCGCCTGATCGCCGAGCTGACGGGCCGTCACGGCAACCTCTTCCTACTCGACGCGAGCGGCGTGATCCTCGGCAGTGCCGTCGCCTCCTCCTCGTCCAAACGCGCGCTGCGGCCAGGCGCGGCCTACGAGCCACCCCTGCCCATCGATCGGGTGAGCGTGGCAGCGACCGAGGCCTCGCGCTTCGAAGGGCTGACCGAGCTCGACGCGCTGTCGCGGACCATCGAGGCCCAATACAGAGATCTCGAGGTGGGCGCCCAGTTGGCGGCCGAGCGCCTCGCGCGCCTGAGGCCATTGCGCGCCGAGCTCAAGAAGACCCTGCGCGCGCTCGACAAGGCCCGCGCGGATCTGGCGCGGACGGACGAGGCAGAGGCCGCCTTGCGGCGCGGCAACCTGCTCAAGGCCAACCTCCACCGCCTCACGAAAGGCCAGCGCTCGATCCAGCTGACGGAATACACGGCTGACGGCGTCTTCGATGTGGCGCTCGACCTCGATCCAGCGCTCACGCCCCAGCAACAGGTCGAGGCGGCCTTCCGGCGCTACCGCCGCCTGACGAGTGGGCGGGCAAAGGCGGGCGCGCGCGTCGCGTCGCTGGAGGCCCAGGTGGGCGCACTCGAGCAGAGGATCGATCGGATCGAACACAGCGAGGCGCTCGGCGATTCGGGCGCGCGCTCGAACCTCGATGACGCGCCAGAACGATCGCCTCCACCGATGTCGTCGCTCCGCTCGATCCGGATGGCGTCACCCACGCACTCGCTCCCGTTTCGCGAATACCGATCGAGCGCGGGCCAGCGCATCTGGGTGGGGCGCTCTGCCCGCCACAACGACGCGCTCACCTTCAAGTGCGCCAAGGGCAACGACGTGTGGCTGCACGCCCGAGGCGTCCCTGGCTCGCACGTCGTCGTCCCGCTGGAGCGAGGAGAGGCGCTCCACGAGGAGACGCGGCGCGACGCGCTCGAACTCGCGCTCCACTTCTCGAACTCGCGCGGCAACGCGGCTGAGGTCTCCTGGACCCACGCCAAATACGTGCGCCGCCAAAAGGGCGGGGCACCTGGCGCGGTCACCTACTCCCAGGAGAGGACGGCGCTCGTCCGGCCCGACACGGCGCGGCTAGCGCGCCTCCTCTCCCCAATGCCGATGCCCCCCACCGATCCCAGCTGAAATCGATCGTTGACTCCCCTGGGGGCGCCCTCTAGAGACCGCCGCCTTTTTGGCATCGACAGTCCACCCGCCCTGTCCTGTCCTCCAGACCAAGACCATCCATGCGCGCCTCCACCACTCCTCACCTCAATGGCTTCTACCTGGTGCTCGACAAGGCCTCCGTCGGTCCCCTCTCCGAGGTCCAGATCAGGGAATACCACGCCGCAGGTAAGCTCGTTCCCGAGACCTATGTCTGGCGCAACGGCATGGTCGCCTGGCTCCCGGCCAAGGAGGTGGATGCCTTCCAGACGCTCTTTGGTGGAGGGCCGCCGCCCATCCCCGAGCGCCAGGACGAGGTGGACGACGATTGGTTCGCGGGAAAGGCCTCGTCCTCCAAGGCCACCGCAGGCCGCGCGCCTTTGGCTACGGAGTCAGCCGACGATCCCTTCGCAGTCCTGAGCGCGGAGGCCGAAGCCGAGACAGCTGCCGAGGGCGATCGCGATCGGAACGACAGCGCGTTCGTGGTGGGCGAGCAGACGCGCTTCTTCATGATTCAGGCGGGGATGACGCAGAAGCAGCGCAACCCGCCGTGGAAGATCGCGCTCTTCATCGCGCTCTTCGTGGGCCTGCCCGCTGGCGCGCTCTTCGCGATGTCGAAGATCACCGTCGAGCGGACCTTCTACAACGAGGAAACAGGCCAGACCGAGACCGCCGAGGTGACGGTCCTCTCCGAGGTCTCGGAGGGTTTCTCCGATCTGCGCAGCCGCCTGCTCGGCACTGACAACACGCCCAAGCCCAAAGAGGAGCGGGCGAAGTCCAGCAAGCGTCCGCGCCGCCGAAAGCCCAAGCAGGAGGCGCCGCCTTCCCTGGGCATTCCGGATGACGTGATCCTGCCCTCCTCGCCCGACGAGGCCCTCGGCCAGCGCATGTCGTTCGGACCCGAGGTCTCGAAGTCTGAGATCGACTTCAAGTCAGCCCAGTCGGACAAGGCCCGCGCCCAGGCGCTCTACAAGAGCGAAGATCGGCTGCTCACCGGCCCAATCGGGCGCAAGGCCAACACGGCGGGCAGCCCTGGCCTCGACGGCACCCCAGCGCTCGCGCCCGAGGTGATGTCGGGCGTGATCGCGCGCAACCAGAAGGCCTTCCAGGCCTGCACGGAAAACGAGCTGAGGCGCAACCCGCGCTTCAAGGGCGGCAAGATCAAGCTGACGCTCACGATTGGCTCGTCGGGCATGGTGACCAAGTCCACGATCGATCGGGCCGACATTGCCGAGGCCGAGATCGGCGTCTGCCTCAGGCAAAGCGCGCGGCGCATCGTCTTCCCCTCCTTCGAGGGCGAGCCGTTCGATCTGGAGATCCCGCTCGTCTTGACGGCTGGCTTCTGAGCTCGGTCGCGCCTCTCGTCATGGATTGAGTTCGCAGACCGTTGCGCTCGACGCCACACGGGGGGGCTGTCCTCGAAGACCTGGCCCGAACGCCTGCTCGCGGAGCAAGACGGCGGACTTTCACCCCTGTAGCGCCTCCCGGCAGAGCCGCTCGAAGGCGCATTGCCGACAGCGCTCCCGCTGGTCGGTGCAGGGAAAGTCGGCCATGTCCGCCTCGTTCCTCGCTGGATCGCGCAGGCAGGCCTTCATCTGTTCGACACTCGATCTGAAGTGTTCCTTGAAAGTGTCGAGCGCGCCCTCGGCCACGTCCACGTCGATCTCCTGCCCAGCGCCCAGATAGACGAGGCGCGCCACGATCTGCTCGGGTGGCACCTTCCACTTGTCCGCGGCGAACAGCGCGTAGCCCTGGACCTGCTCGCGATCCTCCTCGCGCGGCTGCCCCGTCTTCCAGTCCACGAGGATGAGTTTCTCGCCCTCGCGCAGCGCCAGATCGGGCGCCGCGAAGACCTTGATGCCATCGAGCAGAAACGAATCGACGGCATCCACCGGGAGCCAATCGGCAGGCGCGAGCCGCCGTGCCCGCTCGGGCCAGTCCGACTCGAAGAAGCGCTGGAGGCTCAGGGCCGCGTTCTCCCAGTTCTGGCGCCACACCTCGTCCGGGACATGCCACTTGAGCTCGTGCTCGATGAGGCCGGGATGGCGTTTGGGGTTGATCCGATAGGTGCCTTTCCGGCTGTCACGAAACTGCGCGCGCATGAGCTCGTGGGTTCGCTGTCGCACGGATTCGAACGTTGGCCGCGCGCCATGGCGAATCGCCTCGAGCGTCTGCGCGATGGCCGCGTGAACGACGTTCCCCGCCCATTGGTAGCGCGTCGAGAGGTTCTTGAGCACATAGCGCTCGCGGACTTCGGGCGACGCCTTCACGACATCCCACCCACCCCAGCTGCCATAATAGTGAAACCAATACAGGCGCCGACATTCGGTGAATTTGCCATGCCGCGATTTGGACCAGCTGAAGACATTCGTCAGGGCTGCGGACATCTAGAGAAATCCTTGCTGCAAAGAAAAAGAGGGCGGGCTTGGAGCTTCGATTTCAAACGATTGCAATATCAAATCGTGAACACACCCTAACGGCAGTCGAGCGCTGCCGATGCCAGAGAGACTCTCCCTATCGGTGAGGAGGACTTCGCCCAAAGCCTCCCTCTCTTCAAATTGACATTGAAAAATCGCCTCCTAAAATGCGCGTTTTTTTTCGGGCCCCCTCCTGACAGCCCCTCTTCTCTTCATTCGGTTCGAACGATGAACTGGAGAGGCGGGACACCTTCAGACCACGAGGGGAGCACGCAGCTCCAGAGCGCGAGGCGCGAAGGAATGGGCCGCCCACCGCACCGAACAGGTGGCCTCAGACGCTCTGGACACCGGCCGCGCCAATCGGGACGCGCCGTGTTTTCGAAGGCCTCACGAGATTTTCCATGACCTTTTATGAAGCCGCCCTTTGCATTCTTCAGCGCGAGGGCAAGCCGCTGCATGTCACGACACTGACACAGCTCGTCATCGAAGCAGCGCTGCTCGCGCACATTGGAAAGACCCCGCAGGAAGTGATGGAGAGTCGTCTGCTCGCCATGGCGCGCAAACGCGATGAGCGGCGCGTCTGCATCACGGCGCCACACACCTTCGCGCTGACAGAATGGAGCCTCCCCGAAGATCTGGCGGCGCTCGAGCTGCCGATAGAGGAGAGCTTCGAGAAGAACACCGGACCGCTCTTGCGCGGGCGGGAGCGCGACCCCTCGGCATCGACCTCCAAGGTCCGCATCGCTGGCCGTGGCGAGCGTACGCGCGGCCAGTGGCGCGAGGAGGATTCCGAGCGCAGGCGCCAGAAGAAACCGCTCGCCGAGGTGGCGATCGACATCTTCAACGCCTGCAAGGCGCCGCTGTCGGCCGTGGATCTGGCCGCCGCCGCGCGCGATCGGGAGCTCATCAGTGACGATTTGGGCGCGGAAGCCCTCGTCCATGCCCTGCGCGAGGAGAATCGCCGCCGCGTCGAGGCTGGCCGCAAGCCAATCTTCGACTTCTTGCCTTCGGGCGAGATCGCGCTGCGCCAGGAGGCCCTGGACGAGGCGAATCGCACCAGCGGTGCGCAGGGACGAGGCGACAAGGCCGAAGCGCCGCTCACGCTCGCGCGCCTGCTCGCGTTGGCCGTCGATCAAAAGAAGAGCGCGTTGCGCCAGCTCAGGCGCCGCCTAGGTGAGCTCGACGGTCAAGCGTTCGACAAGGCCATGACCGCGCTCCTCGAACGCAGCGGCTACCTCGATCTGAAGGTCGCGCGCCGCAATCGAGACGGGCTCGTGTTCGTGGCCCGGCGCCGCGAGGGCCTGCTCGATCTGCGCTGTGCGATCCGCGTGATTCGCGGTTCGGGCGAGGTGGGGCGCGCCGAGGTCGAAGACCTGCGTCGCGGTCTGAGCCAGCTCGGCTCGCAGCTCGGCGTGATCGTCAGTGCGGGTGAGGTGACGCGCGAGGCCAAGCAGGAGGCGCAGTCGAACCAGCCCCTCGTCTTTTTGCTGTGCGCCGACGCGCTCGCTGAGCTGTGCCTCGACAAGGAGATCGGTGTGACGCGCACGCAGATCGAGTTCTGCGAGATGGACGAGGACTTCTTCCGGCGCTGCGGCGACCAGGCGCGCGATGACCGCGATCGGCGGCGTGCGGGACGAGAGCGAGACGATCACCAGCGCGATCGCAGACATCACGATCGTCAGCGTGGCAACCGTGCCGCCGAGGCCAAGGAGCAGAGCCAGGGCAGCGGCGCTGGGAGCGAGCGTTGAAGTGTGCGTCCGACGAGATGGCGACGGTAGGTGAAGGGGGGCCCGGCAAGGAGCCCCTCGATCTCGAAAAGCTCACGCCGATGATGCGCCAGTATCAGCAGGTGAAGGCCCGCCTGCCCGACGCCATCCTGATGTTCCGGCTGGGCGACTTCTTCGAGATGTTCTTCGACGACGCGGTGAAGGCCGCCGAGATCCTCCAGATCACGCTCACCGCACGCGGCACCAAGGGCAAAGAAAAGACGCCCATTCCCATGTGCGGTGTGCCCTACCACTCGGTGAAGAACTACATCGCAAGGCTCGTCGAGGTCGGGCTCAAGGTCGCGCTCTGCGATCAGGTCGAGCTGCCAGCCAAGGGCATCGCACGCCGCGAAGTCACGCGCATCGTCACGCCTGGCATGGTGATCGACGACGATCTCATCGATACGCGCGCCAACAATTTTCTGTGCGCCGTGTTGCTTGGCCCAGAAGCAGGTGGTGGCCTGGCGCTCATCGATGCCTCGACGGGCGACTTCCAGACGACGCAGGTGCTGACCGACGAGGCCTTGCGCGCCGAGCTCCTGCGCAGCAATGCCCGCGAGCTCATCGTCCCGGAGAGTCAGAAGGCTGACGCGCGGATCGTCGCGCTCGCCAAGTCCCTGCCAAGCATCTCGCTGAGCAGCGCGGCGGAGCACTCCTTCGATCCCGACTGCGCCGAGCGTTCGTTGTGTTCGCACTTTGGAACCAAAGGTCTCGATGGCTTTGGGCTTTCGGGGCTCACGCTGGCCATTGGTGCGGCCGGTGCGGCGCTCGCCTATCTCAAAGAGACACAACAGGCCGACGCGGCGCACGTCGATCGCCTCTCCAGGCTCGATGCTGCCCAGGCGCTGGTGCTCGACGAGGCCACGCGCACGAACCTCGAACTGTTCCGCACGCTGCGCGAGAACAAGCGCAAAGGATCGCTGCTCGGCCTCATCGACAAGTGTGCGACCACGATGGGATCGCGTCAGCTCACGCGCTGGCTCGATCAACCGCTGCTCGATCTCACTGCGCTCGAACAAAGGCTCGACGCCGTGGAGGAGCTCTTCGAGCGGACCATCCTGCGCGAACAGATCGCAGATGGCCTTCGACAGATCGCCGATCTCGATCGGCTCGTGGCCAAGCTGTCGCTGGGGCAGGGCACGGCACGTGAGCTGCGCGCGCTGGCAGGCTCCCTGCTCGCGCTTCCCGCGCTCAAAGCCCGCGTCGATGGGGCTCAGGCCGAGCTCCTCCAATCGCTCGCTCGACCACTCATTGGGCTCGAAGACCTGGCCGAGCACCTCGATCGCGCCGTGGTCCCAGAGCCACCCCTCACGCTCAAAGAAGGCGGCATCATCCGCGAGGGCTACGATGCAGCGCTCGACAAGCTCGTCGCCATCTCCACGCGCGGCAAAGATTTTTTGCTCAAGCTCGAACTCGAGGAGCGCGAGCGCACCGGCATCCAGTCGCTCAAGGTCCGCTACAACCGAGTGTTCGGCTACTACATCGAGATCACCAAGGCGAACCTGCACCTCGTGCCGCGCGACTACATCCGCAAGCAGACGACCGTGGGCGGCGAGCGCTTCATCACCCAGGCGCTCAAGGAATACGAAGAACAGGTGCTCGATGCCGAAGAGCGGCGCGTGGCGCTCGAGACCAAGATCTTCGAGGATTTGCGCGCGAAGGTCATGGCGAGCGCGGCGGCGCTCAAGGCTGCTGGCCGCAGCATTGCCGAACTCGATGCGCTCCAGTCACTCGCACGCGTCGCGGCCTTGAGTGGCTATGTCCGACCCACCCTAGACGACGGCGAGGTCATCGACATCCGCGAGGGCCGCCACCCTGTCATCGAGCGCCTGCTCGAAGGTGAAGCCTTTGTTCCCAATGATGTGAAACTCGACTGCGCCAACGAGCAGCTCATCGTCATCACTGGTCCGAACATGGCTGGCAAGAGCACGGTGATGCGGCAGACGGCACTCATCGTCCTCATGGCGCAGATGGGATCGTTCGTCCCGGCCAAGAGCGCGCGCATCGGCCTCGTCGATCGCCTGTTCACGCGCGTTGGCGCTGCCGACAACCTGGCGCGCGGACAGTCCACGTTCATGGTCGAGATGGTCGAGACAGCCGCGATCCTGCACAGGGCCACACGCCGCTCGCTCATCCTGCTCGACGAGATCGGGCGCGGCACCTCGACGTTCGATGGGCTGTCGATCGCCTGGGCAGTCGCCGAGCAGATCCACGAGAAGATTGGCGCCCGCACGCTCTTTGCCACGCACTACCACGAGCTGACCGACCTCTCGCGCGAGTGCCCGCGTGTGAAGAACACCTCGATCGCCGTGCGCGAGCTCGGGGAGCGCGTCGTTTTCCTGCGCAAGCTCATCGACGGCGGCGCATCGCGCAGCTACGGCATCGAGGTCGCACGATTGGCTGGACTGCCGCCCGAGGTCATCGCCCGCGCCCGAGAGCTCTTGGCCAATCTGGAGCGTCAAGAGCTCGACGATGCAGGCCGACCAAGCCTGATGCGATCGAAGAAGGTGCGCGCGGCAACCTCGCAGCTGAGCCTCTTTGGAGGCGTCAGGCCAATGCCTGCACAGCCCCCGATCCCAAGCAGCCACCAGAAGGCGATCGACATCCTCAAGGCCGTGGATCCAAGCCGAACCACTCCGATGGATGCATTGCTTCTGCTCGCGCGGCTCAAAGAGACGATTGAGGCTTAGGAGCGATTATCAATCTTGCGGTTCATAGGTGACGAGCTCGGCCAGCCCTTGTTCGAGCGGACGCTGTTCGAGGATCTCGGCGAGCGAGACTCGAACGTGATCGCTTGCCCGCAGGGCGCGTTGCACGTTGGCCTGCAGGCGCGCCTTATCGACGTGGAATTGCTCGAACAGATTGTCGGCTGAAAGTTCGTCGCCGCCCAAGGTGACGGCACGAACATCGATGCGCGTCTTGTGGGGCAGCGTGAACAGCGGGCGCTCCATGGGCAGGTTGAGCATGGGCGCGTCGTCGTCGAGCTCCATGAACACCCCCGCGGGCAGCTCGGCGCGCACAGCCACGGCGTGCTGCTCGATGTCGCGCAAGATGCCCATGATGCGTTTGTTTTCGAGCCACGCCCGATCGTCGAGGTAGCGGCGCAGCTACTCCGAGAGGCGCGCGACCTTGCGCTGCGTGACCTCGCCCGCCTCCAGCCAGTCGTAGTGGCTGCGCAGCAGGCGCCGGTCTGGAATGAGCTGCCTGACTGCTGGGAGCTCGAAGACGCGAGCGAGGGAAGTCGTCAGCTCTTCTTGAAGCGACGGCGACATGAGCAGATCCCAGAACGCGCGGAAGCTCCGGCCCTGGTCCGAGTCGCTGATCTGGTCGCGCGCGCCAAAGTTCTGCTGGAGCTGCAGCCCTTTGCCGCCCTCCCACGTGGTGATCTTTTCACGGACCTCGCGGTCGAGCGCACTGAAGTTGGCATCGACCTCGCGGAAATCGGCGAGCAGCTCACGGGCAGTGGCCGCGACTTGCTGAAAGCGATTTTTCACACGCGCGTCATCCAGCACATCGAGATGCCCATCGCGGAGTTTTTGGATCTCCTCTTCGAGGACAGCGCGCTTCTTTTCGAGCTCGGCAATGCGGACCTCGGGCTTTGTCTCGGTGCCCTCGATCATCTGCTGGAGCAGCTCGAACACCATGCGCAGCCGCGACTCGGTGCCCACGAACTGGCGCTATCCAAGCGCGGCGATCCACCCCATCGCCTTCTCGGTCGAAGGCGTCAGCTCGAACCACGGCTCGTCAAGAACAGTCGCGTAATAGCGGCGCAGCGACCCGTGTTCGTCGCTCGCCCACGCTTCGAGATATTGCAGCGCGGTGCGTGGAAACATCTCGGCGCCCAGGCGTTCACGCATGTGGAACAGGTGATCGTCGAGCTTCGAAGCCAGCTCCTGCTCAGGCAGCGAGCGCACGTTGGGATCGATGAACGTCGTGTAGAGGAAGCTGATGATCAGCGGCGCGTAGTCTGCCGCCAGGAGGCGCCAGGCCGGATGCGTGCGACGGAGCGACTCGAGCGCGGCGTAGTCCTTTGGGTCCCGATCGCCCAGGTCGAGAAGGTCGAGTCGGCGCGCATCGAAGGCGTCGAACTGTCGATGGAGAAGCTCGCTCAGATGCGCTCGATAGATGAGGCCAGAGAGCTGCTCGGCGCGCTGCCGCGCGAATACGCGGCCTGGATCGAGGCGCAGCGCGGTCAGGGTGAATCGCTGAATGCTCAACGCGGCAAGGTCGCCAGGAAACTGCTCGACCAGTGCGAGCAGGCGAAGCGACGCATCGAGCAGGGGATCGAGGAGCTCTCAGGCGAGACAGTGCTCGAAGCCTTTCGGGTCGCAAACCGCGCGATGGCCGCTGCCGCGCGTCAGCGGGAGTCGCAAAGCAAGGGATGGCGCCCCAAGGACACGTCCGCGCCCAGGTGGCGTCCGTTTCAGCTCGCCTTCCTGCTCATGAACCTGCGCGGCATTGCGCGGCCAATGGATGCCGAGCGCGAAGTGCTCGACCTGCTCTTCTTTCCGACCGGCGGCGGCAAGACCGAGGCGTATCTAGGGATCGCGGCCTTCACGCTGGCCCTGCGCCGTCTGCGCGATCCGAACATCACGTCGTCGGGTGTCAGCGTCCTCATGCGCTACACGTTGCGCCTGTTGACCCTCGATCAACTCGATCGCGCGGCTCAGCTCATCTGCGCGCTCGAACTCGAACGACAACAGGACACGGCAAAGCTCGGACAATGGCCTTTCGAGATTGGGCTGTGGGTGGGGCGCAAGGCAACGCCCAACCGCATGGGCAAGAAAGGTGACAACGATCGGAACACGGCCCGCGCGCGCACCATCGCCTTCCAGAACGACAGCAAGTTCAAGCCAGCGCCCATTCCGCTCGAAAACTGCCTCTGGTGCGGGACAAAGTTCGAGGCGACGTCGTTCCCTCCGACGCCGAACGCGGACCAGCCGAACGATCTGCGGATCACCTGCGCCAATGAGGACTGCGCCTTTACCCGCGACAACCCGCTGCCGATCGTCGCGGTCGATGAGCCGCTCTACCGGCGCCTGCCCTGCTTCGTCATCGCGACGGTCGACAAGCTCGCCTCGCTGCCCTGGCTCGGCGCGCCTGGAAAACTCTTTGGCAAGGCCGACCGATACGACAAGGCAGGCTTCTATGGGCCGAGCGACGGCGAAAAGCAGGGCTCGAAACTGCCGCGACCGCTCTTGCCGCCCGATCTGATCATCCAGGATGAGCTCCACCTCATCAGTGGTCCGCTCGGCACCATGGTCGGCCTCTACGAGACCGCCGTCGAAGCGCTGTGCTGGCGAGAGCTCGATGGCAAGCGCATCCTGCCCAAGCTCGTCGCCTCGACAGCGACCGTGCGGCGCGCCCAAGCCCAGGTGAGCGCTCTCTTTGGAAGGACGGAGGTCGATGTCTTTCCACCGCCCGGTCCTGACCGACGCGATTCGTTCTTTGCCAAGACCGCACGGGCCAATGAGCAGAACCCTCGCCTTTACGTTGGCGTTGCCGCGCAGGGGCGCAGCCTGAAGGTCGTGCTGCTGCGCACCTACCTCGCGCTGCTCTCTGCGGCGAAGAAGCTCTACGACGCCACGGGAGGCGCCGCGAACGCGAGCAACCCTGCAGATCCCTACATGACGCTTCTTGGCTACTTCAACGCGCTGCGCGAGCTGGGGGGCAGCCGCCGCATCGTCGAGGACGAGGTCCGCAGCCGCTTGCAGGGCTACTTTCGCCATCGCCGCATTGGCGAGAAGGACGCGCCTTTCGTGGATCGGACGATCAAGTTCGAGGCAATCGAGCTCACGTCTCGTGAACCGACCAACCGCGTGGCAACCGCGAAGCGTCGGCTCGCCCTGCCGTTCTCCGAGGACAAGAGTGTCGATGTTGCCCTCGCGACCAACATGATCTCGGTCGGTCTCGACATCACGCGCTTGGGGTTGATGGTGGTGCTCGGCCAGCCAAAGACTTCTGCCGAATACATTCAGGCCACGAGCCGCGTTGGTCGCGACGAGGCGCGGCCCGGACTGGTGCTGACGCTGCTCAACGTCCACAGACCGCGCGACCGCTCTCACTACGAACGCTTCGAGGCCTACCACGAGACCTTCTACCGAGCTGTCGAGGCGACGAGTGTGACGCCCTTTGCGCCGCGCGCGCTCGATCGCGGACTCGCCGCTGTCGTGGTCTCGCTCGCGCGTCAAGGCGAGGCAGCCCTGACGCCAGCCACGCGCGCCGCTGACCTCGCCCTCTACCGCGAGCGCCTCCCGTGGCTTCGCGACGCGATCGTGGCGCGAACGCGGAATCAGGCGCTCGATGAGGATGATTTCGAAGCGCTCAGCAGCAGCGTGGGGGCGCGCGTCGAAGCGCTCCTCGACGACTGGGAAGCGATCGCGGCTGAGAAAAACGAGGTGCAGGCAGGGCTGCAATACGGACCGATTGAGGCGCGTCCCAGACCGCCGCTCCTGCACGACCCACTGGATCCAGATCTCGTTCGCGAGCCACCAGGTTCGAAGCTGCGCGCCTTCAAGGCGCAATGGTCGCTGCGCGACGTGGATGCCGAGATCCCCCTCCTCATCCGCCGACTCGATGGCGGTGCGCCGGAGAAGCCATGAGTCAATCCAAGATCCGCCAGAGCCAGCTCATCTCGACCTATGGCCCAGGCGCGCTCGTCGATCTGCCCAACACTGCCGTGGTGATCGCGGGCTTGGAACATTGGCACGGTGACAAGAAGCTCGTCTTCGAACCGCGCCTGCTCGCGAACCTGCGCCGACGGCTGGGCCATCCAGTCATCGAGCTGCGCGCGCCGCCAGTCCCAGAGCGCGAAGACGACGACGGTGTTGGCGTCGTTGCTTGGCAGTTTCCCGAGTGGTTCGTTGCGCAATACGAGGCCACTGAGAAGACGCATGGCCGTTCACGCCCGCTCGTTCATCGAAGCAATCTCATCAAAGGACGCTACGAGACCAATGGCAGCGGCAAGCGCGTTCAAAAGAGCTGGCCTGTCGTGCCCGTCCGTTTTGTCCAGGCTTGCCCCAACGGCCACGTGAGCGACATCGACTGGCCGAGGCTCATCCACGGCAATGGCCAACGCTGCGGCAGCCACCAGCTCTGGCTCGACGAGCGCGGGACGACGGGCGACCTCTCCGAGCTCTTCCTGCGCTGCGACGGATGTGACCGGTCGATTCCGCTCATGAACCTACAGAGCGAGGCACTCGGTGAGTGCTGTGGAAAGCGTCCGTGGATCGGGCCCATGGCCTTTGAGACGTGTGACGGCCCTGGTGGCAAACCACACAGGAACAAGCTGCTCATCCGCCACGCGAGCAACGCCTATTTCCCAGTCGTCGAGCGCGCCATCTCCATCCCCGATCACGACGAGACCCGCCGAAAGGCGATCGACGCGGTCTGGGATGATTTCCTCTCAGTCGCCGAAGGCCCAGACGATGTTCGACGGGAGCGAAGAAAGCCGAAGGTTCAGCAGGCGCTCGCTGGTCTGACCGACGAAGAGGTCTGGGCCGAATGTGAGCGGCGTCGTTCGGGTGAGGTCACCGAGGCCAAACCGCTCAAGGAGGTCGAGCTCGACACGTTCCTGGCTGTGACAGACGCGCTTACTGGTGATGAACCCGAAGGTGACTTCTGCGCGCAGCTGCTGCCGCTCGATCCTGAGCGCACAGGGCCGATCGCGAGCATCGATCGCATCGTGCTGGTGCATCGCCTCCGTGAGGTGGTGGCAGAGCTCGGCTTCACGCGCTTCGAGGCACCGACGATGCCCATCGATTCAGAGGTCGCCTTGGACGTGAAGATGGCAGCACTCGCGCGCGAGACGCGCTGGCTCCCTGCCGTCGAGAATCGCGGCGAAGGCATCTTCTTGTCGCTCGACCCGGTGCGCGTGAAGGCGTGGAGCGAGCGGCCCGCCGTGAAGGCCCGCGCCAAAGAGTTCCTGCCGGGCGCACAGCTCAACTCGAAGTCAAAGACGCCGCTCTCTCTCGAAAAAATCGAACGGCTCTACATGCCCTACGTGATGCTCCACTCGCTCTCGCATCTACTCTTGACGGCCATCGCGCTCGATTGCGGCTATTCGTCGGCGAGCATCCGTGAGCGCATCTACGTGCGCGACGGCGCCTATGGCATCCTGCTCTACACAGGCACGCCCGACGCGGAAGGGACGCTAGGCGGCATCGTCCAAGTGGGCCGGCGCCTCGAACGGCACCTTGCGTCAGCGCTGGAGCTCGGGCGGCTGTGCAGCAACGATCCTGTCTGCGCGCAGCATCGCCCTGATCAGCCAAATGAAGACAGGCCCACGCACGGCGCTGCCTGCCACGGCTGCCTGCTCATCGCGGAGCCCCCGTGTGAACAGCGAAACGAGCTGCTCGATCGCGCGTTGGTCGTGCCGACCGTGGACGCCGATCTCGCCGACGCGGCCTTCTTCGCGTGATGGGAACGAGCCGACGCTTTGGTGACATGAAACGATGTCCGCATTGGCGTCTTTGACGCGCGCACGCTTACCGACAGGGCGTTGGCGAATCGAGTCTTTCAGATTCACTCGCAGCGCTCACCCGTGGTAGGCGCGCGCCCCTTCGGGAGGCTGA
>JAISIF010000025.1 GCA_031262165.1 Myxococcales bacterium | reverse complement strand
TCTTGGCGATGTAATAGATCGCATTCATAAAAATCCGATTGTCGAGTTCGGGCGGCTTACCCGGGCTGCCCGGCGTTTTGATTGGAAGTAAATGCGCAATGCGATTCCACTCTCGTTCGGTCAATTCGTGTCGGTGCATTTGTTCCTTCTTTCAGCCCTCTTAGGCTTCTTCAAGGGTTTTCAAACAGGGCCTAGAGTGGTTTGAAAAGGCTTTAGAGCCGGAGATTCCGAGTGAAGAGAACTGGCTTAACAGGTTGTCTGGCAAGGGTATTCGTGCGATATGTAAAAATGAATTCCTGACAAACATTAGTAGGAAGAACTCTCTCCAGAATTGGGTAGACATAGAAGAGGAATATTATCACGAGCTTCTCAAACATTTAGATTCAAATCCAGACACAAAAGAGATGAGTATATATGAAATTCAATATGGAATTAAATATGGAATTAAAGAGCTGAATAAAGATTTTTCTGAAATAAAAATTCTTCTAGAGAACTATTTATCCACTAAAGTTTCTTTGCCTGCTGAAGGACTTCAAAAAATTAGAGATAATATCTACGATAATGGGGATTCCAATCCAGATGGAACAGAGAATATCCTGGTTTTGAATTTTAATTATACAAAAACGGAGAATCTTTATATTGATGAGAAGCGCGTGAAGCCGGAAATCATTCACATTCATGGCGAACTGAAGTCGAAAGAAAGTCCTATCATTTTTGGATATGGCGATGAGACAGGGGAGACCTATAAGGTTATTGAAAATTTGAATGACAAAGAGTTTCTAAAATATATGAAATCGATGGAATATCCGATGGCGCCGAATTATAAAGATTTGTTGGCGTTTATAGAGTCTGAAACTTATGAAATATTTGTCATGGGTCATTCCTGTGGTCTCTCAGATAGGGTTTTATTGAAAACTCTTTTTGAGCATAAAAACTGCCACTCAATAAAATGTTTCTATCATCAACCAACAGGATCGGATGGTCGTGAGGATTTTGGGAAACTCGTCAGAAACATTAGTCGGCACTTTGATGACAAAGCTCTCTTCAGAAAACGAATCGTCAATTTCAAAGACACCACATCTTTGACGTAGCCTTCGACGAATCGTCGTCCAGTGCTCGCCGAAAACGTCAATTGGCCTCAAAATTCAGGTTGATTCACGATCGGGCTTCGACTAGAGAGCCGCGCCGTTGTTTGGCCTTATCCCTCTTGGGGAGCAAGGCTGGCGGTAAGACGTATGGTGGATGTAGCTCAGCTGGCAGAGCACAGGATTGTGGCTCCTGTGGCCGAGGGTTCGAACCCCTTCATCCACCCACGAAGAAGGTCCAGGGTCTCCGATTCAAGAGGGCTCTGGACCTTCTCGTTTGCCCCTGTAGCTCACTTGGATAGAGCGTCGGACTTCGAATCCGAAGGCCGCAGGTTCGACTCCTGCCGGGGGCGATTCGTCGAGTCGGGATAGCAGGCAAAGGGCGTCTTCAACAGGCGCCCGCCCGTCCCCGCGCGAACACTGCAGAGGCGCATCCGTCAGCGCTGGGCCGATAGCGCCTCCTCGCGACCGCGCTGCATCTGAGCCACGGTGACACTCTGGTTTCGACCGTGCTGCTTGGCGAAATAGAGGCACTGGTCCGCCAAATCGATGAGCTCCTGCTTCTTCGCGGCGCTCTCTGGATACGTCGCGATGCCCAGTGACAGCGTCACCTTGAGCGGCCCGGCCTCGGTGTCGAACACGGCGGCCTCGATCTCCTGGCGCAGGCGTTCGGCGATGACCTTGGCGCCGACCGCGTCCGTCTCTGGCATGATCACGCAGAACTCCTCGCCCCCGTAGCGCGCCACGATGTCGGTATCGCGCGCCGATTCCCGGAGAATGCGCGCCACGCCGCGCAGCACGTGGTCTCCGGCTGGATGGCCGTAGGTGTCGTTGACCCGCTTGAAGTGATCGATGTCGGTCAGCATCAGCGACACCTTCTTGCCGTAGCGCTGCGCGAGCTGGAGCGCTTCGTCGCAGCGCGCCTGGAACGTGCGGTGGTTCACGAGCCCGGTCAGGCCGTCTGTCGTGGCGAGCTGCTCCATTTGATCGAACAACTCGGCGCGCAGCACGGATTGGGCAGCCTGGATGGATAGGACTTCGAGCGCCCGCAGCGTCTCCTGGTCGAAGCGGCGTGGCCCACTCTGGCGCCCGGCCGCGATCGTCCCCACGATGCGGTCGCCTGCTCTGAGCGGAAAGATGCGCAGGGCGCGCAGGCCCTTGAGGGCATGGGTCATCTCCTCGTCGAACACGACGGGGCGGTCCATTTGCGACAGCTCACGCTCGGGCAGCGCCGCGCCATAGCGGACCACGTTCGAGACGAGCCCCGCGTTGTCGGCAAAGCTCCGGTTCTCCAATTCGGGCAGCGTGGCGCACACAACCTGGTGTCGCCGCTTGCCGTGCGGCTCGTCGCGCACGAGCGTCAGAGCAGCGAAGTCGAGCCGGGCCATGAGCTTGGCCCGTTCGAGCGCCACGCCCAGGGCCTCGACCGTCTTGGTCGTCTGGTTGAGGGCCTCGATGGCGCTGTAGAGGCGCTCTTTCTCGTCGTTCGCCTGCTTGAACCAGGTGAGGAGGCGCTCGGCCTCGATGGCACGCAGGACCTCGGCCGCCACCACGGTGAGGAGGCGCTCGTCCGCTGCCGAGAAGGTCCGCAGGTCGTCGAGTCGATCCGCGACGAGCACGCCGCGCAGCGCGCGTTCGCCTCGCGTCTCGAAGATCGGGAGGGCGAGGACAGCGTGGAGCGGCGGTGCCTTGCCCGTGTAGTAGTTCACGCCCTGGAGGCTCGTGGAGGAGAGGCGGACAGGCGCGCGTTGCTTGAGCACCGCGCCGAGGACGCCCTCACCCGCCGGGATGGCGTCGCGCCGGACCAGATCCGAGGCAGAGCGGCAGTCGCACAGCTCGAGGGCCGCGCCATCGTCCGAGAGCAGGAATGCAGCACAGGTGTGCGTGCGCAGCGCTGTCTCGGCCATGTCGAGGACAGCGCCAACGGCGCCATCGACCTCGCGGACCGAGTCCGACACCCAGCGCTGGAGATCGGCGGTCGAGTTCGTCCGATCGAGCAGGCGGTAGCGGCGCGTCCGTTCGTGAAGCTCGTCCTCGACCTGGGCCGCTTCGGCGCGCTGTGCAGAGGCCCTCCGAGCCTGCGTGAGCTTCTCGATGATGTTCGAGAGGGCGGCGAAGCCGACGAGGAGCGCCGTCTGGAAGGAGAGCATCCCGAGGCTGGCGGCTGTCAGGCCGTGCACGCTGTCCGTGAACAGGAGGGCGATCGAGAAACCGGTCAGAATCCAGCTTTCGCGCCGTGTCAGGAGAGCGGCGAGGCAGGCCGTGAGGCCACAGAGGAAGGGGAAGGAGAGCCCAGGCCAGGGCTGGAGGAGCGCGACCGAGGTCCCGAGCGCGAGCACGCCGTCTTCCAGATCGCCACGCGATCCAGACAGGAGGCAGCGCCTCGTCCTTCGCACGCGGCGAGCGATGGCCAGCGTGCAGCACGTCACGACGAGCGCCAGGAAGCTCCAGGCGAGTGGTGGCCGTGTCTGCCCCGCGCGCAGCGCTCCAGAGGCGACGAGGCCCAGCGCGGCGAGCGCGGCCAGGGCAGGGAAGTGCCTCGCGAACCAGTGGAGGATGAGCTGTTTCGATACCTGGATCCTCGAGTTCGAGGCGAGGTCGCGCGGGCGTTGGGCTGGCATGGGTAGGTCGAGGGGCTCTCGGCAAAAAAGAGGAGAGGCGCGGTCCACCCGTGTGTGGCCGCGCCTCTTCGTCAACTCATCTCGTCATCTCGGCACGCCTCGAATCAGCGAGTCTTGGGGCGTCGGCTCACTCGATCGTCTCGATGATCAGTGGGCGCGGTTCAGGCGCCTCGTTGCCAAACGAGCAGGCGGCCAGGAAGCGATCGGTGATCGCGTTCTTCCGTACCGCGTCGTTGATGTGCATCAGGGCCAGGGGCTCGCCCTTCTCGACCTTGTCGCCGACCTTCTTCTGGAGCACGAAGCCAACGGCGGGATCGATGATCGAGTCCACGCGCTCGCGGCCAGCGCCGAGCGCCACGGCGGCCATGCCCACCTTCTCGGTGTGGATGGCCGTGATGAACCCATTGGTCGGGCTGAGGATCGGGACGATCTGCCGCGCGGTGGGGAACACGTCGTAATCGTGGAGCACGGCTGGGTTGCCGCCCTGCGCCTCGATGAGCTGCGCGAACTTCTCGATCGCCGAACCATCGTCGATGACGGCCTGAAGTTTTTGGCGCGCGTCTGTCTCGTCCTTGGCGACCTTGCCCAGCTCCAGCATCTTGGCCGTCAGCTTCATCGTGCACTCGGTGTAGTCGGCGGGCGCCTTGCCCTTGAGCATGTCGATGGCCTCGATGGCTTCCAGCGAGTTGCCGATGGCACGACCGAGCGGCTGCTCCATGTCGGTGATGATGGCCACGACGCGCTTGCCCATCTCTCGACCGATGCCGACCATCGTCGTGGCGAGTTTCCGGGCGTCCTCGATGGTCTTCATGAACGCGCCTGACCCGACCTTCACGTCGAGCACCAGGGCGTCGATGCCCTCGGCGAGCTTCTTCGACATGATCGATGAGGCGATGAGCGGGATGCAGTCCACGGTCGCGGTGACGTCGCGCAGTGCGTAGAGCTTCTTGTCGGCAGGGACCACCGTGGCGGTCTGGCCGATGAGGCAGCACCCGATGGTGCGGACGAGCTCACGGTAGCGCTCGACGCCGAGATCGACGCGGAAGCCGGGGATGGACTCGAGCTTGTCGAGCGTGCCGCCCGTGTGGCCCAGGCCACGGCCACTGATCATCGGGACCGGGACGCCGCACGCAGCTGCCAGCGGGGCGAGCGAAAGCGAGACCTTGTCTCCCACGCCACCCGTCGAGTGCTTATCCACCTTGAGCGCAGGCACGTCGGACAGGTCGATGACCTCGCCCGAGCGCAGCATGGCGCTGGTCCAGGCCGCGAGCTCGGCGTCATTGAGCCCCTTGAAGAAGATGGACATGCACATCGCGGCCATTTGGTACTCGGGGATGATCCCCTCGGTGAAGCCGGCGATGAACTGAGCGATTTCATTGGCTTCGAGCAGACCGCCGTCGCGCTTGCGCTTGATGAGTTCGTAGGGGTGCATCGTCACTGTCCGTTCGGGTGGAGCCAGGCCGAGGTCTCGACGTCGAAGAGGCCGTGCCTGGGAGGGTGAAAATGAAAAAGCGGATTTGCAAAGACGGCAAATCCGCGACTGAAAAAGGTTTGGCTTGCGCCAGCGGCAAACCGGCACAAGCCAAGGGGTGTTTCAAGGGTCCTGAAAAAAAGAATTCGCATCAGAAGCAGGTTCTGGATCGGATTGCAAGAGCGACCGAATGAAGCGCAGGGCAATCGAGTTCTGCTTTTCGACCAGGAGCGAGGCGTGTCTTCGTAGGGGCGTTGCGTGCAACGCCCGTCGTGTTTGTGCCGAAAAGGCGTCCGCTGGGCACGGCAGGCCGAGCCCTTACGCGAAACACATCGGGGGGCCCTCACCCCGCCTCGCCGACGATCAACAGGCTCATCCCGACGCTCGGCTTCAGGCGTTCCTCGACGCGGGCCACGAGCGGCGAGACCAGATCGTAGGCGCGCAATTGGAGTGGCGGGACGCCCCGGCGCTGGAGCAGTCGCCCATTGATGAACCAGCCTGGGATGCCGAGCACGTTGAGCGATTCGAGCGCCTGGACCCGGAAGCCGCAGCCCTCGAACAGCCCGGTCAAGGCCGCCTTGGAATACCTGCGAAAGTGGCCCACGGCGCTGTCCATGGAGCCAAACAGCGCAGGGAGGGCAGGGACGAGGCAGACGAGTCGGCCGCCAGGCCGGAGCACGCGCCGGAAGTTCGAGAGCGCTTCACGATCGTCGGCGATGTGTTCGAGCACGTTGGAGAGGAGGACCGAGTCGAAGTCTTCCTCGGCCAGTCGCTCCCAGTCGGCGCGCTCCACGCCCGAGAGCAGAGGCCTCACCTGGGGCAGGCCAGCGAACAGGTTGACGAGCCGGTCGTAGTAGAAGCGGTCCATCTCGAGCGCCACGACGAGCTCGCGGCCTGGGGCGATCTGTCGCGTGATGGTGCCGATGCCCGCGCCCACCTCGAGCACGCGCTGACCCAGGTGGCGCGCGAGCTTGCGACCGAGCCAGGCGTTGTAGCGCGGCGCCCCCTCCTCCATGCGCAGGAGCGTGGTGTAGCCTTCGTGCAGGCCGTCGGCGTCGTTCGTCAGCAGGGCATAGCGGACGAGCGTGGCCGCGCGGTCGAGCTGTTCACGCAGGGTGGGGCGCGCCGCCTCTGCCTCGACGTGGATCGGGACCTCGTGGAAGCGGAAGAGCTGGGCCGCGAGCTTGATGGCCAACTCCACGTCGAGCCCCTCGCCCGAGGCCGAGATCGGCATCGCGCGCAGGAGATCGGTCCGAAAGGCGCGCATCCCGGTCGTCAGATCCGAGAGCCGCAGGTCGGTGATCGCGGATGTCAGGAGTGAAAGCGCGGCGTCGGAAAAGGCAGGGGACGTGGCCAAGAGGCGATCGCCGCTCGTCCGGTGGAATCGGACGCCATAGACCGCGTCCGCCTCGCGGTTCACGAGCGGCTGGAGCAGGGCAGGGTAGTCGGACGCGCTGTAGCCGGGCGCGGGATCCTGGAGGATGACCCACGCATCGCGGCACTCGGCGAGCCCAGCTTTGAGCGCCGCGCTGGCGCCACCTTGGAGGCTCAGCGAGCGCACGCCGCGCTCGGCCAGGGCACGGCGATTCGCCTCCGAGAGCGCGCCGACGGCCACGATGTCGCCGATGCGTCGGAGCGCGCGGGCCGCCTCGATCAACGGCAGGTAATCGGAGATGGGGCGTGGCTGAGTGGTAAGGAAGAGCAGCGAGGCCTTGGCTGGCTCATGTTCGGGCATGATTGGCGACGCCTCCATCGGGACGTTCGGGGTGTGTCGAGGCGGGTTTTCGCAGGACGTCGAGGACGAAGAAGAGCGCCATCGCGCCGAGCGAGGTGCAGCCAGCGATGATGAACATCGGCGCGAAGCCCAGCGTTTCGGAGAGCAGGCCACACAGGAGCGCGCCCAGGCCAATGCCGAGATCGAGCGCTGCCGTGTAGGTGCCCATGGCCGCGCCCCGGTGACCTGGCGCGGCGCGATCCGCGATCATCGCCATCATGGAGGATTGGACGGTCGCGAAGCCGAGCCCGAACAGCGCGCCGATGATGCCGACGCCCAGGACGCTCCGGGCCAATGGGGCCGCCAGCATCAGCGCGAGGGCCACGAGGCCAATCCCAGGGATGATGACGGCGGCGCGGCCATAGCGATCCGAGAGGCGGCCCGTGAAGGTCCGCGAGAGCACGAGCGAGATTGCGTAGACCGTGAAGAAGAAGCCCGGGTTCTCGACGCCGTTCGCCTTGGCGTAGAGCGGCAGGAACGAGACGATCGCCGAGTAGCCGATCGTCACCACGCCCATGACGCCCGAGGGCAGGAGCGCCGATCTCTCCAGCATTTGGTGGTGCTTGGGCCCCGCGTGCGGATCGGCGTGGAGGCGTTGGTCGGGATCGGTCGTGTCCGTCGTCGCGCTCGCGCCCCGCGCCTTCTGCGCGACCGACTTCTCGCGAAGCGCCGCCGTGAACAGGAGGGCGACGACGGCGAGGGCGCTCGAAAAGGCGAACACGTGGCCAAAGCCCTCCATCCGCAGCAGGGCAAAGCCAATGGCTGGCCCCACGGCCATCGCGATGTTCGAGGAGATGCCGTAGTAGCCCATGGCCTCGCCTCGCCTTGCCTCGGGGATGGTCTCGGCCACGAGCGCATACACCGCGGTCCCGAACAGGGCCCAGCCGAGCCCGTGCAGCGCACGGCTGGCGATGAGCGCACCCACGCTGAGCGACTGCGAGTAGACGAAGCCAGCGAGCACGAGAACCAGCGCGCCGCCCAGCATGAAGGCGCGCTTGCCCTTCTCGTCGCAGGCGCGGCCGAGCGGCATGCGGACGCACAGCGAGATGGCGCTGAACATCCCGACCACCAGCCCGACCTGGAGCTCGCTGCCGCCCACGTGTCCGACGTAGAGCGGGATGGTCCCGAGGAGCACGTAGAAGCTGGCGTAGCCACACAGCGAGGCGAGGCAGGTCAGCAGGAACGCGCGGGTGAAGATGGGGGCGTCGGCGCGGCCTTGAATGGACGACGATGCTGAGGTGGGCGTGGCGTCTGGAGAGTGCGGCGACATCGGCGATATCGATGAGCTCAAGGCGATCCTTCGAAAACCTGAACGAGAGGCGAGAGGGCTGAAAAAGGCGCGGCTCCTAAGCCTGTGGGGGGTGGGTGGCAAGGGGGGCCGTTCGACTCGTTCAGGGTGAAACAGCCTGATGTTCCCTGCCATGGGATGGGTTAGAGGCACCGGCTGTTCGTTGGACCTCACCGCATCCACGCCACCTCTCCGCTCCGCGCCCTCCGCTTCTTCAACGATTCAACTCAACTCAGCTGAGATCAGCTCAACCCAGATCAGCCCTGCCTCCATGCCCCTCTCCATCTTCATCGCTTCCGTTGCTTCCTTCCCTGCCTTGACCCTTCCTGAGGGTGTCGATCCGGTCCTCGTCCTGTTCATGGGCAGCGGCATCGCCTTCACCCTGGCGCTCTGCCTCTCGCTGTGGGCGCTCAAGCGCACGGGCGTGCCGGTCTATTCGGCGACGCCCTGGATCGTCCGCATCGCCTTGGACATGCTCCAGCTCGAGGACGGCGAGCGCTTTTGCGATTTGGGCTGCGGTCTGGGGCGCGTGCTGCGCGCTGCCCGACGCAGGGCCAAGGTCACGGCGACTGGCTATGAGCTCAACCCGTTCGCCATCCTCTACCTGTGGGCCTTGGGCATCACCGACTTCGGCATCCGGGTGAAGTGTCGCGACTTTCGGCAAGCCGATCTCTCGCAGTTCGACGCCGTCTATCTCTACCTGCTCCCCAAGGTCATGCCCGCGCTCGCCGAGCAGCTCGAACGTCAGCTCAAGCCAGGCGCCCGCGTCGTCTCCGTGGATTTCCCGTTCCCGGATTGGACGGCCAAGGAGGAGCGCGAGCATGGTCACAAGGTCTGGCTCTACGTCATGGGCGAACATCGCGGCGCGCGGGGCGAGTCGGGCGAGGCTGCGCCGAAGGCTGAATCTGAGCGCGCGCCAGAGCAGGTTCAGGGACAGGAGCGGATGGAGGAATTGCTCCAGCCTGCCGAGCGCGTCCCACAGCAATAGCTCCAGAGAGCCCAGGCTGGCCTTTTGTAGATAATAAATAATCGATATCGTTTATGATGTATTGATTGATTCCAGGACTATGCCTGTTTGATTCTGAATATATTTTCTTGTGAATATATATAGTCGTATAAAAAGCATCACTAATATCTTGAGTATTCATAGATGGCCGACTCTAGTGATTCATATTGTAAAACATTATCACATAGCCACCTCTTGAAATTTGCCCATGTCTTTTCGTGAGTAAAGCATGATTGACCTCGGTGTTGTTGGGAGTTCCCTTTTAGCTTTTCTTCTTTATGCGGCTATAATCATTCATTCTCATTCTCATGACGCGCCAACATTAATAAGGACTTATCCCTCAATTATCCCGTCGCCCCGCTCGTCCGTGAAACGCCAGCCATCGTTGCTTCGCTCTTCACTTCCGTCTGGAAGCTCCCGCCTCCTGGCTCGTCTGGCTTTCCCCGTCCTTCGCGTCGATCGGTCCTCATTGAGAGAGGAGTCCTGATGATGCGGGGAGAGGCCATCGTCGGCATCTCCAGCCTGCTGACCTTTCTGAACGACAGCGCGCCCTACCGCCGTATCCTGCGCACGTTCGAATTCGGCGGACCCGGAGAAGGCCCGCGAGAGCCTGCTCTCCCTGTCGCCGGTCACCTATGTGGACAAAATCGCGGCGCCGCTCGTGAGCCTCACGGTCTGACAGATCCGAGGCTGCCAGCGGGCGAGGCAGTGCAGAACCACGACGCCGTTGCCCAGCGCGGCCTGCCCGTGCCCGTGGAGCTGGTGAGCTTTGCCGATGAGGGACACGGCGCGCAGAAGTGGGAGAACCGCGTTCATGACAGGGCAGGCGCTCCTCTTTCTGAAGAAGCACCTGCGGTAGGGCGTATCCTCGACTTCTCCCATCGTCGCGCTCGGTCCGAAGTCGACGTCAAAGACACATCTGAGCGCTCAGAGCGGTCGGATCACTCGCGCCGGGTTGCCCACCACGACGACGTTCGCTGGCAGATCTCGCGTCACCACCGAGCCCGCGCCGACGACCGTGTTCTCCCCAATGCTCACCCCAGGGCACACGATGACGCCGCCGCCGAGCCAAACGTTGTCCCTGAGCTCGATGGGTTTTGCGCCCTCGATCTTTGCCCTGCGCGGCGCAGGCTCGACCGGATGCGTTGCGGTCAGGAGTTGGACGTTGGGGCCGATCTGGACGTCGTCACCGATCGTTATCGCCGTCTCGTCGAGCGCGACGCATCCGAAGTTCACGAAGCTTCGCGCGCCGATGCGGATGTTGAAGCCATAGTCGCAGTAGAACGGTGGCCGAATCACCACGGCCTCGCCCAGGCGCCCGAGCAGGTCCGCCAAGACGCGCTGGCGCTCGTCTTCGTCATCGATCGAGATCTGGTTGTATCGTTCGGCGAGCCGCATCGCTCTTTGGTTGAGCCGCAGGAGCTCGGGATCATTGGCGATGTAGGGATCGCCCGCGAGCATGCGTTCGAGCTGTGAGCGATTGTCCGTGGTGTCCATGAGGGACCTCATAGCAGGCCTTCGATCCCCGATGGGTTGGCATCGGGCCACGAGTCCCTAGATTGCTCTTCGCACCCCACGCGCGGGTG
>JAISIF010000190.1 GCA_031262165.1 Myxococcales bacterium | reverse complement strand
CCACAATCGCAACCACCGCAGGCAGTCGCAGTGGCACCAGCAGCCGTCTCGGCCATGACAGCGCCTGTACCTGCGCCAGAATCAGAGCCCAAGCGCACCGGCTGGCTCGTCAGGTTCATCCAAATCCTCCTCGTGCTCGGCCTGCTCGCCTGCGTGCTGTTCGCGTCGCTCGATGACGCCACGCGCACGCGGGTGATGGACGCTCTGAACGGTCTAAAGGGCGAGATCACCTCGATGGTGCAGGGCAAAAAATGATGGGCAGCGAAGAGGCGGGCGCAGGGCGGGGCGCTGCCGAGCCTCGACGCCCCCCCCTCTTCGCTCTTGCCGCTGCCAGCCCCCGACTCCTCCACGTCTCCCGCGAGGACAGCCGTGCCGTCCGATCCGAAAAACATCCCCTCGACGACGACGCCTTCTCCCACCGCTCATCCCCCCCCCCCAGAGCCGCCCCGCACTCTCCTCGTGACGGGCATGTCCGGCGCAGGAAAGAGCACCACGACGCGGGCATTGGAAGATCTGGGCTTCTTCTGCATCGACAACCTGCCCGTCGTGCTCCTGCCCAAGATGACCGAGCTGGCAACCGCCGCGGGCAACGAGATCCGGCGCCTGGCCATCGTCATCGATGCGCGCGAAGGCCGCTTCCTGAGTGAGGCGCCGGACTACATCGCCGAGCTGCGCAAGGCTGGCCACCACATCGAAGTCCTCTTCTTAGAGACCTCGGATGACGCGCTCATCCGGCGCTTCTCCGAGACGCGGCGCCGCCACCCGCTCGCGGGCAAGGGCAGCGTCGTGGAGGGCATCCACCGCGAGCGCCTCCTGCTCAACGACCTGCGCCACCTGGCCGACCAACTCATCGATACGAGTGGCCTGACCGTGCATGAGCTCAAGGCGCTCATCCAGAGCCGCTTCTCCACGGCGCAGTCGGCTGGCCCGAACCTCACGATCATGTCCTTCGGCTTTCGCTACGGCATTCCGAGCCAGGCCGATCTCGTCTTCGACGTTCGCTTCTTGCCCAACCCCTACTTCATCCCTGAGCTGCGCCCCTTCACGGGCAGGGATCCGCGCGTCGCTGGCTACGTGCTCGAACGCGACGAGACGCAGCTGCTGCTCAAGAAGATCGTCGATCTCTGCGAGTTCCTGCTCCCGCTCTATCAGCGCGAGCGCAAGGCCTACCTGACCATCGCCATCGGCTGCACTGGCGGCAAGCACCGCTCGGTCGCCATCACCCACGAGCTGTCGCGTCGCCTGTCCGCGAGCCACAGCGTCCACGCCCACGATCGCGACGCCGAAAAAGAGTGAAGTGGCTTCGTTGGAAAATTGTGGCTGGATCGCCTCGGGGAGCGACCACAGGGGATGAGGCTCGTCCACCCTGCTTTTTTGAATTCTGGATTGCCCGATGTTGAAAAAAATCGATAGCGCCAATGAATTCCTAAAAAACAATTCCGATTTATTTGAATGCCCCTGGTGCCACGCTCGCTTCGACCACGACTTCCGCCACAAGAGTCTGCGCTGTGACAATGGTCACGTCTTCGATCTCTCCTCGAAAGGGACGCTGTATTTCCTGAAGAGAGCCGTCCGGACGAAATACGACCGAGAGATGTTCACCTCTCGCAGAGAGATGATTCGCTCCGGGATGTATCGCCCGCTGATCGATCGCATTCAGCAATATGTCGAAGCCAACGCGCTCGAACAATCGCTGCTCCTCGATCTCGGCAGCGGTGAGGGGAGTTTCCTCCAGGAGATGTCAGCGACCTTTCCCGGCAGACGCATCGGCCTCGATATCTCGAAAGACGGCATCTACATGTCGAGCGATCATCGGAGCGACGATCTATTCTGGTGCGTCGCCGATTTGACGAACTTGCCATTCGCCGATCGAAAATTCGATGTCGCGCTGAACATCTTGTCGCCTGTTCATTACGACGAGATCTTTCGCGTCCTGAAGCCTGGCGCGCCGCTGATCAAGGTCATCCCCTCGAGCGGCTATTTGAGAGAGCTGCGCGAGGCGCTCTACGACGACGAAAAAAAGAATTATTCCAACGAACTGGTCATGCACCGACTGTCCGATGAATGCGCCATTCGGGAAAAGACACGTGTCAGCTACGTCTTCGAGTTGCCCGAGATTGCCCGACACCATCTGTCGGCCATGACGCCACTCGAATGGAGCGCCCGCGCGGCGAGGCTGGACGACCTCCGAAAAAATCCCCTCTCTCGAATAACGATCGACGTCGAAGTGTCGGTGTGCCTGCCCCAGAGAAAAGGCCAACCACGGCAGAATCGCCTGGCCGAGCGGAGCCCAGGCGCTCACGACGTATAAAACATGAGAATGGAACTCACCCCCTGATCAATTCAAAATCATCGAGCCAATGTTTCCCAAGCAGGCAGGGAATCTCAAAATCAGAAATTCTGAGCTCATGAATGCCATGCTTTACTTTTTGAAAATGGCTGCAAATAAAGAGAGCTCCCTGAGAAATTCGAAAAAATGGAATACTATCTATTCGAGAACAGGTCGATTCATCAAAAAAGAAATTTTATCGAAGGCTATTGAAAGGTTGAAAAAATACAAAGTCATTGATTTAGATCAGCATGTTTTGGCTATCGATAGCACAAGCATCGAGGTTCACCCAGACGCGAGCGGTGCTCAAAAAAACGATCCAAAAACCATTGGGTGATCAAAAGGCGGCTTGACGACGAAAATTCACGCGATTGTGGCCTCTATAAGCGTGCCTCTAATATTCTCCCTCTCACCAGGGAATGCTCATGATGATCCAGAAGGGCGAAAACTGATTTCAAAGTTTGAGTGAGAAGTTAATCAATTTTTCTTGAACATGGATAGAGCATATTCTGACACAGAATCTCGAAAACAGGTCGAAAAGGCGGGGTTGATTCCAAATGTTCTACCTAAGAGAAATGCTCGTGAGCCTCAAGAGTATAATTCAGAGCTCTATAAGTTGCGCAATGAGGTTGAAAGATTTTTCCAGCGTCTCAAAGCATATCGTCGAGCATTTACTCGTCATGAAAAACTGGACGTCATGTGTTGTGGAATGATTTCATTCATTATAGTTTTCGAGACCCTGCGAGGGGTTATAATATAAACAGACCCTAGTGATCCTTTTTATACGGCCATACCAATTCGAAGTTTTTACCAAGCATATAGACGACGGTCGCCTTTTAGAAATGATGAGGAATGTCGTTTTTACAGAGATTTTTATTACTCTGAAAACGACCCAATTTTTCCCAAATCCCGGTTGATTCAGACGTAAAGACGGGCGAAAGCGCTGGGCTCGGAAGGCAAATCCTCTCTTTCATGTTCAGGAGTGACCATGATCGGTGTCGTTCTCGTGACCCACGGAAATCTCGGCAAAGAACTCTTGTCCACGGCCGCTTTCATCGTCGGCGACATCCCTGCCACCGCTGCCCTGTCGATCACGGGCTCCGAGAGCGCCGATGAGATCCGTGAGCGCATGTCCGCGGCCATCACGAGCGTGGATGGCGACAGCGACGGTGTGATCGTGCTCACCGACATGTTCGGCGGGACGCCAGCCAACGTGGCGCTCTCCTTCCTGGACGAGCGGCGCGTCGAGGTCATCACCGGCGTGAACCTCCCAATGGTCCTCAAGCTCTCCAACGCGCGCTCTGGCGGCAAGACGCTCTTCGAGGCGGCCCAGGATCTGGCGGTCACCGGGCAGCGCAACATCATCTTTGCCTCGGATCTGCTGGGCAAACAGGACCGCGATCGCAAATGACGCACGCTGAAGCGCTGCTTGCCGCGAGGTGCCCATGATTGCGCTCGTTCGGGTCGATAGCCGCCTGGTCCACGGCCAGGTCATCGAGGCATGGCTGCCTCATCTGGGTGTCCACCGGATTCTCGTGGCCGATGACGAGACGGCGCGCTCACCCCTCGCCAGCATGGCCTACCGTCTGGCCGTCCCGCCCTCTGTCCAGGTCGAAATCCTCCCGATCACCGGCCTCGACTTCACCCTCTTCGAGCACGCGGCAGAGCCGATCTTCCTGATCGTCCGCGACCTGAACGCCGTCCGGCAGGCACGGCTCCAAGGCCTCGGTGCGACGCCTCTCAACCTCGGCAACATGCACTTCTCACCAGGCCGCGCCCAGGTGACGCCCTCGCTCTTCATGTCGCAGGTCGATGCGAGCGTTCTGGAGGAATTGGCGCGCGGCGGGATGCCCGTAGAGGCGCGGGCCATCCCCAGGGAACCACCGCTCGGCCTGAGTGAAATTCTCTGCCGGGCGCGCCATTAGACGTAATCGATACGCCATGGAGCCGAGGCGCCGCCTGGCCACGTCGTCACCCACGACAATCAGCTCTGTCATACACATGGGGGGGCACGGCGCGCCGTGCCTCTTCCATTTTGAGGCGCGGCCACATTCATCGGCCACCCAACCAAGACGAGAGCCGAAACCAAGATCCCAAGAGAGAATCGCCCCATGCCTCCCTCGCGAACCCACCACCGCATCGTCTATGCGCTCCTCATCACGGTCGCCCTGCTCCTTCTCTGGCTCTTCTCGTCGTTTCTCGGACCGATCGTCCTGGCGCTGATGCTCTTCGGCCTGTTCCAGGGGATCAACGAGTGGCTCGTCCGGTTCCTGAGGGGGCATCGCGCCGTCTCCTCGGCCATCACCACCTTGCTCATCGTCCTGATGGTCGTCATTCCGCTGACGGTGCTCATCCTGCTTCTGGCGACCCAGGCGCACGCCTTCTATCTGCGCACGCGCGACACCCCGTTCTTCAACGATCTGCTCGGCCTCTTCACCGGCGACAACGTGATGGCCACCCATCTCTCCGAGCTGTTTGCCAGGATCGGGATCGACTTCCAGCCCAGCGCGGTCGTTCGGATGGCCGCCGATGCCCTGACCAAGCTCGCCCTCTTTCTCTCCGAGCGCCTGGGCAACCTCGCCGGATTCGCGGGCAACGTGCTGGGCTACGCCCTCGACTTCTGCGTCATGGTGACTGTCGTCTATGCGCTCTTCATCTATGGCGACGAGTTGCGCGCCTTTGTCCGCAAGGCCTCGCCGCTGCCTGCCCAGGACGAGGATGCCCTCGTCAACCGCTTCCAGCAGATCACCCGAGCGGTCTTCGTCGGCAACGGCGTGGCCAGCCTGATTCAAGGTGTCTTCGTCGGCCTGGGCTTCCTGATGTTCGACGTGGGCCCGGCCATCCTCTTCGGCGCGCTGAGCACCCTCCTCGCCTTCCTGCCCCTCGTCGGCGCCTCTCTGGTCTTCATCCCAGCCACGATCGTTCTCTTGTTCAAAGGGCCGCTCTGGGTCGCCGCACTCTTCCTCACCTACAACATCGTCGTCTCACTCCTGCTCGAATACTGGCTCAAGTCGAAGCTCATCGGCGGCAAGGAGATGAACTCGGTGCTGGCCTTCCTCGCGATCATCGCGGGCATTCAGCTCTTCGGGCTCATGGGCCTGTTCTACGGGCCGCTGATCGTCACGATGTTCATGGCGATCGTCGAGATCTTCCAGACGCGCTACCGGAGGCAGGAACGTGTCGAGACCGTCTCCCCAGCGCCCGCTGTCGTCGACAAGGCGCTCCCGAACGCGGCCCAGAGCCCCGCTCCCCTTCAGGTGGCGGCTCAGGCCGAAGCCACACCACGAGCGACGGCGCTCGATCCCACCATCGACACCGAAGGCGCGCTGCCTGATGAGGATATGGCGGGGAGTTAGGACTTATCCCTTCATTAGGACCGAGCAACGCGAACGACGGGGAATGCCAGACGAGGCGCGAGGCGGGATCTTCCAGACGGAAGTGAAGAGCGAAGCAACGAAGGCTGGCGTTTCACGGACGAGCGGGACGACGGGATAATTGAGGGACAAATCCTTAGGGGATGTTCTCGAATTCGGACTGAGCAGCCGCCCTCCGACGATCTCGTCGGTGAGAGGCGCCGAACTAGGGCAATCGAGTCCAGTCTCTTTCGATATCGAATCAGGCCCCCTGCCGAACGACGGGCGCCGCATCGATCGATTCAGAGAATCATTCGCTCTATCGAACCGCCAGCGCGAACCGCCGCGTCGCGACATGGCGATGATGCCAATGGAATTCCCCAATCATTTGGACAAACAAACCGACCCAGTTCGATGCATTTAGCATTTAGGCCTTATTCCTTCATTAGGACCGAGCAACGCGAAGGACGGGGAATGCCAGACTTTGGCGCGAGGCGGGCGCTTCCGACGGAAGTGAAGAGCGAAGCAACGAAGGCTGGCGTTTCACGGTCAAATGGGGCGACGGGATAATTGAGGGATAAGATCTAAAGAGCCCACCCGAATTCTCTTCGGATGGGCTCTTTCGTGAGACCGATGCACCGATCATCGATGGACGGCAGCGGCCACTGCTTATTTACGCCACTGCGGCTGTCCTGGCGGGTTCTGGGGAATGCCACCCGGGCCGAACGGCGGAGCAGGGCGAGGCCCGTTGGGCACGGTCGCTTCTTGCTGCGGCAGGATCTCGACGAGCTCGACGTCGAAGATGAGCGTCGAACCGCCCGGGATCTTGGGGCGAGGGCGGGGGCCATAGGCCAACTCGGACGGGCAGATGAGCTGCGCCTTGCCGCCGACCTTCATCTTCTGAACGCCCTCGGTCCAGCAGGGGATGACCCCCTTGAGCGGGAACGTGGCAGGCGCCGCCGTGCCATCCGGGCCCTTGCGATCATAGGAGCTGTCGAACTTGGTGCCGTCGATGAGCGTGCCCGTGTAGTGGACCTTGACCACGTCGGTGTCGGCGGGCTGAGCGCCCTCTCCCTCTTGGATGGACTTGAAGAGGAGGCCCGTCGATGACTTCTCCACGCCCGCTTCGGCCGCGCGCTGCGCCATGTATTCGTCGCCCTTCTGCTTGTTCTTCTCGGCCATCGTCTCCTGGCGCCGCTTGACGAAGCCCTGAATCTTGGGCCCGACCTCCCGCATCTCGAGAGCGCCGCTGCCCGGGACGAGCGCGTCCATGAAGCCCTTTTTGAGGACATCTTTTTCAGCGTCGGCCAGATCGAAGGTGCCGGCCTGCGACCCCATCGAATAGCCGAGGTAATAGAGCGCTTTCTCATCGTCGGAGGCAGAGTCGGGCAGCCCAACGACGGACGCGGCGGCGGCCTGGGAAGGCGCTTTCTCTGATTGGGCTTTGTCAGCGGTGCTGGAGGCGGGCTGGCAGCCGACGCACATCGCGGCGAGGCCGCAGCCCATCAAGATTTTCTGGAACATGTTTCGCGAGGACCTTTCTTCGATTCCGTGTCGAGGACGTGGGTGCGAGAGGGAGTGGCGAGCGCACCCCAATGATGCGCTTCGGGCGCGCGCTTATAGCGACGAAAATGACGGCAACAAGCGCGCATTTCCCCTGGGTGATTCGACCTTTGCTGCTTTGGTTTTTCTTGCGCCTTCGCTCACGAATGAGCGCTTGCGAGCGATTGCATTCAACCGCGAGCCGCCCACAAACCAGACGAGCGCGGCATTATTTCCTCAGCGCACAGGGATCAGATCGACGCGGAGCGACATGCGTGCGTGGCCCGCTTCGACCGACGTCTGGAAGGGCAAGAAGCCGGGCAGTCGCACCTCGACGCTGTGGAGACCTTCGCTGAGTGGCAGGCCCGGCCCCATGAAGTCCTCGCAGTGCCCCTGGAGCACGCCATCGAGCAGGACTTCGGCCAATGGGTGCGAGCATTCGAGCCGCAGCTCCGGGGTGAGCGGGCGGCCCTCTTCGACCGTCCCGGTCAGCATCTGCTCGAAAAAGCTGGGCTCGTGCGCCGTGGCGCAGCCTAGGGCAACGGCTCCTGCCCTCGGCAGCAGGAGGAGGGCAAGGGCGAGCGAGCATCGATGTCCAGAAGCGTGGAGCGCGGCCCGCGGTCTCGATTCGCTCAACTTCAATTCGCTTTGCCTGAAACGGGCTCGGCGTCGGCAGGGCGGGCGCACGCGCTCAGCTCTCTGTGGACATAGTCCTGGATGAGGCGGCGATGTGCCTGCTGCATGCTGGTGAACAGGATGCCATGCCCCTGCTCGCCCTCGCGCACGGCAATGCCCTCCGCGTAGATGACCTCGTCGCTCCCAGGCAGCTGGAATTGAATTCCAATGCACGATTCGGAGCCACTCGGCTCGATCAATTGGGTCAGATAAATCCCCTCGACGCTCAGATCCCGGGCGCGCGCCATGTAAGGTCGGCCTCGAATGAATTTGTTGAGATAGAGGTCGAGCGGCACACGAGGGCTTTTTCGATTTTCCATGTTCGACGAATCGCTCCTGAAAAGATCTTAAAGATCTTCATGAAAAAAATCGCGCGGCGGCAATGAGGTAAAGGCGGATGTTTTTAGGACTTATCCCTCGATTGGGACCGAGCAACGCGAAGGGCGGTGGATGTCAGACTTTGGCGCGAGGCGGGAGCTTCCAGACGGAAGTGAAGAGCGAAACAACGAAATCTGGCGTTTCACGGACGAGCTTTGGCGACGGGATGATTGAGGGACGAGTCCTTAGTCGCGGCTCTGGGAAAGGCAAGCCAGCGCGCGCTCTTCCCAAGACAATTCGAATTCTGGCGATGCCATCACAATCTCCCTTCTGAGAGATCAGCGTGAACGGGATACTTGGAGAGCGTCGAACAATCTCCAACCGCCTCTGCTCGCTCGTCATTGCAAACGAAGCGATCCATTTTGACTGTCGAGGTTGCTCGTCAATGAATGGCTTCGTCGCTTCCGCGCCTCGCGGCACGAGGGCGTGTTCACGAAAGCTCTCCACCGCGAAGCGTCAAAGCGCGCGATCCGATGCGTTTGACGAATCGGCAGCCCGTTCGCGCGAGGTTGCCGCCTCGCCTTGCCCCAATCGATTTCTCTTTGGAGCCGTATCGCGAGAGAGATGAACATGAGAGCGCTCGAACGCAGGAGAGATCGGGGAGGAGGGAAAAATTGGAATCGAAAAAGCGCCTGCCACGTTCAAAACGCCTCCTTGACACCCTTTGCGCCCGCGATGCAGTTTCCGCCCGCTCATGATCCCTCGCATCGAGATACCTTTTCATTCAAAGATCGCTGAAGCGGCCGGAAGTTCGAATCCCTCTTGATTCACGTCGGCCTCAGCCAGGGCGGGGTGGTCAGCGCGCTGTTGCTTCTCCTAAATGCAGAGAAGCAGCAGTGCATGGCCAACGGAATGGCGGCGTGCTTCTGAGCCGTCAGGACATCGAGAGCGACTTTTCATTTTCAGATCTTTCATTTTCAGGAGGAACCTGCGTGCGCCAGCCAGACATTCATTTGGAAAATCCCCGCATCCTGGACATCGCGCCCCCGGAGCCCAAATCCATCGAGGAGACTGGGCTGCGCATGGACCTGCTCAGCGACATCGCCCTCAAATTTCTCTACTACCGGGGCACGGGCTCGGGCGTGGAGATCGCCTCGGAGCTGCATCTGTCCTGGACCGGCGTCGTGGAGCACGTCATCGACTTCCTGACACAGGAGAAGCTCGTCGATCTGCGAGGCGGCAAGGGCTACGGTCGCGCCACGGTCGATTTCGTCCTCACTGAAAAGGGTCGCGAATACGCCAAGGAGGCACTCGGGCGTTCGACCTACATCGGGCCTGCCCCGATCCCGATCGAGCAATACAACTCGCTCATCACCAGCCAGACAGCCGAGAACCCGGTCGTGGGCAAGGAAGATCTCGAGGTCGCTCTCTCGCATCTCATCTTCGACGCGGAGATCTTGGACAAGCTCGGGCCAGCCGTGAACTCCTCGCGTTCGCTCTTCCTCTATGGCCCGCCGGGCAATGGGAAGACGTCGCTGGCCGAGGCCATCTCCGCGATGCTGGGCGGCGAGACCTACATCCCGCACTGCCTCGAGATCGACAGCCAGATCATCAAAGTCTTCGACACGTTGACACACTCGGCCATCCCCACGGAGCACCTGACCCAGATCGGGCCGAACGGCAAGCGCCGCAGCTTCGACATGGACCAGCGGTGGCAGCTCTGCCACCGGCCCGCGGTCATCGTCGGCGGCGAGCTCACCCTGGAGACGCTCGACCTCGTCTATTCGACGACGGCCCGCTTCTACGAGGCGCCGTTTCAGATCAAGGCCAACGGCGGCATGCTCCTCATCGACGACTTCGGCCGCCAGAAGGTCCATCCCACGGACCTGCTCAACCGCTGGATCGTCCCGCTCGAAAAGCGCGTCGATTACCTCACGCTCCATACGGGCAAGAAGTTCGAGATCCCGTTCGATCAGCTCGTCGTGTTCTCGACCAACCTCGATCCCAAGGAGCTCGTGGACGAGGCCTTCCTGCGCCGCATCAAATACAAGATCGAGGTGGGCAACCCAACCGCAGAGCAATACCGCCAGATCTTCAAACGCCTGTGCGACGCCTCGGGCATCCCCTACGTCGAGCAGGCCGTCACCTACTTGTTCGAGCGCTTTTACAAGCCGCGCGGCGTGAGCCTGCGCGCCTGCCACCCGCGCGACCTCGTGGGCCTCATCAAAGACACGGCCCGCTACCGCCAGGCGCCCCCCGCGCTGAGCCGGGAGCTGATCGACCAGGCCTGCAAGGTCTTTTTCGTCGATCTGTGAACCGAACGCGAACAGATCGGCCACTACTTCTTCTTCACTTCGGACTCGTCACATTCGCCCCGACAGGGGGACAAGGAAACTCTCTCAGCCATGAAGACTCGCTATCAGGAGATCGAGGATCGCTCGGCCGCGCTGCAGCGCTGGATCGATCCCAACCGCGCGCAGGCCCAGGACTTCAGGACCAAATTCGAGATGTCCTACATCTACCACGAGAACGCCCTCGATGGGATCGTCGTCACTGGCCCTGAACTCGTCACTGCCCTGAGCACGATGGACGAGGCCACCGACTCGTCGCTCGTGCCGGTCTATCGCGAGATCCGCACGCACAAGCAGGCGTTCGACTTCGTTCAGGCGGCCAGCGCCGATCCCAAGACGCATATCTCCCTGGAGTTGATTACCCATCTACACAATCTGCTGTGTCCGCTGCCGCTCGACGAGGATGGCAACGAGGTGCCACCGCCCGAAACACCGCGCTATCGCCTAGAGCAGCCTGCCCACCGCAGCTACTTCCACGAGATCGCCAAGCCCGAGGACATCCCGGAGAAGATGGAGTCCTTCCTCGACGAGATGTTCTGCAGCGACTTCAAAGAGCTGCACACCATCGATCAGGCATGCACGCTCCACTGGACGATGATGCAGATCTTCCCCTTCGCGGAAAAGTCCGGGAAGCTCGTTCGGCTCCTGGCAAACCTCCTCCTGATGAAGAAGGGTCACCTGCCGGTCATCATCCACGCCGTCGATCGTCAGCGCTATTACGACGCGCTGCGCGGCTCAGAGGAGAGCCTGCGGATGCTCACTGTCGACGCGATGGTCAACTCGCTCGACAACGCCCTGCAATACTTCCGAGGCTCGCGCCCGGTGCCTCAGACGAGCCACCGGCATCGGTGAATGAATGCGCCCTAGGATGACTGCTTGTTTATTTTCTATTATTCATTCGATCTAGGGCGTGTTTATAATGCAGATGTTTCAGTAATGATCCCTCGGCAAAGCTGGGGGTTTTGTATGTGAGCCGCTCAAAGTGGCTTGTATTGTGACCGCTCACGCGGTCCAAGCAGGTCTTGTGGCCACCTTAAGGTGGCCTAAAACAGATTCATTTGATCTCTTCGGATGTCTTCGACTTCCCCTGTCTCCGAATCATTTTCTCTCACCACTTCCTCATCTCGTCCCACGGTTGAAACGTAATATCCACGTGCCCAGAATCCCTGCCCGTAAGAATTCCGTTTCCGTTCTTCGTATGTTCGTGATGTTCGTGCCAAATGAATTGCACTCTTCCATTTGATATATCCAATCACACGCGAAACTGACACTTTTGGAGAAATCGAAATCAGCATATGCACATGATCCGGCATCAAATGCCCTTCATCAATCTCGCATCCCTTCTGCCTCTCCCTCTCCGAAGTTTGCCATTCGGAATGAAGACTACGTGGTATTTGCATTCCCATTTCGAGTGGTTCAATTCTTCTCTTTCGTCCATGATCGCCTCCCATTTTGTGTGCTGAGCGGCTCACCAAAAGGGACCTTCCTGGACGACTTACTTAAAGATCAAACCTCTTTGGTCCCCCGGCAAAGCCGGTTTTTTTCTTGATGGAATAAAGAATGACTCAAGAGAGAAAAAATCGATGAAACTCACCCCAGAGCAATTCAAAATCATTGAGCCAATGCTTCCCTAGCAGGCAGGGAATGTCAGGGTCAGCGATTCTGAGCTCATGAATGCCCTGCTCTACTTTTTCGAGAACAAATCGGCTCATCAAAAAAAGAATTCTATCAAGGACTTATCCCTCAATTATCCGTCGCTCCGCTTGTCCGTGAAGCGCCAGCCTTCGTTGCTCACTTCCGTCTGGAAGCGCCCGCCTCACGCCTCTTCTGGCTTTCCCCGTCCTTCGCGTTGCTCGGTCCTGATCGTGGGATAAGTCCTAAAGGAAGATGTGCTCGTCGATAGGCATCAAGCACATCTTCCATTTTGGCTACAAATTCAGCGATTGCGTCGGGCATGCACCATTCTTGAATAATCCAAGGCTCGATCTCGTTTTTTCATTACATTACAGATTATACTATCTTTTATGTAATCCACGACCTCGAGTCGAATGAGCTCATCAGCAACTGCCTGCCATGGTCCACTGTGAATGACCTACCGGAGCTTTGGAGCAAGCGATGACGTAAATCCGAGCTTCTACTTCAGCGATTACTTTACGATGACGATTATCTTGTTTTTTCTGCCCAACGCAGCGTCCAAACCTTCGCAAACAAAGCGTTTGGCCACACGTGCTATCGTGGGCTGTATTATACCGTATGCGCCTTGTATGCGGTCATACGTTCATTCTATATTTTCCGGCCTTTTATCGAGTTTCAATAGGATTTGTGCATATTTGATGGAGTATCCTTCTCCACCTTTTCGAATGAGTGATTGAAGTCTCTGTCGTTCCTCGTCAGACAGTGTATAGTCGTATAAAAAAGCATCACTAATATCTTGAGTATTCATAGATGGCCGACTCTAGTGATTCATATCGTAAAACATTATCACGTAG
>JAISIF010000120.1 GCA_031262165.1 Myxococcales bacterium | reverse complement strand
CTTCAGTCATTTATCGATTTTGATTGTCCATTGATAATGGATTGTCTCGTCGTTGCGCTCTGCACAATGACGATGCCTTTGCCGAGAAAATACCAATTCGTCATTGCGAATGAAGCAATCCAAGCAAAGAGCACAAAAAAGCCCCCTCCCGTTCACGGGAGAGGGATCGGTCGGGGGAGGAAGAAGGAGGGAGAGGGGAGTTGCCATGGGCGTCGAGAAAGCTCGATTGCCCTGGCTTCAGACTCTCGTCAGCTCGTCCGCCGCATCAGCCGCACCCCGAAGAAGCCGTCGCAGCCGTGTTGGTTCGGGCGCGTGGCGATGGCCATGCCGCCCTCGTCCAAGGGCCAGTCGATGGTATCCGCACTGTCCGGCGCCACGGGGTGCAGGCCCAGCGACTCGAAGAAGGGCAGGTGCGCCACGCCTTCCTCTGGCTCCATCGAGCAGACCGAATAGACGAGCTGTCCGCCGGGCTTCAGGTAGCGCGTGAGGTTCCGGATGATGGATCGCTGCAGACCGGCCAGGCGCGCTGGATCGTCGCTCGTTCGGCGATAGCGGATCTCGGGATGGCGCCGCAGCGTGCCGAGCCCAGTGCAGGGCAGGTCGGCCAGGACGAGATCGAACGCGCCGTCATCGAACGGGAGCGGCGCGCTGGCGTCGGCTGTCAGCGTCTCGATGAGGTGGTCCAGCCCGAGCCGTCTGGACTCGTCCTCTAGGCGCCTGAGTTTGTGCGCGTGCAGGTCGATGGCGTGGACGCGGCCCAGATCCCCGAGCCGCTGCGCCAGATGGCAGGTCTTGGCCCCGGGCGCGGCGCAGGCATCGAGGATCCGCATCCCCTTCTCGACGCGCGGGAGCAGGCCGACGAGCTGGGCCGCCTCGTCCTGGACCTGGAACAGGCCCTCGAAAAATCCAGGGAGCGCCGTCACATTGCCCGCCGTTTCGAGCTCGATCCCGATGGGGGAGATCCTGGAGGGGCGCGCCTTGGCACCGGCCTGCGCCAGGGAGGCGAGGAACGCCTCGCGAGAGACGCGCCTGGGATCGACGCGGATGTCGATGCGCGGTGTCTCGTTCTGCGCGCGGCAGAGCGCGCTCGCCGCGTCTGGGCCAAGGCGCGCCACCCAGCGCTCGACGAGCCACGTCGGCAGTGAGCACTCGATGGCGAGGCGTTCGGCCAGGTCCAGGCTGGCGTCTGGTTCGTGGAGCGCGCCTTTGCGCGTCATGGCGCGCAGGAGCGCGTTGACGAAACTCGCAGCGTGCCGGTGGCGCGGCAGCGCCTTGACGAGCTCGACCGTCTCGTGGACAGCGGCGTGCGGCTTGGTCCGCATGAGGAAGAGCTGGTAGGCGCCCAAGCGCAGGGCCACGCGGATCTCGGGATCGAGCCGTCCGGGCGGGCGCGTGGCATGGGCAGCGATGGTGGCATCGAGGCGGCCCTGGTGGCGCATGACGCCATACGCCAGCTCGGTGATCAGCGCGCGTTCGGACAGCGTGAGACCTGGCGTGGCCTTGAAGGCCGCGTCGAGGGCGAGGTTGAGATAAGCGTCGGTGCGCTCGACCCGAAGCAGGATCTGGAAGGCGATGGAGCGGCTGGAGGTGGGCAATGTCGAACCTCTTTCTTCCTTCCTGCTTCTCCCGGAAGGCGTCCTCGAAAAGGGGGCGCCTTTTAGGGCCAACGCCGCGCGATGCCCGAAGATTTTTCGCTTCCTTCCGCCCGGCCGCCAAGCCGACCAATCCGCCCAGTCTCACGACCACCGTGTCCTGACGATTTCGAGCGAAATGGATGTGTTTTTCGGAGGGGCGTTGGGTGCAACGCCCTGTGTTCTGCGACCGACCGACACCCGCACGCCGGGGGTTGCACGCCGTGCCCCTAGCTTTCGATTCGAACGCGTCAACACACGCTGACGGATTCGATGCTCTCCTCGACGATGACCCCGTCCTGGAGGCGTAGGCGGCGCGGGCAGGCCCGCGCGAGCGCGGTGTTGTGCGTGACGATGAGCGCCGCGATCCCGAGCTGCGCGTTGAGGCGCTGGATGACCTCATGGATGCCTTCGCCCGTCTTGGGATCGAGGTTGCCTGTCGGCTCGTCGGCGAGGAGCAGCCTCGGCGAGAGCACGAGCGCCCGGGCCAGGGCCACGCGCTGCTGCTCACCACCCGACAGCTCGCCAGGCTTGTGGCCAGCACGCTCGGTCAGCCCCACGGCGTCAAGGAGCGCGCAGGCCTTTTGTTCGGCCTCACTGCGCGCCATGCGCCGGATGAGCGCTGGCATCATCACGTTCTCCAGCGCGGTCAGCTCGGGCAGCAGGTGGTGGAACTGAAACACGAAGCCGATCGTCTCGTTGCGAAAGCGCGACAGCTCGGCCTCGCCCAGGTGCGTGACGTCGCGCCCGTCGAACAGGATGCTGCCCGATGTGGGCGCATCGAGCGCGCCGAGCACCTGTAGGAACGTGCTCTTGCCAGAGCCCGAGGCGCCGGTGAGAGAGAGCATCTGTCCGGATTCGATGGTCAGGCTCACGCCGCGCAGAACGTCGATGCGCTTACCTTCGAGGAAGTAGCTCTTCGCGACATTTCGGATTTCACAAAAGGGCACGGTGGTGGGTCTCCAGAGAGGGCGGGGCGGCGATTGGGCGTGGCAAGCAGGGCCCTAGATCGAGCCGTATCCGCACGAGGCTTTTCATTGTGTAGGGGCGATGATGAATCGCCCGTCGTCGAAGGTTGTTGGTTGACCTCTCGGCTGCACAACGATCTCGGAGATCTTAGGGGCAACGGTCTCTCGTCCAAGGCTGTGCGGGGAGGGGAGCCAGATACAAGAGGCGCGATTTATCGCGCCCTCTATTCTGAATGGTCGAACCGAACAGGGCGCCATGAAGGGCGCACCGACAGCGGGGTTTGGGAACAGGTCTATCGATGCATCCGAATCGAATCGTAGGGGCGACCGACCAGGCGCCCTACATGCCTCGATCGGGATCAGGGCCTACTCGTTCCTCAGCCCATCGACGGGCGGCAGGCGGCTCGCGCGCGTGGCTGGGTAGATCGTGGCCAGGTAGGACAGCAGCAGGGCCAGGCAGGCCACGCCGAGGAACTGCCAGAGGTCGATCACGACGGGCAGGCGGTCGATGTAATAGACGTCCGAGTCGAGCCGGATGCCGAACTTCTCGACGAAGAGGCACGTCGCGTAGCCGAGCACGGTGCCCGCCACGGTCCCGACGCCTCCGATGAGGAGCCCTTCGAGCACGAAGATCTTCATGATGCCCGTGTCGCTCGCGCCCATCGACTTGAGGATCGCGATGTCCTTGCCCTTCTCCAGGACCATCATGATGAGCGTCGAGACGATGTTGAAGCACGCCACGAGCACGATGAACCCCAGGATGACGGCCATGACGAGCCGCTCCAGGCGCAGCGCCGAGAAGAGGTTCTTGTTCATCTCTGCGAAGTCCTTGGTCCGGTAGGGGTAGCCGTCCAGGGCGTGGAGGACCGAGCGGGTGATCTGGCGCGTGTTGTCGATGTCGGTCGTCTTGAGTTCGAGCCCGGTGACGGATTCGCCCAGGCCAAAGAAGCGCTGCGATTCCGTCAGGTCGATGTAGGCCGACTTGGCGTCGAACTCATACATCCCCGAGTGAAAGATCCCCGCCACGCGAAACGGGCGACTCTTGGGCATAGGTCCGGTTGGTCCAACTTCACCGCCCAGCGGACTGACCACGTTCAGCCGATCGCCGACCCGCACCTTGAGCCCAGCCGCGAGCTCCTTGCCGAGGATGATGCCCGGCAGCACCGAGGCGGGATCTCTCTTCGCTCGCTGGCTCGGTCGCAGGATGTCCTCGACGGTGAGCGGCGCGTCCTGAGCGCTCGATCGGCTCGCTCGATCGACGACCGCTCGCTCTGGTTGACTCGCCTTGAGGATCGCCTGGGAACCGGCGTTGGCCGAGAGCGGCTGCACGGGCACGTCGATGAAGTGCGTGCGCTGGCGCTCGGGGATGTCAGCGGGGTTCACGAGGAAGTCGAGCTGGCCCTCGATGAGGTTCTTCTGGAGATCGGAAACCTGGCCAGCGCTTGCCGGATCGATGCCCTTGAGCAAGGTCCCACTCAGGTTCTGATCGCTGGAGAGCATGACCTCGTTGAGGATGAACGGCGTGGCGCCGACCACACCGCGCACCTGGCGCACCTTGTCGGCCGTCTCGCGCCACTCGGAGAAGTTCGTCCCGTATTTGAGGACCACGGCGTGCGCGTTCGCGCCGACGATCTTGCTCTTCAGATCTGTCTCGAAGCCACCCATGACGGACAAGACTACGGTGAGCGCGAGCACGCCGACGGCCACCCCGCAGATAGAGATGACCGTCATCAGCATGGTGGCCGAGCGCCGCCGCAGGCGCAGGTGGTTGCGCGCGATGAAGGCCTCGTAGCCAAAGTGCAGATCGAGCCGACCGCTGCCGCCGAGCAGAAAGCCGAGCGAGCTGCCGATGAAGCTGAAGAGCCACAGGCCCAGGCTGGCGAGCGCAACGCCGCCCATGGGGCCACCCATCGTGTTGCCGAGCAGGTTGGCGAGGTAGGCGATGTCCGTGAGCGCGGGCGGCAAAAAGCCGCTCTCGAAACCAACGGCCAGCGTGCGGCCGAGCGCGACGAGCGAGAGGATGGTGAAAACACCGCCCACGGCCATCGTCTCCCAGAAGCCGAGCCGCCGCGCCTTGACCGCGGCCAGGGCACCAAAGCCCAGTGCGAGGAGAAGCGCGAGCACGCCCGAGATGACGAGCGCTCGCTCGGGCGCCATCGAGAGCCGGGTGGCGAACAGCATGATGCCGCCGAGGAGCGCGCCGCCAGCGCACACCAGGCCGAGGAGGATGATCAGCGCGCAGCGGAGCGAAAAGACAGTGCCCAGCCAGGCGAACTTGCGCGGCTGGGCAGGAGAATGAGCGGTCTTGGTCACGAAAAATCCTTCGGAAGAGAAGGGGCAAAGGGTTGGGTGATGACGCCCCCCAAAAATAGACCCGCGAACTTCATGAAATGGCGCGGCAGGCGCGTTCATTCCCAATGGACGAGGTGGACGGGAATGCAGAGATAATCGCCCGGCTATTTTGTTTTTGTTTCAATTACAATGAATTCATGTCGGCTGTCTGGCGCATCGCGTCGGCCCATCCTGTCAGGACGGCAAGGCAATCGAGTTCTGTATTTCGCCCCGGATTTCAGCGTGTTTTCGCAACGGCGCAGCCTTCTGGGCCCCTGCGTTGCGTCGTCCGAATTAGGGACTCATCCCTCAATTATCCCGCCGCCAAAGCTCGTCCGTGAAACGCCAGCCTTCGTTGCTTCGCTCTTCACTTCCGTCTGGAAGCTCGCGCCTCGTCTGACATTCCCCGGCCTTCGCGTTGCTCGGTCCTCATGGAGGGATAAGTCCTTCAAAGCCTTGTTCGGATACGTTTTTGAAACAGGTCGATTGATTCGGCACGAATGGCTGTCGGTAAAAATAAAAAATCCCCTCGATGTTTGATTCGAGGGGATTTCTTTTTTGGTTCACGATCGAATGTCTATTTGGCCTGAGGCACCTTCACCTGCACCGGGATTTGAGCAGGCGTGACGGCGCTGGTGGTCGTGCCAGGCATGGGCGCCGACTGCCGAACGGGCTGCGCTTGGGCCACCTGGGGCATGGGCCTGGGCTGGGGCCGGGGCTCGATCTCCTTACCGAAGAGCTCGGGCATCTCCATGCCAGCCATCTTGAAGACCTCGTTCATGGGCGGGACGGACTTCATGATGGAGCTCAAAAAGTTCGAGGTCGTCGAGCTGCCGCCTTCACCGCTCATCGAATCCCACACGGTGATCTTGTCGATGTTGAGGTTCTTGATCGCCTCGACCTGCACCTTGACGATCTCCTCGATCTTCTCGGCCATCATGAGCTTGATGGCCGCGTTCGGGTTGCCGCCCGCCGCCTGGACGATGCGCGCGAAGCCCTCGGCCTGCTTGCTCATGATCTGCTGGTAGCCATTGGCCTGGGCCTGCATCTTCGCGAAGAGCGCGTCGGCTTCGCCCTGGGCCTCACGCCGGATGCGCTCCGCCGCGGCCTCGGCCTCCAGCTCGATGCGCTGCTTTTCGATCTCCGCCTTGATGAGAACGTCGGCCTGCATCGTGGCCATCTCGCGGGCAGCGCGGGCCTTTTCGGCCGACTCTTGCGCCGAGTAAGCGTCCTGCAGCGCGCGGGCGGCCTGGACCTTCTCGGCGGCGAGGGCGCGCCGGAGCGCCTCGGCCTCACGCTCGCGCCGCGCAGCCTCGGACTGGGCGATCTGGATCTTGGCCTCGTTCTCGCCCTGGACCGCGAGCGCGTTCGCGTTCGCGATGGCAATGCGCTGAGACTTGTCCGCCTCCATCTCGCCTTGGACTGCGAGCGCATCCGCGTTTGCGATGGCGATGCGCTGCTCCTTCTCAGACTCCTTTTCGCCCTGGAGCGCCCGGGCATTGGCCTCGGCGACACCGATGCGCATCTCCTGCTCACGCTCGGCGATGGCCACGCTCTCCTGCGTCTGCGCCAGGGCCTCACCCATGTTGCCGTCGCGGTTGCGCTCGGCCACGGTCCGCTTGGCGTCGTTGATGGCCTTGGCCGCGGCCTCTTTGCCGAGGGCGGCGATGTAGCCAGAGCCGTCCGTGATGTCCGTCACGTTCACGTTGATGAGCCGCAGGCCGATCTTCTTGAGCTCGGACTCGACGTTCTCGGAGACGGCCGCGAGGAATTTGTCGCGGTTCGTGTTGATCTCCTCGATGTCCATCGTCGCGATGATCAGTCGGAGCTGACCAAAGATGATGTCGCCTGCGAGGTTCTGGACTTCGGTGAGTTGCAACCCGAGGAGGCGCTCGGCCGCGTTCTGCATGATGCCCGGCTCGGTCGAGATGCCGACCGTGAAGCGCGAGGGCACGTCGATGCGGATGTTCTGTCTCGACAGCGCGTTCTTCAGGTCGATGTTGATCGAGAAGGGGGTCAGGTCGAGGTAGCGGTAGTCCTGGAACACGGGCCAGACGAAGGCAGCGCCGCCGTGGATGCACTTGGATGCGCGCGCCGACCCATCGCGGGAGGTTCCGGTGCGACCGTAGATGACCATGACCTTGTCCGAGGGGCATCTGCGGTAGCGCCCGAGGATGGCCAGGCCGCCACCGAAAAAGAGGATGAAGGCGACGATGATGAGCGCGACGATCAATTCCATTCCTTCCAGCTGCATTTGCATTTGAGACTCTCCTCTCCGATTTGGAGGATTGGGGGAGGTGGACGACGGGGGTGGTTCGGATTGGAAGACGGGTGAAGCGGACTATTCGCCCAGGAGGCGCTCGGGCTCGTCCCGATCCACGATCAGGACGCCGCCGGTCTCCATGCCGATGACGCGCACCACGGTGCCGGTCGGCAGGGCCTTCCCCAGAGTGACGGCGTCGTATTCGCGCAGCTGATCCTGGACGAGGATGGAGATCTTGCCCGTGCCCTTCTGGTCTTCGGGAATGCTCAGATAGACCTTGCCCATCCCGCCGATGGCATTCGTCATCTTCACGTTCCCCGATTCCTGGAGCTTCAAGACGGCGTGGACCATCTTGGCGAGCAGATACATCGCGAGGAAACCGAGCAGGAGCGCGGCAGCGATGGCGATGAAGGGCGAGAGCCCATTGCCGAGGCAGGCCAGACCTGCCCAGGCGCCCACGGTCAAAAAGCCGACGAGGCCGCGCACTGAAAAGATGCGCAGGCCATCGTCAGGGAGCTCCGCGTCGCTGGCATCCACCCCCACATCCGCGTCATCGCCCCAGCCAAAGATCAGCAGGATGGTCTGAAGGAGCAGGATGAGGGTCGCGGGGAGAGCGACGCAGTAGAGACCTTGCTGAAGGATCGAGAGGGAGGCCCACCATTCGGTCATGGGATATTCCTTGTGGTCTTTGTGTGGATTGGATCGAATCGGTTGAATCGTCGGAAAAGATCGATGAAAAAAATCTGATGAAGGTGGGCCGACGAAGGTATTGTCAAATGAATTTTTTGAAAATTCGGACTTAATTCAATGAGATTGAGCGAGGCTATATTTATGATGATTTGTTCGAATAGAGATATAATTGCCTCGCACCCACAAAAAAAGAATCTGACCGTGGATCGTATATCCTATTAAACGCAGACGATTCTTTGAGAGCGACCCTTTTCGAATTTCCGAGATTTGGTTCATGAAACATAAACTACCAAATAGAAGACCAAATCGTTTAAGGAATTATGATTACAGCTCCGACGGGGACTATTTCGTGACAATTTGCGCGAAAGATCGCAAGGAATTGTTCGGACATATCGCTGGAGATGTTATTGATGATCTATGTTCGAAGGTGATTTTATCAGAAATCGGAGAAGTCATCGAAAATGCTATTCATCAGATCCCAACACATTATCCAATGATCGCTGTCGAACATCATATCGTCATGCCGAATCATGTGCATGTTATTCTGGAAATTGAAAAACACGACATGACGGAGGACGGGCGATTGATAATCGCCCCTACGATTTCCGTTGTTGTCAAGGAGATGAAATCATACGTGACGAAGATGCTAGGTTTTTCTCCATGGCAGAAATCTTTCCACGATCACATCATACGTGATGAAGAAGATTATTTCCGCATTGTGAAATATATTCATGACAATCCGTCCAAATGGGAGGACGATTGTTTTTATATTCCGCCACGCCATGTCGTTTCGTAGGGGCGATTATCAATCGCCCGTCGTCTTCGACAATGTCTGTCGCCTTCAATAATGTCCATCAATCAAAAATGATGCGATTCAATCATCGTGGATGGATGTCGCATGAACGATTATCAATCGTCCCTCGCAATTCATTCGGACGCCAAATAAAATTGAGCTCGCGTTTCATCGATTCAATTCATTTGGAAGCCGACGGGCGTTGCACGCAACGCCCCTACGCAATTCATTTCATTTGATGGCGGGCACGGCACGCCGTGCCCCTACTCGGAATAAAAAAATTGAATTCGAATTGCCTTTGCAGGGGTGCCGTGCTAGCGCCCGCCTGCTCGTTCGGTGGAAGGCATTTTCAGAGAGGGAGCCCACTGAGGACGGCCTGGGATTTCCTTTTGTGAGAGTGGTCACCGAAAAAGAGGCGCGACGTTAACAGAAACAAAAAGGAGATATTGACATGAAATGGCTGCATATTTCGGACTTACACCATAGCCCTTCCCCAAATTTCGACACTTATCAATTACGCAAAGCACTGCGTGAATATATTAAAGGAAAAGAAATAATAGTTGATCAGATATTTTTCACGGGTGATTTCCGTTTTGCCAAAGTGCCCTCCCAACTCTCCTTCAAGGAATATGCACAGGAGCTGCGTGAAATCGCGGAGTTGGCGGGCGTTACTGATCCGAAACAAATTCACATCGTTCCAGGAAATCATGATCTGGAACGATGTGAGAAAGATCAGGAAAATACACCATTGTTTCGGTCTATTTGCGACAAATACAGTGACGGCGAATTTCACAATTCACCCCAGCTAAAAGGTATTTCGAGTAGAGAATATCTTTTGAAACGGTTCGGACCATTCTGGGAATTTTCGAAAGCTCTCGACAATCCTATTTGGTCGGAGGTCATGGCGTCTTCTGAAAAACCGCTTCATTTTTGTCGTGCATACGGAAATTACAAAATCGCCTACTTAAATACAGCGATCGCCTGTGAACGTGATGACCTGCATACCAAGCTCGTCACAGGATATAACGATCTATTCCAGGCCCTGAAGGATACTGACCCAAAGTTGCCTGGAATCGCGCTTGGACACCACAGCCTTACTAGCCTTGCTCCCCTTGAATTCAATAAAATCAGAGATCTTTTCAAAGAATATAATATCAAGTTATATCTCTGTGGGGATAGGCATCTGGGAGACGACACTATAATCAACGGCATTCTGCAAATCACCGCAGGCTGTCTTACACAGACACATGGGGTCGAGCCCGTATTTTATATTGGCGATTGGCATGCTGAGGGTAATGAAATAACTATCGACGCATATAGCTATGACAATAACCGCTCACCCCCCAGGTGGGGCCATTCAGAGACACTTACTGATAGCATTCGTGAAAAACTCCCGTCTGTGCCTACTGTGAGAATCTATAAGGACAACAATGGTCATACAATTTTTGGACGAAACGAGAAGATTGAAGAGATAGAGAGCTGTCTGACAAACCATGCTCCCATGCTTGTCCAAGTCTCGGGTGTGGGCGGCGTGGGGAAGACGACGATCTGTAATGCCGTCGTCAAACGCATAGGCGCAGGCACCTGCGTAAGTGTCAATGTGCGGGAACATAAAACCACCTATTCGATTCAAAAACAAATTCTCAAAGAGCTCGGATTTAAGTTTGACGAAAGCAACGATACCATCAAACAAGAAGAATATGCTGCCAAGCTGCTTGAGTTGGTTCAAGGAAGTCAAAAGAAATTATTGTATCTCGACAACCTTGAAACGCTTACCGAAAATCCTGACGAAAATAAAACGGATTTTAGAAATTGGATTAAAAGCTTCTCAGCTAAATCAGGCTGGAATGTATTATATTCTACGCAGAGGCCGATTGATTTCAAATTGGACGGAAATTTCAAAATCCCGCCGCTTCAAGAAGACAGTGCTCTAGAGTTTTTCATGAGCCGCTGGGAAGAAAAACCTCTGTCAGATAAAAATGAAAAAATTGCTCGCGAAATCGTGAAGGAATTATCAGGGTTGCCTCTTGCGATCGAACTTGTCACTTCGCCAGCGCAGCAAGAAGATTATGATGAGATCGGTAAGCTGCTAAATGTTGTAAAATCGTATAGAAAAGAATTCGGTTACGTGGAGGAACCTGAAGAAAATACGCATCGCTCGATGATCGCAGCGTTGAAGTTGGCGCGTGAGGCAGTGGAAAAAAAATCCAATAAAGCTTTATTGATGTGGTCGATTTTCGCGATGTATCCGCTAGATTTTTCAGCAGAGTTGTTTGATTTGGGATTTTCTGGCGACAGCGAATTCGAGAAGGCACGCAAGGCTCTCCGCAGCTATAGCTTGATCGATGGCTATAAAATGCTCGGTCCAGTCAGAGCCGTCGCCATCGGAAAAGGTCGAGAGAAGGCAGGTTTTAGCGATGATCTCCTTGCAGAGGCATTCTCCTTACTTTGCGACACGCTCTCGCGGATGTTTGAAAAAGCGGATGATTGGAAGGAAGAAGATAGATCTAATTGGCATGCTGTTGCCATTGAGAATTTACCTGGGGTGCTATCGTTGATGACGAATGCCGTTTCAAGAGAAGAACTTCCTTTCGACGATCTGAATCGTCTTTTCCGAACCGCGAGGAAT
>JAISIF010000117.1 GCA_031262165.1 Myxococcales bacterium | reverse complement strand
CGTTGCGTGCAACGCCCGTCGTGTTTGTGTCGAATGACGATCGCAGGGCGTTGCACGCAACGCCCCTACGAAGACACGCCTCGATCTTGCGTCGAAAAACAGAACTCGATTGCCCTGGCCGCTCTCCGAAGGTGATCGAGTTCTCCAATTGCTTGACAGGACCACACTCCCTCAAAGTGGCGCGCGCCTCTCTCTAGGAGGGAGGTCTCTCTTTTTTAGAGTCCCTCTCAGCGGGGAGGGATCTCGGTGAAGCCGACCGGGGGAGTTGCGGGCTGGATCGTTAGAACTCGATTGCTCTGGTCAGAGAGAGGCGCCGCGTTGACTTCGCCCACAGGGGCGGCTAAGGCGCCGCGTCTTTTTCGAGAGACTGCCCGCCTGCCCCCCTCCGCGGGCGCGGCTTCGTTTCGGAGATCCTCTCCGAAAACCAACCCGGAGGTGGAAGGGAAGCACCTCAATGATCTCCACAGAACAGAAGGCAGACATCGTCGCCAAATTCCAGCAGCACGAGGGCGACACTGGCTCTCCCGAGGTCCAGATCGCTCTGCTGACCGCGCGCATCAATGGTCTCACCATGCACTTCCGCCCCGTCACCGAGGGTGGCGGCGGGCATGACAAGGACTTCCACAGCCGCCGCGGCCTGCTCAAGCTGGTCGGCCAGCGCCGCAGCCTGCTCGACTACCTCAAGCGCAAGAACGAGCAGCGCTACCGCAACCTGCTCAGCGCGCTGAACCTGCGTAAGTGACGGTTCGAGAATCGAAGCGATATGCCCGGTCGCGGTCAGGCCGGGCATTCGTCTTTTCACCCCACCCCTGATTCACCCAACAACCCTTCCCCCTGTCCGAAGGCGCCCTTTCCCGTCCCCCACAGACGGCGCGGCGCGCGAGGGCGACAGCGGCCCACCCTTTGGTTTCTATCGGCGCGATCGATGTCGATGACCTTCCACCGCCCCGAGCGCGGCGATGGGACCCAAAGCGGGCTTCGGTTCGGCCTCGTGATTCCTGACGATTCCTTCGGCGGACATCCAGCAAGAGAGGAATCTGACCCATGCAACCCATCAATAAGACCATCGACATGAACGGCACGAAGCTCGTCATCGAGACCGGCAAGATCGCCAAGCAGGCCCACGGCGCAGCACACGTCAAAGTCGGCGAAACTGAATTGCTCGTCACCGCTGTCTCCTCCTCCGAGGGGCGCGAGGGCATCGACTTCTTCCCGCTCACCGTCGACTACCAAGAGAAGCTCTATGCAGCCGGTCGCATCCCCGGCAATTACTTCAAGCGCGAGGGTCGTGCCTCGGAGCGCGAAACGCTGACGAGCCGCCTCATCGACCGCTCGCTGCGCCCGCTCTTCCCCGAGGGCTACTACTTCGAGACGCAGGTCATCGCGACGGTGCTCTCCGCCGACCTCGTGAATGACCCGGATGTCCACGCCATCACGGCCGCCTCGACCGCGCTGACGATCTCCGACATCCCGTTCAACGGCCCCATCGCCGGTGTGCGCGTGGGCCGAGTGGACGGCCAGCTCATCGCCAACCCCACCGCTGAGCAGCGCAAGCTCTCCGATCTCGACCTCGTGGTCTCGGCTTCCAAGGACGCCATCGTCATGGTCGAGGGCGGCGCCAAGGAGATCTCCGAAGCCGACATGGTCGAGGCGCTCTTCTTTGCCCAGCAGAGCGCGCAGCCAGCCATTGATGCGCAGCTCGAGCTCCAGAAGGAGATCGGCAAAGCCAAGCGCGTGTTCACCACCCCGAGCGTCAACGAGGCGCTCAAGGCCAAAGTCGATGCCGCGGCGCTCGGCCCCATCTCCAAGGCCTTCGAGATTGGCGAGAAGCAGGCACGCTATGCAGCGCTGCGTGCGGCCAAGCATGAGGCGATTGCCACTCTCAAAGCCGACATGGGCGATGATTTTGCGGCAGCCGAAGGCGAGATCAAATCGCTCATCGAAGATCTCAAATATCACTACGTGCGCAACATGGTCCTCGACACCAAGAAGCGCATCGGCGGTCGCAGCTACACCGAGATCCGCAACATCACGATCGAGGCGGGCCTCTTGCCACGCACCCACGGTTCGGCGCTGTTCACGCGCGGCGAGACGCAGGGCCTGGTGACTGTCACGCTCGGCACGGGCGACGACGAGATGCGCACCGAAACCTTGAGCGGCGATGTCACCAAGCGATTCATGCTCCAATACAACTTCCCCCCGTTCAGCGTGGGCGAGGTCAAGCGCATGGGATCGCCCGGTCGCCGCGAAGTTGGTCATGGTGCGCTGGCCGAACGCGCGCTGCGCTACATCATGCCTGACATGGCCAAGTTCCCCTACGTCGTGCGCGCCGTCTCCGAGATCCTCGAGTCGAACGGGTCGAGCTCCATGGCGTCGGTCTGTGGCGGCTGCCTCGCGCTCATGGACGCTGGCGTGCCGATCGAGGCGCCGGTCGCAGGCATCGCGATGGGCCTCATCAAAGAAGACGATCGCATCGCCATCCTCTCGGACATCCTGGGCGACGAAGACCACCTGGGCGACATGGACTTCAAGGTCTGCGGCTCGGCCAAGGGCATCACGGCCATCCAGATGGACATCAAGATCACGGGTGTTTCCAAAGACATCCTGACCACTGCGCTCAACCAGGCGCGCGAAGGCCGCCTGCACATCCTCGACAAGATGCTCGCGAGCCTGCCTGCCCCTCGTGCCGAGATCAGCCGCTTTGCGCCACGCATCACGACCATCAAGATCCGCCCCGAGCGCATCAAGGACGTCATCGGGCCCGGTGGCAAAGTGGTCCGCGACATCGTGGCGCGCACTGGCACCAGCATCAACATCGAGGACGATGGCTCGATCTCCATTGCCTCACCCAACGCCGAGGCCATCGAGCGCGCGATCAAGATGATCAAAAACCTCACGCAGGAGGCGGAGATTGGTCGCGTCTATCTGGGCACGGTGCGTCGCCTCGCCGAGTTCGGCGCCTTTGTCGAGCTCTTCCCTGGCACGGACGGCCTCGTCCACGTCAGCGAGCTGGCCGAACAGCGCGTCGAGAACGTGAGCGACATCATCAAGGAAGGCGACGAGATCCTGGTCAAGGTCATCTCGGTCGATCGCACTGGCAAGATTCGCCTCTCGCGCAAGGAGGCCATGGGCCTGAAGGAGGGCGATGTGGTCGCTCCCCTGCCCCGTCCAGAGCGCGAGCACTCCGATCGTGGCGATCGCAGAGACCGCGGTGGCCGTGACCGTGACCGTGGAGGCGATCGCGATCGTCGCCCTCGCAGCCGAGATCGCGACCGCGATCACAAGAGCAGCGACAACCAGCAGAGCGCGCCGCTCACCACTCACGATGCACCCAAGGACGAATAAGCCTCACGCATCGCCCTGAGCGTCTTCAGACAATCGAAAACGCCTCGCGAGTCCATCTCGTGGGGCGTTTTGCTTTGTGATGGCCCGGATGGATCCATGGGATGGATCCAATGGATGGGACACATCGCAGCGAGGGATCGTTTGTGGTTCTTCAGGCAGAGAGCGTCTTTTCCAAAATGAGCTGCAATCGGCCCATCTCGCCCATCACCAAGCAAAACAGGAACGGAACAAACCTCATGAAACTCATCGGAAACATCCTCTGGTTCATCCTCTGTGGACTGTGGCTCGGGCTCGCTTGGGCAATCGTAGGCCTCTTGCTGTGCCTCACCATCGTCCTGATCCCGCTCGGCCTGCAGTGCTTCAAGATCGCCCAGCTCACCTTCTTCCCCTTTGGCAAAGAAATCCGATTCGGCACTGGCGCGGGATCCTTCCTGCTGAACCTCGTCTGGATCCTCCTGTTCGGCTGGGAGCTCGCTCTGGGCGCGATCATCGCCGGGCTGCTCATGTTCGTCACGATCGTCGGGATTCCCTTTGGCTTTCAGAGCTTCAAGCTCGCCCAGCTCGCCTTCTTTCCCTTTGGCTCGACGATCGTCGAATCGCGGGATTGAGTCAGAGACACATTGAAAAAATGATTAGGAATTGAATTCCACACGTTATTGACAATCAATCCCAGTTCATTCAGCCGAATCTCTCCATCAACAATTTCACCAAATAGGCAGTCTCTATTCATCGTGCAGATTGTGACGAAATACGCGCCATCGAGCGTGTAATCATATCCATTTAGACGGATTGAACGTCGATGATGCAAGTTCGGATTGAATGTCATACAATCCCCCCTATTTTATCTAAATGAATCGAATAGGGCGAGATGAATCGTGCCATATTCTCATGTTATGAATTGATAATTGAAATTATGTAACAATCTCGATTTCTTTCTCGGAATCCGTGACCGACATTTCGTATTTCTTAAATCCCATTCCGCATATTGATGTCTTGTAGGGGCGCGATTTATCGCGCCCTGTTTGCGCGCCGTCGTAGGCATTGTTTGGGGGATCATTGTGGGCATCATTGTGGGCGCGATGAATCGCGCCCCTACGATTTCCTATTGTGAATTTATAATCGAAATACGATCCCACATTATGAATTTATAATTAAAATACGGTCCTCTGTTGTGAATTGATTCTCGATTCGTGAATGCCGCTTCGATTTGATTAACCCATCGCCTTGATCAGCACCCGCAAGACAGCCTCGAACAGGCGGCCTTCCCGCTTGGAAAGTCGGGCGCGCAAGAGCGGCGACATCACGTCGCGCACTGCGGTGCGTTCACCAGAAGATGGCGTCAAAAAGCCGCTTTCGAGCATGGCCTGACGCCAGAGCCCTGCGATGCGCTGGAGCGTGTCGTCCGTGGCCAACATAGGAGGCGGCACAGGCGCTTGCCGCGCCTTCTCCTGCGCAAGAGCGGCGCGGCGGGCCTCGTAGGCATAGAGCAACAGGGCCTGGGCCAGGTTGACGGAGGGCTGCTCGGGCAACGTCGGGATGCACGAGAGCGCGTGGCAGCGATCGATCTCTGTATTGGATAGGCCACTCTTCTCATCGCCAAACACGAGCGCGACACGAGTCGAATTTCCCAGCCTGACGACCTGACTCGCCCACTCCTCTGGCGTCAGCCGCCGCTTGCCGCGCACCTGCCGCGAACTCGTCCCGACCACGAAGGCGCAGTCCTCGATGGCCTCGTCCAAACTCGATGTGAGCCGGGGCCTATCGAGCAGATCCTCTGCATGAACCGCCACACGGCGCGCCGTGCTGAAGTCGAGCGTGCGCGGATCGACGATGGCCCAGTCCGAAAACCCGAAGTTGCGCATGGCACGCGCCGCTGCCCCGAGGTTCTCTGGGTTGCGCGGTCGCATCAGGACGAAGCGGATCGGGAGCGCGGATGATGGGGCGGTGGTGGCGTCGGAAGTCATCTCTCTCGCCCTCGACACCTTCTCCCTCCCCTGGCCTTCCGGGCCTTCCTCTCCCACGAGTGGGAAAGGGATTTATCGAGAGTCAAATTGGAATCGAATGTGACGAATTATCCACCCAGTCTTCCCTCTCCCATTTGACGGGAGAGGGTGGCCCGGAGGGCCGGGGGAGGGAGCGCTGGGGCGTGTCCTCGAATTCGGACCGAGCCGGGCCGGAACGGGCGAAGGCCCTGGGCTGACCGACGAAGCAACGATGCCTGGCTTTTCACGGACCAGCTCGGCGACGGGAGAATTCGAGGACACGCCCTACGGATTGGAGCTGCCTCGCCGCTACTTCGCCATCTTGGTCGGCGGCGCGGTCATGCCTGCCCTGGCCGCCTCGCGCAGCGTCTGTGTGGCGAGTGTCAGCGCCTTCTCCAGATCCCGGGCGCGCGCCTCGGCTGCCTTGCGGGCGCTCACCTCGCGTTCGAGGGCGTGTGTCGCCTCGACAGACGTGGCAGCGCGCGACTCGGCGAGCTCCTGGGTCAGCGAGTCGAGCTTCCGCTGGAGCAGGCCGTTCTTCAGCTCGAACTGGCGGGCCTTTTCCTGCGCGTCAGACAGCGAGTCCTCCACCTGGTTTGCCTGCGCCCTGGCCTGCTGCGTCTGCGTCGAGACCTCCATCTGGAGGCGGCGGTTTTCTTGGCGCAAGGCGGCGCTCGCCTGGCGCGAGGTCTCCAGCTTCTCACGCGTGAGCGAGAGCTCGGCCTTGAGCGAGTCGAGAGCCCGCTCCTGCTCGGCGCTGGAGAGGGAGTCCTGCTGTGTCTTGATCTCGAGCGACGAAGCGCGTGCGCGCGCCGCCGTGAGCGCCTCACCGAGCGTGGTCAGCTCGGCCTTGACCTGGACCAGCTCGGCCTGGAGCGCGTCGTTCTGCGCGCTCGACGACTCCAGCTCGGCGTTGACTTGATCGAGCTGAACGCACGCCTGCTGATGCTTGGCCTCGGCCTGCGCGATGACGTCGGCGTTCTGCTGGTTGAGCTCCTTGCGCTGGAGCGCGAGCTTTTGAATGGCCCCTGCCTCGGCCTGCTTCACCGCGTCGCGCGTCGCGTCGAGCTCTGTCCTGCTCTTGTCGAGGCTCTCCTGCGCCTTGGCCAAGTGGGCTTCGAGCACCTTGATCTCGTTCTCGTATTGCTCGGAGAGCGTCTGCTCGCGCTCGTGCCCCTGTCGGCGTTCGAGGTCCATGTCCTCCTCGAACTCCTGCCGCAGCTGCTGCTCGCGCTCGGAGAGCTTGCGCGCCATCTCCTTCTTGGCCACGTCGAGCGCCTTCTGGAGCTCCGCGAGCTCGGCCTGGCGCCGCGCCTCGGCCTGAGCGAGTGCCTCGGCCAGCTGATCGGCGGCCTCTTTCTTCTGCGCCGACATCTGACACGTCAGCTCCTCACGCAGCGCCTCTCTCTCGACGACGAGCTTCTCGCTCTCCTCGCGGGCGAGCTGGAGCTGAGCGTTCCCCTCGTCGAGTCGGCTCTGGAGCACCCGGCAGTCGGCCTCGTGTTGCGCGCGCCGCGCTTCGAGCTCACGCGAGCGCGCCTCGTCTAACCTCGACTCCTGATCGCTGAGAGCCTGGGCCGACGAGCGCTGCTGCAGGGAGAGCTGCTGTTCGTGGTCGATCTTCTCCTGGCGCAGCTGGGCAGCGGCCGCGTCGAGATCGCCCTCGAGCTTCTTCTGAATGGCCTCACGCAGCTCCATCTGGGCTTCGGTCGCCGCGAGCTTGGCCTCCAGCGCGGCAAAGTCAGCCTGGAGGCGCACGAACGCCTGGAGCTCGACCTCCTTCTCGTCGAGCTGGGTTTCGAGCTCACCGACGTGCGCATCCCGATCGCTGAGGGCCGACTGGAGCTGGGCATTGGACTCGCTCAGCTCGTTCGTCGCCTGCTTCTCGCTCTTGAGCTGGCTCTGGAGCTTGAGGAGCTTGATCTCGAACGTCTCGATGGCCTGCTCGAGATCGACACAGCGGCGCGCCATGGCGTCGAGCGCGCTCTCTGCCTCATCGACGCGCTCGGCCTGGAGCTCAGCTTCGGCGAGCTGACCGCGCAGGACATCGAGCTCTTTGGGGAGCGATTGGAGCGGCGCGATGCGGGCGAGCTGCGCGTTCAGCGCGTCGATGACCTCGCGCAGACGCTTCGACTCCTCGACGCGCGCGCCGTAGAGCGACTTGGCTCGCGCCAGCGCCTCGGTCTTGGTTTTGACCACGCCTCGGAAGAAATCGACCTTCTCCTCGGGGGCTGCCGCGCGGGGCATTCGCGTCTCGGGCTGCTCTCCAAAGGGGTTGTCGCCCGGCTCGGGGAGCGGCGGCGGGAGCTCTGGGCACAGGAAGTCCGAGGGCCGGAAGGCAGCGGCCGCCGCCTTGATAGGCGCCTGTGAAGACAAGGACGGCGGCGGGGCCGAGGAGACGGGCAGCTGCGGTGGCAGCGAGGGCGGTAGAGGCGGTGGCTTGGGCGCGGGCGCGATCGCCTCCGTCCCTTTGGTGGCGACGCCCAGCGCCTCTTCGATGGAGTCGAGGTTTTCGAGGTTCTTGCGAAGTTCGGCGAGAGGATCGGGTGCCGGGCTGCTGGCTGTCTTGGGACGTCTGGCCATGAACGAATCTCCCATGTGCGCTTGGCTTGAGGTGAAAGGGCGAGACTGTGCCCACGAAAAGCGACGCGTCTTTTCCTTTCTTTTCTCCGTCGAGGGAAGAGGCGAGTGCTGCGTGGATGCGACGTCCGGGAGAAGGGCAACCCACCCATCACCGAGGCGTGCAATGCCTTTACCCCCACCCGGACGCCACCACTCACCGCCGCGCGTGCGCACACTCCTCGATTGGAAAGGAGCGAACCATGGCCTGGACGATCGCGCTCATCCTTTTGGGCAACTGGGTGGTGGGCATGTTCAGCGGCGCACAGCTCGGGCTGTGGATCCACGGCTTCTTGATCGGCGCCGTGCTCTCGCTCCTCATCGGCGCGCTCAACCTCGCGCGACAGGCCCGAACTCAACCTCAACCTCGAACTCGAACCTCATCACGCAGAGCTCACTCGGACAGACGGCGCTCCTGACGCTCACACGCCTCGCAGTCCTCGGCGTCCGTGGTCGAATCCGAATCTGAATCCAAATTCGAGTCTTGGACAGTGGCCGATGGCGTGTCGTTCGACGTCACCGAGGCAGCGCCGGGCGGCCGGGGCGGGCCTCGAACGCCGCAGCCCACGCTGCTCAGACCCAGGCCCAACCCCAAAAGTCCCAGGCACAGCGCCCGAAACCGCCGCGCCGCCATCAGTAGGTGATCCCAAACCAGCCGCGGACCAGGTGTGCCGTGCCAGCGTCCTTGTCCTCGAGGCGGTTGTTCAGGCCCGACAGGGGGAAGAGCACGCCATAGCCGATGCCCGCCACGAACCCGTCGCCCGAGACGTATTGCGCGCCGAGGTCGATCTCGATGCCGAGATCCGCGTGGCCGCTCAGCTTGCCAGCGCTGTCGAGGATCGACGAGGGCGTCGAGCTGCCGAAGATGGCACGCGAGTAGATGAGGTTGGCCCACAGATCGAGGCCCGAAATCTCGTAGCGGATGCCCGGCTTCACATAGACGGCATCGGTGACGCCGTTCAGAAGCTCGCGCCACAGGATGAGGTCCACGCGGTAAGCGCGGTTGAAGCGGAAGTTCGACACCTCGTCGTCGTAGATGGCGCAGTCGTCCGACACGCAGAACTGCGGGCCATCGATGACGCCCGGGCCGAGCGCGCCAGCGCGCCCTGGGTTGTTGCCCATGCCCGCGCCGCGATCTCCCGAGGCAAAGCCCACTTCGAGGCCGAGCGTCAGATTCGGGATGGGCAAGAATTCGCCGCGCGCCAGGCCACCGAACTGGGCGACCGACACGTCATGGCCCGAGGCATCCTCGGCAGCGCTCGTGCGCACGTCCTCGATCTTGCCGAAGACGCCGGCCAGCTCGATCTCTGCCCTCCAGCGCTTCGACTGGAACTTGAACCAGAGGTCCGGGATGTAGAACGAGGCCTTGCGCGCCAGGAAGCCATAGTCGTCGGTCGCGCCGCTCTCGTAAGGCTGCGAGTAGAAGTCGGCCGCGTCGTAGGACTGCGTCCGGTAGAGGAAATACAGGCCGTAGTTGATGATCGACTGGCCCGCGCCGAGCTTGCGCCTGATCTGCTCCTCGGTGTCGCGCCGCGCGACGCTCACGCCGTAGCTGCGGGCGTCGTCCGACTGCTCCAGATCGATGGCCTGGCCGAACAGCTCGCTGCGCTGGACGCTCGTCGGGCCCTCGGCCGCGAAGTCGATGAACGGGACGATGTAGTGCCCGGCCAGGGGCATGGAGACGAACATGAGGCGATCCACGCTGTCGCCCAGATCGCCGCCGCCATAGTTCGACGTGATGGGCTCGCTGCCAGAGTTGGTCAGCATGCCCATGCCCCAGTGGCTGCCCATCCGGCCGAACAGGAACTGACCAAAGGGCGTGACGACCTCGCCATAGACGCGGCGGACGGCGATCGTGTCGCGCATCCAGTTGCTGCCACGGCTGGGGATGCCCTGGGTCCGGTCGGCCACGGCGAACAGCTCGGCGTCATTCGGACCGAACACGCCGTCTGGCGTGGCGCCGAAGACGAGGTTGTCGAAGATGTCGATCTGCGCGTGGAGGCGCACGTCCTCGCTGACATTGAGGCGTGGTTCGAGGCGCCAGCGCATGTTCACGTCGGCCAGCGTGTTCCCACCGCGCGCCGCGCGCGGGAACAGGTGATGGCCGTTCGGATCAGCGCCCCGGCCCAAGTCGAGCTTGTTGAAGAGCTCTGGCCGCACGCGGAAATAGCCGTCGATCTCGAGCAGCTCCAGGCGCGGCTTGTCCTCGCGGAAGACGTAGGAATCCTCGAGCATTCGGCTCGCCGACTCGGCCTCGATCTGAGCGCGAATCTCGGCGCGCAGCCGCTGACGCTGCTCGTCCATCGAGGCGTTCAGCTCCTCCATGAGCTCGCGCTTGAGCATCTCGCGCTCGGCGCGGGACAGCTCGGTCCGCTGAGTCGGCATGGGAGGCGCCTGAGGCAGGACATCGCTCGGCGTCGACGAACCATCGGCAGCGCCGAGGTCGTCGATGGGATCCTGCGATGGAGGCTGTGGGGCGGCGGGCGGCGGCGTGACAGTCTGCGCGGGGCTCGCGGCGGGAGATTCAGCCTCGGGTGTGGCGCCCTGAGTGGCTGTCGGGCCCATGAGCCAAAGAGAGATGACGAGAGAAGAGATCACGCAAACGCTCCTTCACGAGTCGCTGAGAAACGGGAGCGCCCGGCGCGGGCCTCGAAGCACCCGTCGACCTTGGCTTCCCTGTGTCGGAAAAAAGGCCGCGCGCTTTAGCACGCACCCCAGGGGTGGGCAAGGCAGGTTGCCTGCCCTTTAGGGTCATCGAGTTCTAAATTTTCTTGACAGGGAGGGGT
>JAISIF010000155.1 GCA_031262165.1 Myxococcales bacterium | reverse complement strand
CGAGAAGTTATACCGTGAAGAAAGGCATAACCTTGGTTTGGCGCAAGTCCTTTTCTCCAAGGGGGCTTTGGAGAGGCACCTGGGCCAGATCGAAGAGGCGCAAAAGCATTACGCCGAGGCCGAGAAGTTATACCGTGAAGAAAGGGATAACCTTGGTTTGGCGAAAGTCCTTCTCTCCATGGCGAGTTTGGAGCTTCGCCTGGATCAGAACGAAGAGGCGCAAAAGCATTACGCTGAGGCCGAGAAGTTATATGACTGTATAAAAAAGAAATACTAATCAGTTGTTTCAAACAACGCCGCGGTCAGCCATGGCTGACTCAATTCATGGTTCAGACTTAATGGTTATTCGCAAGTGTATGGATGTCGTTTTAATGTAATATTTTAATCTGACAGAGAATATTTGAAAAACGCCGCGAAAAGGCCTCTTTTGAGAGGCCAGCGGCGAAAGGCCCTCCTCCCTCGGCATTGCCGAGGGAGCATTATTTCGATTTATATTCATCAAAACAATTTCCAGACATGTCGAATCCACATGAAAAAGAGGTTCCGCTTTAACGAATCGACATCGCCAGAACTCGACTGCCCTACACTCGGTCCACAGTGCCGTTCGCGTCGCGAATTTCAGGGGCGGCGCGCCTTGTTTTCCCTTCTTCAGAAGAGATCGTGGGGAAAGAGAGAGCGCGGCAACCGATGACGATCGATGCGAACCGTCAGTTCGAAGGGCACGAGCAGGAAAAGGCAAAAGCTGAGGGAAAGACGACACCTCTTTGGAAGCGTTGGTTCGTGCGCGTGCCTGCCACGGTCGTCGGGGTGCTGCTCAGCCTCGCGTTCATGGCGAGTGCGTTCTTCGATCCTTCGATCGCCGATGGCCGCCTGCACCTGTCGCCGCGCTTCTCGATCGGCGCGTGGATGGCCGATCTGCCGCACCACCTCCTGTGGGTGATCCCCTTTGCCGCGTGCGCTGCTGCGGTCCTGCCGCTCAGGGCCCTGTCATGGGGGCTGGCCCTTGGGCCGCGCCGGGCCCCGCCCTTTCGCGAGCGCTACCACGCGGTCGCGGCTGGTGCCTTTGTGCACAACGCGCTGCCCGGACAGCTCGGCGATCTGTGCCGCGCGCAGCTCGCGGCTCGGCGCCACGGCCTGCCACTCTTCGAGGGCTTTGGCTCGGCACTCGTCTGCAAGCTCTTCGAATTCCTGGCGCTCATCGCCCTGGTCGGCATCTCATGCCTGTTGACCACGGCGGGTGCAGGGCTCCACGGGCTCGACTCGGCAGTCCTGATCGCGGCCGCTCTCTTTGGTGTGCTCGCCGCGCTCAGCTGGAGCCTCGCGCGCTGGACAGGGCCGCTCGCGCGTTGGCTCGAAGCACGAGGGCGCCTGCCTCGCCTGCGCGGCGTCCTCGAAAACCTGGGCAAGGGCCTCGCCCCGATCCGCTCCCTGCGCCAGAGCGGTCGGCTCGCACTCGCCTCGCTCGGACCAGTCGTGGCGCCAGCGCTCGGCTATGGGCTCGCGCTCTCTGCCCTAGGTGTCCCGAACGGCCTGTTGCTCGGACCACTGCTCCTGGGCGCCATCACGCTGAGCCAATTCAATGTCGGCCTGCCCATCGGCGTGGGCATGTATTACCTGAGCGCTTCGTGGGCAGCCCGCGCGCTCGGCGTCCCAGATGGTGACGCGGCCGCGCTGGCCCTGCTGACCCACCTGACCACGGTCATCACCCACCTCGCCGTCGGCTTCGTCTCGATCGTGCTCTACCGAGTGCGCCTGCGCGATTTTCTGCCCAGCCGCGCGCGACGGAGTAAAGCGCCGCCCGATTCTTCGACGCCTTCGACGCCACGGGAGCTCGATTCGATGGAAGCGGAAGCCATCCCGTGACGAACGACGATTCCTCCTCCTCTTCCGTGGATGCCCGACATGCCTTCGACCGCCGCTGACACTGCCGCTGACACCGCCTCTTCTCTATCTGGATCGACGAGCGCCACGCCCAAGGGCATGCGCCTGCACATCGGCCTGTTTGGGCGCCGCAACGTGGGCAAGTCGAGCCTGCTCAACGCGCTCGTGCGCCAGGACATCTCCATCGTGTCGAACGTGGCCGGGACGACGGCCGATCCCGTCGAGAAAGCGATGGAGCTGTTGCCGCTCGGCCCCGTGCTCTTCATCGACACGGCGGGCGTGGACGACGAGGGCGCCCTGGGCGCGTTGCGCATCGAGAAGACGCGATTGACGTTCGACCGGACCGACCTCGCCCTGCTCGTGGCCGAAGAGGGCGTCTGGTCCGCGTTCGAGGACGGCCTGCTCGCCGAGTTCGAGCGCCGCAAGACGCCCGTCATCGTCGTCTTCAACAAGGGTGATCTGGGCGTGCCGGATCAGCGCCGCCGCGAAGAGCTGACCGCCCGTGGCTTTGGCGTGGCCTCGACGTGCGCGCGAACAGGCCAGGGCCTCGACGACGTGCGGACCCTGCTGATCGAGCGCGCACCAGAGTCGCTCTTCGCCGACCGCCCGATCCTCTCGGACCTCGTCGGCCCAGGCGAGCTGGCCATCCTCGTCACGCCCATCGACAAGGAGGCGCCGCGCGGTCGCCTCATCCTCCCTCAGGTTCAGTCGATTCGCGATCTGCTCGACGCCCAAGCGCTCGCGCTGGTGACGACCGAGAAGACGCTGCCGAGCGCGCTGTCCCACCTGAAGGCGCTGCCCAAGCTCGTCGTCACCGACTCACAGGCCTTTCGCGAGGTCGATGCGATGCTGCCCGAGGGCGTGCCACTCACGTCGTTCTCAATCCTGTTCGCGCGCCTCAAGGGGGAGCTCGCGATCCAGGCCGAGGGCACGCTGGCCCTGGACGCGCTGAAGCCGGGTGACCGCGTGCTCATCGCCGAGGCCTGCGCGCACCACCCGATCGGCGAGGACATCGGCCGCGTGAAGATCCCGCGCTGGCTCAATCAAAAGGTCGGCGGCGCGCTGAACTTCGAGACCGTGCAGGGCCGCGATTTTCCCGACGACCTGACGCCCTACGCGATGGTCATCCACTGCGGCGCCTGCACGTTCAACCGCCGCGGGATGCTCTCGCGCATCGAGCGCTGCCAGCGCCAGGGCGTGCCCATCAGCAATTACGGGCTCGCCATCGCCGCCGCGCTGGGCATCCTCGACAAAGCGCTGGGCCCCTTTCCCGACGTTCACCGGCGCTATCTGGAAAAGCGGGCGGCATCGAAGGGGTAGTTCGGGCGTGTCCTCGACCGCTCCCCTCCCTGCGGGAGACCCTCTTCCACGAGAGGGAGAGGGGAGCTCAGCGTCCGCCTCGAAGGATCTGGATGCCCGATCTGCCTGGTCCACTCCTGCGAGGCGGAACCTCCTTCAAGCGGGCTTTGAGCTGCTGGTGCAGCGCCAAGAGCTCCTCGTCGCCCGGGTTGTCCTTCAGGGCAGCCTCGATGAGCTTCTGGGCCCGTGGCAGGTTCAGGGCCGTCTCGATGTAGAGCTCGGCCAGCGCGATGTCCTCCTCGCTCGTCGTGCGTTCGAGCGTCAGCAGGCGTTCGAGCGTCGTGAGGGCCTCGGTCTTCTCGCCTATGTCGATCAGGAGCTTCCAGAGCCTGTGGAGCGTCGGCATGTGGCTCGGGTGTTGGGTGAGCAGCTGGCGATAGGCGCCGATGGCCGGCATGAGCGAGTCGGGGTTGCTCAGCTCGATGGCGCGGGCCCGGAGGAACAGGGCCTGCGGATCGTTCGGCGCGGCGGAGAGGATCGACTCGGCCAATGTGAGCGCGTCTGCGGCGCTCTCCTCGGCGAGCTTGACCTCGGCCAGTAGGCCCCGGAGCTTCAGATCGCGGGGCCGCGACTGGAGAAGGTCGGCCAGCAGCGCGCTCGCCTCCGCGTAGCGCTCGAGCAGATACAGGGCGTTCGCGTGCAAGCGGACGATCTCGGGATTGTCTGGCGCGAGGCCCGTTGCGATCGCGAGCTCGTCGCGGGCTGCCTCGGCATTGCCCCGGGCCAGGAAATAGCGGCCGCGCAGGAGGCGCACGTAGATCGAAGACTCTCCGGCGCGCACGGCCTCATCGAGGAGGCGGGCACCCTCGTCCTCGTCGCCCTCCGCGAGCGCGAACTCGGCGCGCAGGCCGATCGCGTCCGCCGCGCCCGGCGCGACATCTTCGATGCGCGTCACGAGCGGGAGGGCCTCTTCGAGCTGCCGCGTTCGGATGAGCGCCGAGGCGAGCTGCCGGACCAGGCCGAGGTCGGGCTCTCCAGGGCTCGCGTCGACGAGCGTGCGCAGCTGCTTGGCCGCCGCCTCGTCGTTGCCGTCGAGCGTGTAGAGGTCGGCGAGCTGCTTCTGCACGTCGAGATCGTCGGGCGTGTAGACCAGGATTTGGCGGAGCGTGAGCAGGGCCTGCCGGGAGTCCCCGATGCGCTCGTAGAGCTTTCCGAGGGCCTTGGTCGGGGTGGTGTTGGAGGCCGAGAAGCCCGACGCCTCCTTGTAGCGCGCGATGGCCTCGTCGAAGTTGCCTGCCTGGGCCGCGGCCTCGCCCTGCGAGAGCTTCAGGACGAACAGCTCCTCCCGCGTCGGTTCCTTCTTGAAGAGGGGCGCGAGCTGATCGCAACCCGCAAGAGCCAGGGTCAGGCCTAGAGCAGTTGCCGGAAGAACGAGGCGCACGAGGTGATCTCCTTGGTCTGGTGAATGATGAATCGAACCGCCGCGGGGGCTGAACGTGACCGCTTACCCTTTGAGCGAGATCACGCTGGCTTCGAGGCCCTGGCCCTTGGATAGGCCGCTGATCGGCACGCCTGCCTGGAGCAGGAACTTGAGGATCTCGGCGATGCCTGCCTCGGGGGAGTCGAGCCCAGCCGTGAGTGAGATGGCGAGCGTGCGGCGCGCCCGATCGAAGGTGAATTCGTGGACGACCCACAGCTGGCGCAGCGCCTCTTCGGGAAAGCTGTCGCTCGCGATCTGGATGCGGATCTGACTGAGCGCGCTCGTCATTTCGGTGAGCGTGCCCTGGGTTCGGACACGCCCGCGCTCCAGGACCGTGGCGCTGTCGCACAGCGCTTCGAGCTCGTTCAGGTTGTGGCTGGAGATGAGGAGCGTCGTGCCCGCGTCGTGGACTTCTCGGATGAGCTCGCGCAGCTGGTGTGCGCTCTTGGGGTCGAGGCCCGCGGTCGGCTCGTCGAGCAACACGAGCTTGGGGTTTCCGAGAAAGGCCTGGGCGATCCCGACCCGCTTGGCCATGCCGTGCGAGAGCGTGCCGCAGCGCGCCCCCCACGAACTGGACATGCCAACCTTTTCCAGCCAGCGCTTGGCCTCGGCGAGCGCGTCGGCCCGCGAGAATCCCTGGAGCCGCGCGTAGAAGGTGAGCGCGCTGCCCACCGTGTCCTTCGCGGGCAAGAGCGCGTCCTGGGGTAGGATGCCGAGCACGCCTCGCAGGGCCGCCACCTCGCCCGCCGCATGGCCCGTGATGCGGATGGTCCCCGCATCTGGCCGCAGAAACCCAGCGATGAGCGAGAAGGTCGTCGTCTTGCCCGCGCCATTCGGGCCGATGAAGCCGTGGGTCTCGCCTGGCGCGAGCGTGAGGGCGAGCTCGTCGAGGGCCGTGAGCGAGCCGAAGCGCTTGGTCAGCCCCTCGATCTGAAGCACTGGTGTGGAGGTAGAGGCGGAGGTGGCCCATGTGGCGTCTGCGCCGTCGGTCTGAAGGGCGAGTGGGGAAGGAGAGGTCATGTCAGGGCTCACAGGTCGCAGCGGCGCAGGCGCAGGAGCGCGCCGCCCAGGAAGATCGCGGTGAACGCCGCGTAGGCCGACAGCGCGCCGACGAGCCTCAGGGGCTGAGGGGAGAAGAGCAGCGGCTCGTAGGTGGTTGGCGTGAGCCACTTCAAGAAGGTGAGCGAGTCGAAGTTCGCCAGGGTGCCCATGAGCCACAGGCCGATGAGGGCGCACAGCGAGAACACGAGGGCATAGAGCGGCGTGCGCGTGAGCGAGGAGAAGAGCGCCGTCAGGCCCAGGTAGGCCAGCATCACGAGCAGTGTCTGGCCGCCGAAGCGCAGCATCCCGAAGAGCGACACGCTCCAGGAGGCTTTGGCCGCACCGTCGCTGAAGGCCAGGGCGCCCAGGCTCATCACGGTGATGAGGAGGACGACGAGCACGAGCTGCGAGAGGAGCTTTCCGAACAGGACGCTCTCGCGGTGGATGCGCGGCGCCAGGTAGCGCAGCGAGCGCGTCTGCAGCTCGTCCGAGATCTGGTCGAAGCCCATCAGCACGACGAGCGCGGGCAGGAAGAACAGGTTGAATTTGTAGAAGAAGAGAAGGAACGGCGAGACTTGGAAGAGCCACTCGTGCGCCGCCGCGCCTTCGCCGAAGAAGAGCGCCACGGCCTTTCGGTAGAGATCGGCCTCCTCGGCGGCCAGCCCGAGACCAGCGGTGGTGTCGAGCGTGTCGCCGACGAAGCCTTTGATGTGCATGAAGGCCAGGCCTGCGAGCGTGGCGACGAGCGCGTAGAGCAAGAGAAGGATGGCCGCCTTGGGCGAGCGCAGCGTCCGTCGAAGCTCATGGCTACAGACGAGATAGATTTCTTGGGCACGATTCATGGGCGCGGCCTTCTAGTCGTGTGGGTATGGCGGGTCAAAGAAAGCACTTCTGGCATTTGAAATATAAATAGATGCATTTTTATTTCGTCCTGCCTTGCTTCCTGAACAGCCATTCACGCTCGTCATACGGAGCGATTATCAATCGTCAGCACGCACTTCATCCGCGACATGCGAATCGAATCGTCGATGCTCGATAGACATCGCGTGGAGACGGGTGGTTTTCGACGGCGATCGGCTGATGATTCGAATGATTCGATTCGAATACGTCGGTGATTCAATGATTGTTTCATCATATTCGTTTTCTGAATTCTCGATCTCGATTGTGTCATCGAGACCATTGAATTGCCGAACACCTGCGATGTCATTCTCCTGAATTTAGGACTTATCCCTTAATCATCCCGTCGCCCCACTTATCCGTGAAACGCCACTCTTCGTTGCTTCGCTCTTCGCTTCCGTCTGGAAGCTCAAAGCCTCGCGCCAAAGTCTGACATTCTCCGTCCTTCGCGGTGCAAAGGTCCCAATGAAGGAATAAGTCCTTATTTTGGGTGCTTGCTGGAAGGCTGCGGGGGGTGGGCGCTGTTTCAAGTATCGGCGTGGCTGCCGCCCGAGCCGAGGCGATCGCTCCAAGCCATCCGTCCCGGGTGCCTTCGCAGGGCAATCGAATTCTGTTTTTCGACCAAGATCGAGGCGTGTCTTCGTAGGGGCGTTGCGTGCAACGCCCTGCGGTCGTCAGTCGACACAAACACGACAGGCATTGCCCGCAACGCCCCGACACATCCCGCTTCGAGATCAAAAAAATAGAATTCGACCGACCCTGGGCGCCTTCGTGAGCGCGTTGCGATTTCCCGAGGTGGATCGTAAGGCGCGCCGCTCTTTTGGGTGGGCTCCACGCCCTCCAAGCGAACTGCTTTCGGCAGTCGGCCCACGGCTCGACAGATTCGACGGACTCAGAAGATCAGACACGACCGACAACCGCCGATCGACACGGCAAACGGAATCGACTCCTCATGAACCAGACCCACTCCCTCGCGCCTGCCCGCCTCATGGCCTTCGCCATCATCCTCGTGGGCATCGCGGCCGACCAGCTCTCCAAGATCTGGGTGCTCGCCAACCTGCCAGGCCGCCCTCGGACGATCATCGAGGGCGCCCTATCGTTCGTCTATGCCGAGAACAGGAACATGGCCTTTGGCCTGGGCGAGTCCATCTCACCCAGCATCAAGGCCTGGGGGCTCATCCTCCTGACCTCCTCCCTCGCCCTCGGGCTGCTCGTCTGGATTTGGCGCTTGGGCGCGTCCGACTGGAAGTTCCGCGTCTGCCTGAGCCTCATCGCCAGCGGCGCCATCGGGAACATCATCGATCGCGTCCGGCTCGGCTTCGTCGTGGACTTCATCTACTGGCACGGCGGCTTCACGTGGCCGAACTTCAACGTGGCCGACAGCTTCATCTGCGTGGGCGCCGCACTGATGTTCATCTTCAGCTTCCAGCAGGACATCGCGCAGCGCCGCGCCTCCAAACCCGCGTCTGCGCCCACACCGGATGGAAGTTCTGGAACCAAGCCATGAGCACCGCGCCCTTCAGCCCGAATGGACCTGCGATTGCGCTGATGGTTGCCGGAAGCGGCCTGAGGCGCCTTTGGTTTCGAGCATGACGCGCGCGCGGACGACATGGACGGCCCTCGCGTTGGCCACGCTCTCGGGCGTCCTCTACTTCGTCGGCTTCGTCGATTTCGGGATCTGGCCGATCGCCTGGATCTGCCTGGCGCCGTTGCTTTGGGCCCTGCGCAGCGCGCCCACGGGCAAGAGGGCGTTCCTGCTCTCGTGGTGGATGGGGACCGCGACGTTCCTGGGCGGCTACTACTGGCTCATCCACCTGTTCCAGACGTTCGCCAGCTTCTCGTGGCCCATCGCCTTCCTCCTCTACGTCGGTTTCTGCGCGCTCCAGGGACTGCAGTTCGGCGTGTTCGGCACGCTGACCTGGAAGCTGAGCCGAGGCACGGGGCTGTCCATGGGCTGGATCGCGCCGGTCGCGCTCGTGGCCGCCGAATTCGTGATCCCGCTCTTCTTCCAGAGCTACCTGGCCAACTCGCTGGCCTACGTGCCCTGGCTCACGCAGGTGGCGGACCTCGGCGGCGTCCTGCTCGTCTCCTTCATCATGGCGGCGATGAGCGGCGCGCTGTTCGAGGTCATCGCGGCGCGCGTCGAGCGGCGCCCCTTTCCCAAGGCGATCGCGCTCACGGCCATGGCGCTCCTCGCCTTCGACGTGGGCTACTCGGCGCTGCGCATTCGGCAGATGGAGGCGCGCGACGCCGCCGCACCCCAGGTCACGACGGCCATCATCCAGGCCAACGTGGGGGCGGGCGACAAGCACCTGCACACGAGTGAGGGCATCGCGCGCTACCGGGAGATGACCGACGCCGCGATGGAGGCACGGCCCGACCTCGGCCTCGTCGTTTGGCCCGAGAGCGCCTACAACCGCGTGGTGATGGGTAGGCCCAACCTGGCCGGTCACATCGCCAGGCAAGTCCGCGTGCCCATGATCGTCGGCCTGGTGCGCACGGAGCGCGATCGGCCAGGCGCGTGGAACTCGGTGGCTGCCGTGGCGCCGGGCGGTGACATCGAGGCCTTCTACGACAAGGTCGAGTTGCTCGCCTTTGGCGAATACATCCCGGGCGAGAAGCTCCTGAAGCCGCTCTACGATCGCGTGCTGCCGTTCAGCTCGGCGTTTCGGCGCGGCGATCGCTTCGAGTCGCTCCCTGTCGGCCCTTGGCGACTCTCGGTGGACGTCTGCTACGAGGACATCCTGCCCCGGCACATCCGCGCGCTCATGCGGGCCAGCGTCGAGGCCGACGCGCAGGGCCGCGCGCCGAACGCGATGGTCAATGTGACGAACGACTCCTGGTATGGGCCTGCTGAGCCGCCGATCCACCTGGCGCTGGCCGTGTTCCGCGCCATCGAGCACAGGCGTTGGATGATCCGGGCCACGGCCACGGGCATCAGCGCGTTCATCGACTCGTCTGGTCGGCTCGTCCAGCACAGCGGCTTCGAGACGGCCGAGACGCTGATCCAGCCCGTGCCCATGATCGAGGCAGGCCCGACGATCTATGGCCGCGTCGGCGATGTGTTGGGGTGGCTCTGCGCGCTCGCCATCGTGGCAGTGCTCATCGGCCGCAGTCGGCTTGGCGCTGCCCTCTCTTCCCTGACTGGACGCCGGGCGCCGAAAGGCTAGAAGGCCCTCCCCTCATCCCCCCCCAGCCGAGAGCTCTCCATGACCACGACGATCGAGGCCGACCGAAACACCGCCCCTCCACCCACGGGTGCCGAGCGCCGCCGCTCGCCGCGCGTGGAACTCAAGATCCTGATCCAATACCGCTTCGCGAGCTACGAGGCGTTCCTCGCGGACACGAGCTTGGACATCTCGACGGGCGGCATCTTCATCTGCACCGACGAGCCCAGGGCCAATGGCGAGCTCGTCTATCTCCAGTTCCGGCTGAGCGAAGGCACCCCGCTCATCGAAGGCCTCGGCCGCGTCGTCCACGTCAACCCGCCGGGCATCCCAGACCGCGTGTCTGGGATCGGGATCGAGTTCGTGAATCTCGACGAGACCTCGCGCGGCATCATCGCGTCCGTCGTGGCGCACCGCATGGCGCTCGCGAAAGAGAATCGCGGAACGACGAGAGGGGATTGATTCGATTGATGCATCGATACGCAGGAGCGATTAGCAGTCGTCTGTGCGCAATTCATTCGTGATGAATGAATCGAATGGTTTTCGACGCATGACGACGGGCGCTTGATAATTGCCTCAGCGAATCCAATTTTATTGCTGAGTTCGATTCGTTGCGATTTCTATTATTGTTTGGATTTTAAAATCGTTTCTGTGGGCGATTGATAATTTCCCCTAAAAATCCAATTTTATTGATGAGCGCGATAAAATCGTTTCTGCCCCGACCTTCAACCAATCCCAATGCCAGCGACGAATGATCTCATATTGGATACGATTGAGATTCATATCACTGCATTTCGCGGAAAGCCCCCAGTCATGAATCGACGCCTTCTCCTCCTCGCCGCGCTCTTCTCTCTCTTCACGCTGGCCTTTGCCTGCTCCGACGCCCCAAAAGACGAACCTGTTGACGCCTCGACCGATGCCTCGACCGATGCCTCGACCGACGTCTCGACCGACGTCTCGACCGACGATCCGCCAGACGCCTCCGAGGAAGATGGCGATGCGGGCGTGCCGCTCCTCCCCAGTTCTGGCGGATCGGGTGGTCTCACCTGCACCTCGACCGGCTCGGCCAACCTCCAGAACGGCGCGGGCACGATCGATTACTGCGTGACGACGATCTCGGGCTCTGAGCTGAAGATCTACGTGCCCGATCCGATCCCAGATCGCCCGCTCACGCTCGCGCTCTTCGTCCACGGCGATGGCGCCACGACGCACACGAACAACACCTCGCTGCGCTTCCACGGCGCCTGGGTGAAGCAGCACGATGTCCTCTACGTCTCGGCGCGCGCGCCCAACGGCTGCTCCTGGTGGAGGCCTCCCTTGCCCGTCATCGAGGACTGCAACGCTTCGCTGACGGGCGGCGCGGATGTCGAAGGCAAGAACGCCGACGTGCTGCGCGACATCGTGGCAGCCGTGCGCGCTGCCTGGGACATCGACGATCGCCGCATCCTGTTCGGTGGCGCGTCCGGCGGCTCCATCCAGCTCACGGGCAGCTATCTGCCGCGCCATGGCGATACGCACCCCGGGTTTTACGCGCTCATGTGCGGCGGCGAAGTGCCGTGGCAGGCGATGGATTGGGACGTGAGTGATCCCGCCTTGCGCGCCACGACCGCCCTCTCGTTCGTCTATGGCGACGAGGACTACCTGTTCGACGACATCCAGGACTGCCGCGACCACTACGACGCGCTCGGCTTCCCAGTGACCGAGCAGATCATCGAAGGCGCTGAGCACTGCAAGGGCTACAGCCAGCTCGACAAGGTGATCGAACTCTGGGACGGCGCGCTGGCATCCGACGACTGAGACTCCATCCCATGCCCATCCCTCAGATAGAGCGCGCCGCCAGTGAGGACGCCGAAGGCCAGCGGCTCGACAAGTTCATCCGCAAGTGGCTGCCCGGCGTGCCGCTCTCACACCTCTACAAGCTGTTTCGGACGCGCCGAATTCGCGTCAACGCCGCGCGCGGCTACCCCGAGACGCTGCTCAAATCCGGTGACCTCGTGGTCGTCCGCGGCGACGAGGCAGACCTGCTCAAACCTCCGCCCGATCCCAAATCCGTCAAAGGGGGGCGAACGCTGCGCCCTTCGGCCATCGCCGACGCGCCGCTCAAAGTGTTGTTCGAGGACAACGTGCTGCTCGCCATCGACAAGCCCTCTGGCCTCGCCGTCCACCCTGGCAGTGGCATCGAGTGCGCGACGCTCGTGGATCTCGTGCGCGGCTACCTGGGCCCGCGCGCCACGCGGAACGACTTCACGGCCTCGCCCGCCCACCGCCTCGACCGCGACACCTCGGGCGTGATCCTCGTGGCCAAGACGCGGCCATGCATGGTCGCGCTGACCGAGATGTTCACGCACGGCCACCCGGCCAAGAGCTACCTCGCGCTCGCCAAGGGCACGTGCTCCAAGCCACGCGGCGTCATCGATCTGCCGCTGGCCGAGCACGAACAGAGCGGCCGCAGCAAGGCGCTGCACGGCACGAACATGCAGACCGCCATCACGCGCTACCGGACGCTGGCGGCTGGCTCGATCGCGAGCCTGCTCGAATGTCAGATCGAGACGGGCCGCACGCACCAGATCCGCCGCCACCTCGTCGCGATGGGACACCCGGTGGCGGGGGATCGTCGCCACGGCGACTTTGGCTTCAACCGCGAGCTCAAGAGCCGATTTGGGCTGAAGCGCATGTTTCTTCACGCGCGCCGCATCTCGCTGAAGCACCCCCTCACGGGCGAACCACTCACGATCGCCGCGCCGCTGCCCGATGAATTGAAGGCCGTGCTGACGGCAATGGGGATCGCGTTCGACGAGACCTCGCCCGGCGCTTCGCGTCCAGCCTCCTCTTGAAATCGAACCGTGTGCAGGGGCGTTGCGCGGAACGCCCCGTCGCATGACGGACGACGCAAATGCACGGCGGGTGCAGCATGCCGCACCCCTACAGAAACGCTCGCGGCCTGAACGAAATCGCCAGACCTCGATGGCCCGGCCCTGGGGGTTCAAGAGGAGAGCGCTTCGAGAATCTCCCGGGCGCGGCGGCAGTCGAGCTCGATCTGCTGGCAGAGCGCGGCAGTCGAATCGAAGTGCTCCTCGGCGCGCAGGCGGGCGATGAATTCGAGGCAGAGTGTCCGACCGTAGAGCTCGCGCGTCTCGTCGAGTAGGAACGCCTCGACCGTGGTGTCGCGCTCGCCAAAGGTCGGCTTGGTCCCAATGTTCACGACTGCAGGCTGGAAGAGCTCTTCATCCACCCGGGCGCGCGCCGCGTAGACACCGCCGAGTGGAAGAAAGCGACCGCTCGCGTCGAGGTTGGCCGTGGGAAAGCCCATGCATCGACCGCGCGCACGGCCGTGTTGGATCGTGCCCTCGATCGCGTAGAGTCGGCCCAGGAGGCGTGAGGCTGTCGCGACATCGCCCTGGTCGAGCTGCCTGCGGATCTCTGTCGAAGAGATGATGATCGCGTTCTCTTGAACCAGGAGCGGTGTGAAGAGCTCGACGCCACGGTTCGCGGCGATCGCGCGCAGCATGGCCGCGTTGCCCACGCGCCCACGCCCGAAGTTGAAGTTCTCGCCAACGAAGATGGCCGAGGGCGCGAGCGCGGCAATCAGATCGTCTTCGACGAATGCCAGCGCCTCTCGATCGGCGAACGCGCGATCGAAGGGCTGGACCACGACCGCGTCCGCGCCGAGCGCTGCCAGGCAGTCGAGCTTTTGAGCGAGCGAGAGCAGCGGCGCGCGGAAGAGGTGTGGCGCGAGCACGGCCACTGGCGGCGGATCGAAGGTGACGACCACACTCAAGCGATCGTGCGCCCGCGCCCAGCCAATGGCCGCGCCGATGAGCGCCTGATGGCCCCGGTGCAGGCCATCGAATGTTCCCAGCGCCAGCGCTGCCCCATCGACCTCGCCCGCCGCTGCCTCGAATCCAGAGAAGTGCCTCATGGGGCGCGGTGCATACAGGCTCCGAGGGTTTCGCGGAGCTGGAAATCATCTCTGCCGCACTCGAGTTTGATGCTAAGCAAGGTGACCGTTGCAGTCACCTTTACCTAGGAGCCACTCATGTCCCGACTTTCTCTCGCCAAGCTCTTCGCGATTCTCCTCATCGCGGTTCCGTTTGCCACGGGGTGCATCGTCCATACGCCGCGCCGCCACCACGCCCCAGCGCCGCGCCGGGCAGCGCCGCCACCGCCGCAGAGGCACCACGCGCCGCCTGCACCAGTGAGGCAGCACACCCCGCCGCCGCCGCGTCGCTATTGATGCCCGGTCGATCGCGATCAAGCCAACACCAGCACCAAGCACTAGCACCAGCCCTCGCCCATCACACCGGGCGGGGGTTTTTCGTTTCGCGGCGGACGATGCACGCGTTCGAAGGCCGCTGCCCACACGAATAAACGCCGTCGTCCTCGGAGTTTTCTCCTCTCATTCGCGCATCGCATCGAATCGATCAGAGGAACCCCTACACATGCCCAGCCCCAAGCCTGTCGCCCTGTCGATCTCAGCCCCTGGGCTCAGCCTCGCGCACGATGGCCTGAAGGTCGCGCACCTCACCGATCTGCACCTGGGCGCGATCACGCCCAAAAAGCGGATCGGACGCGCCATCGACATCGCCAATCGCTTCGAGCCCGACCTCGTCGTCATGACCGGCGACTACCTCTGCTACGACGCGCGCGGCCTCGCGCTCGTCCGCGAACATCTGGCTGGACTGCGCGCGCCCGTGTTCTGCGTCCTGGGCAACCACGATCACTGGGTGGCCGCGGCCAGCACGCGCCAGGTCCTGGAGGGAATGGGCTACCGCGTGCTTCAAAATCAGAGCGAGACCATCGTCGTGCGCGGCGCGCCGCTCACCGTCATTGGAATCGACGACCTCGTCACCGAGAGCCAAGACGTGGAGCGCGCCTTCGAGGGCGTTGCGCCCGAGATCTCCCGCATCGTCCTGGCCCACGTGCCGCGCACCGTCGAGCTGCTCGATGGCCAACCAGGTGCGTTGCTCCTGTCGGGGCACACGCACGGCGGCCACGTCAACCTGCCGTTCATCACCCGTAGGTTCATGGGCCGCGAGAACCGTTACCTCGCGGGCCTGTTTGAGGTGGGCGACTGGCGCCTCTACGTGAGTCGCGGCATCGGCGGGGCCAGCTTTCCCCTGCGGGTCAACGCGCCTGCCGAGGTGGCGTTGCTGACGCTGCGCAGCCACGACGCACAGATGGAACAAGATGCGCGGGCCGTTGCGTCGAATGGGTGAGAGCCATCGAGTTCTGTTTTTTCGGATGTCGCGACGAGAGGTAGGGGCACGGCGTGCCGTGCCCGTCGAGTGTGTGTCGAACGAGGACCGCAGGGAACGACGGCGGGCGTGCCGTGCCCGTCGAGTGTGTGTCGAATGACGAGCGCAGGGAACGACGGCATGCCGTGCCCCGACCGCCCTCCTGCGTCCGCCTTTCTTCCTGTTGACTTCCCCGCCCTCCAAGGGCAGTCCGCCGCGCCCATGCCCATCTACGAATACAAATGTGAGACGTGTGGTCATGACTTCGAGGAGCTCGTGCGCGGCTGTGAGTCTGTGAGCTGCCCTCACTGCCAGGTCGGTGACGTTCGCCGAAAACTCTCGACCTTCGCGAAGAAGAGCGGCGGCGATTCCGAGACCTTCACCTCCCAGCCCAGCGCTTCGTCGAGTTCGGGAAAGTGCGGCGGATGCTCGGGTGGAAGCTGTTCGAGCTGTCACTGAGTCTCGCGTGAGCGCGTCCCGATTCGGATTCGGATTCGGTGAGCCTGAGAGTGAGATCGATGTCCTCGCAAAGAGAGTTTGGCTTTTGTGGCGCGACATCGACGCCCGCCCGATCCGCGGCCTCGCCCCCGGACGCGCCGGACCTCCTCGACCTCGAAGAGCTTCCCTTCATCCTCTCGGAGGAGGAGCGTGGGCTCGGCTCGAAGGACGCGCTCCAGGAGCAGGCACGGCAGCTCGCCGCGAGTTTCAGCGCCGCGCTCGGCAGCCCCATCCGCCTGACCGTCACGGACAACCGCTCGTCGATGTTCTCGTTTCGCCAGCCGCCGGGCAGGCCCATGTCGGTGCGACTCCACCACATGTTTCTCGGCGCGCCGTCCGAGCTCATCGAGGACCTCGTCGCCTTCACGCGCGGCGGCCCTGACAGAAAGGCGGCGAGCGAGCGCATCGACCGCTTCATCGAGGAGAACCTGGAGTGCCTGCGCCCCTGCGAAGAGGCGTTCCGGCCGCACGCGGTCCACGCGCGGGGCAAGTTCTGGGACCTCCAAACGATCTTCGACGCGCTCAATGCGCGCTTCTTTGGCAACCGCATCGCGGCGCGCATCGGCTGGGGACGACAACCGCGCACGCGCAACCGCAAGACCATCCGCCTGGGCGTCTATGACGCGCGCTCGCAGACGATCCGCATCCACCCAGCCCTCGATCAACGCCACGTCCCGGCCTACGTCATCGAGTTCATCGTGTTCCACGAGATGCTCCACCAGGCCATCCCAGCGCGCGAGCGCAACGGGCGGCAGGCGTTTCATGGCGCCGACTTTCGGCGAGAGGAGCAGGCGTTCCCCGACTACGAGCGGGCCATGCGCTGGGAAAAGGCGAACGTCCGAAAACTCATCGAGCAGATGCCCCTGCGGCGCCGACGCGGGCCCACGCCGCCTGGGTGATCGAGCCCGTCCGCCCCGCCCATCCCACGCCTTCCCTTTCTCCTCCTCCCTCCCCCCTGAACGAGAGACCTCATGGCCACCTATGCGGTCGGCGACATCCACGGGTGCTTCGACGAACTCCAGGCGCTGCTCCGGCGCGTCGATTTTTGTCCAGGCCGCGACGAACTGTGGCTGACGGGCGACGTGGTCAACCGAGGTCCCAGATCTCTCGACGTGCTGCGCTGGGCCAAGTGGCACGCGGGCGCTGTCCGCCTCGTCCTAGGCAACCACGACCTGCACCTCGTCTCCTGCGCGCTGGGCGTGGGGCAGGGCGACAGCCGCGACACGATCCAGGAGATCCTGTCGGCCCCGGATGTCGGCGAGCTCATCACGTGGCTGCGGCGCCAACCGCTCCTGATCCGCGAGGGCGACTTCTGCCTGGTCCACGCCGGACTCGATCCCGCCTGGACGATCGAAGAGGCCGAAGCGCGCGCCAGAGAGGTCGAGGCGCTCCTCCAGACACCCCGGGCGGCCGAACTTCTCCAGCGAAACTCCAGCGATGAAGCGCTCTTTCGCGCACGCTCATCCGTCGCCCGCCTCACGCGCCTGCGGACCTGTGACAGCCGCGGCGTCCAGAACGAGCGCTTCATCGGTCCACCGAGCGAGGTGCCGCCCGGCGAGCGGCCCTGGTTCGACTGGCCGAGCCCGCGCGATCCCGGCACCACGATCGTGTTTGGCCACTGGGCCGCGCTCGATGTGATGCTCCGGCCCAACCTCATCGCCCTGGATTCGGGCTGCGTCTGGGGGCGTTCGCTCAGCGCGCTCCGCCTCGAAGATCGCGCGCTGTTCCAGCAGCCACGACACTCAGGAGAGCACGCATGACGACCAGAACGAAGCCTGACCTCGGGCGCATGGCTGTTGCCGTCGCCGACTTTTTGCGCGCCGCTGGCTTCGACCCCGATCAGGACGAGGCGCTGGGCGACACGCCTCGGCTCGTGGCGAGCGCGTGGGCCGAGGAGTTTCTCGACGGCTACCAGCGCGATCCTGGCGAGCCGCTCCGGCGCGAGCGCATCGCGGCTCAATCGCCGGGCAGCGTCGTCATCGCGCTCGATGAGCTCCACTTCGTCGGCGTGTGCCCGCATCACCTGCTGCCCTACCGAGGCACGGCGCGCATCGCCTACCTGTCCCGTGGCCACGTCGCGGGCTTTGGCGCGTTCGTCCAAGCGCTCGACGCGCTCGCCCACCGCTTCACGCTCCAGGAGGTGCTGGCTCAAGAGCTCGCGGACACGATCCGCACGGCGCTCGACGCGCGGGCCGTCCTCGTCCGGCTCGACGCGGAGCAGGGCTGCCTGAGCTTGCGCGGCGAGAATCGGCCTGGTGCGCGCGCGATCTGCGAGGCGATCTCTGGCGACGGCGATGGCGCGCTCCAACGGCTGCGCGGCGCCTTCGGATCTGGAGCTGACGATGGCCATGCGTGAGTTGGCGCGTGCGCTCGTCGCCGAGTGTGGCGAGGACAGCGTGAGCGCCGCCCCCGAGGCGTTGAGCGCAGCTTCGGTGGACGAGTCGTGCTGTGCGCCAGCCCTGCCCGAGCTCGTGTTCTGGCCGCGCGAGAGTGCGCACGTGCAACGCGCCCTCGGCCTGTGCGGCGCGCTCGGCATCCCGGTCACGCCGCTCGGCGCGCTGACCGGCAAGAGCGGTGGCGCCATCCCGGTGCGCGGCGGCCTCGCGCTGGCCATGACGCGCATGAACCGCATCCTCGAGATCTCGGTGGAGGACATGGTGGCCGTGTGCCAGCCTGGCGTGATCACCGGCGATCTGATGAAGGCCGCCGAGACGCGCGCGCTCTTCTACCCACCCGATCCCGCGAGCCTGAAGGAGTGCACCGTGGGCGGCAATGTGGCCGAAAACGCGGGCGGCCCGCGGGCGCTCAAATACGGCGTGACCCGCGATTACGTGCTGGGACTCGAAGTCGCGCTCATGTCTGGGGCGCTCCTGCGCACTGGGAAGCGCTCGATCAAGGGTGTGGCTGGCTATGACCTGACCTCGCTCTTCGTCGGCTCGGAAGGGACGCTCGGTGTGGTCACCGAGATCACGCTCCAGCTCCAACCCCTGCCGCGCGCCGTCGTCACGGCTCTGCTCTGCTTCACCTCGCTCGATGGCGCGGCGCGGGCGGTCACGGCGATCCTGACGGGCGGATGTCTGCCCAGGACGCTGGAGCTCCTCGACGATACGGCCATCGCGGCGGTCGACGGCGCTGGCTTCGACTTTCCGCCTGGCGCACGGGCAGCGCTCATCGTCGAGCTGGATGGCGAATCCTCCCCTCGACTCATGAAAGAGCTCGACGCGCTCGCTTTGAAGTGCGCGCCGTTCGATCTGCGCGACGTGCGCGCGGCGGCGAGCGATGCGGAGCGCGAGCACCTGTGGGAGGCGCGGCAGCGCGTGTCGCGGGCGCTGTTGGCGCTGCGGCCCTTCAAGGTCAGCGAGGACGTGGCCGTGCCACGCTCGAAGATCGTGGAGGCCATCGCGCGCGTCAAAGCCATCGGCGCGGCGCACGGGCTCCTGACGGCCACCTATGGACACGCGGGCGATGGCAATCTGCACGTCAACTTTCTCTATGACGACGAGGCGCTCAGGCCAGCCGTGACGCGCGCCACGGCTGCGCTGATGGAGATGACCCTGGCCCTCGGTGGCACCATCACCGGCGAACACGGGGTGGGGCTCGCCAAGCGTGACTTCCTGCCTTTGGAGCTCGGCGCGACGAGCCTCGGGCTCCACCGGCAGCTCAAGTCGCTCCTCGATCCCAAGGGCCTGCTGAATCCTGGGAAGGTGATCTGATCTGAAGGCCCACGCTTTGGAGATGAGACTCGAGCTCCATGGTTCATCTCGTGAGGCATCCCGATCTCATCGAGGAGCCTGGGCGCGTGACTTCGAATTCGGAGAGCGCCGTGCTGGTCCGTGAAAGGCCAGGCATCGCTGCTTCATCGCTCCCTCCTTCAGGAAGCTCCCGCCTCGCGCCCGGCCTGTCATTCCATGGCCCGCGCGGCTCTGTCCGAATTCGAAGTCACGCCCTAGTTGCACGCCAAAACCGTCGAAGAAGCTTGTGCAGAATTTATGAAACACCAGGAAAACTTTATAATACCCGTGGGGGTGCGACATTTTCGCATCCAGACCGTAGACCACCTAAAGAAAGAGCGCTGGTGAAAATAATCCATTTGATGCCATTCTTTTTTTTATGGAATGTTTGGTCATGTAAACAATAAATCAATCGAAAGTGAATACGATGCTGTCGTGCTTGAGAACAGATGTCGAATTATGAAGAGGCTGTCCACAAACTAGTCTCCCATGCTGATCACTCTAACGCGAGATCTGATATGAAGTTTTTTTTATATTTGTTTATAATTATTGTGATTCCTGGATGTCAAAAGACCTCTCCAGTTTCACCTCATTGCGAGCATATTAAATTTGTCTTGAGACCTGCAGATCAAAAGCTCCCTTTGGTGCCTGAAAGCTATTGTGAACCAATTAGTATCAACGCGATACGAGGTGGTCCTCCAGTTGAATGCTGCGTAGGCAAGGAATCTTTACACGAATGTTTTCCATGCCCGTTCGGGACAGACAAGTGGAGATCCGCTAGCCTGCAATTAGCTCCACAAATTGACGGAGTTGCGATCTGCGGGCTTGATATGCTTGCCTTTACTTGGAGTATGGACTTCGGCTGGAGGGTTTATCTTCCTGAAGGAAAAATAACTCCAGATGTCAGGCAGGCGGCTCCGTGGCTTCGATCTGTTTACAAAGAAGAGCGATTGCTCAGTGTTATCTATGTGGCTCGGCGTTGTATTGAACGCATGCCTAATAAAGATTTGTGTCTACACTGGGGCGAAGAAGAGGAATTCGAACAGGGATTCCTCTGCGAGTGACCGAAGTTCGAAAGTTCATCCTGAAGATAAATGACGCTCCCTTCGGGAAAGTCACCCTGACCGGCGCTCTGGAATTCAACCTCCGTTACCCAGGAAAATATCAGGAAAATGATTTCGTCTATTACAACGACTGGCGATATTACGAGCCAGATCTATCCCCCCCCCCGAAGCCGTTCAGGCTTATGCTATCGCAGGCTATTCGCTCAATCCATATGCCTATGCCGCGAATAATCCGCTCAGGTTTATGGATCCGAGTGGGTTGATCATCAAAACTGTTATACCGCTCCTGGCTTCTTCATTTGGGAAAGCATGTGACAATCTTTCCTGGAGTTTCTATAAGCGAAGATATAATCTAGGGATTTGAGGAGAATTATCGAGATTGGGCGAAGAATCCAGAGTTGAGATGATTTAGATTCATTATAATAATTCAGGGAGGTTCGTCATGAAAAGTTCCTTACAGCGATTCCCAAAAACAATGCCCTCCTCTTTGGCATCAAACTTTCTTGAAACCGCTGTAATTTCTTTAGTGATCATTATACTCGCTGGATGCCAAAAGACCTCTCCAGTTTCACCTCACTGTAAAGAAATCAGCCAGATTGATAGGTCATCAGATCAAGAGGAACTTTTGTCACCAGAAAGCCTTTGTCTGCCAATTAGTATCAATGCGATTCGAGGTGGCCCTCCAATACAGTGTTGCCCAAATGTGCAGAAACTTGCGTCTAACTGTCCACCTTGTCCTTTTGGAGTCAATAAGTGGAAGGATGTTAATTTGGACTTAGAGCTCAAAATTCTGGGAGTTGCAGTCTGTGGTATTGATATTCTTATTTTTCCTTGGAGCGTGGATTTCGGCTGGAGAGTTTATCTTCCCGAAGGTAGAATAACTCCCGATCTTAGACGACAAGAATCATGGCTTCAATCTGTTTATAGAGAAGACAAGGTATTAAACGTTGTTTATACTACACGGCGCTGTATCAGACGAGAGCATAATAAAATAGACTGTTCCCAATGGGGCGAAGAAGAGGAATTTGAACAGGGATTTCTCTGCGAGTGACCGAAATTCAAAAGTTTGTCCAAAAGATAGATTACGATCCCTTTTAGTTTCCGAGGAGGTCTAATGTTTGGATGCGGGATATGTAGGGAAAGCGGACGTTGTGGAGAAACACGAAATGGTTCCACATATTCGGCATCGAGGAGAAGAGAAGAGGCTGATAGAGAAAAATCCAGACTTTATAGCAAGGCGCTGGGTGGTTGAGGCTTGTCATTCATGGTTCAATCGTTTTCGGAAATTGATTCCTCGTTATGAAAAGACGGACGCATCATATATTGCTTTATGTGAATTGGCGGCAGCGATGATTGCTTTCAATAAGGTCATTACTATTTATGGATAAGCCCTTGCATCCAGGAGATAAATACCAGGATCCTCTCTCAAACTGGGACATCAGTGTTGATGGCGCTAGTAAAGAACTCGATGCAATTTCATGAGATTTTTGGTCATATAGATTTAGATAGATATTATGAATTTTCAAAACGAAATCCTCTTCTGCGTTTGCGAGCGCAAAAACCTGGCGAATCCGATGCAGTTCAACTGGAGAATCGTTACCGAATAAAAGTGAATTATCCAGGATTGCAGCCATTTGGAATAGGAGGACTCTAATGAAAAATCTTCTCAACCTTGTGCTCCTAGCTGTAATGTTGGGATGTCAAAATAATTCTTATGTAGAGCCAAACCTGGATTATTCTATTCATTGGTCTGGGCCACCGGCAGATAAAAATGATAGCTTGTCTCTTGAAATAGTCTGTTCACCAATTAGCATCAATGCGCTGCATGGTCCTCGGGTAGAGTGTTGTCCTCTCGACGGTTCTTATAATGGCGACTGCCCACCATGCCCTTTTGCTTATAGTAAGCGGAATTCTTTTCGTTTAGAAATAGAACCTTCTATTTCAGAAGTCGCAATCAGCGGTGAGCATCTAATCATCTTTCCTGAGGGGCCTGCTTTTTATCTCCCAGGAGGAAAAATAACACCCGAGGTCAAAGAGAAAACCCCATGGATTAAATCCGTTTATAGAAAATCCTATTTAATAAGTTTTATCTATGTTGCCCGACGTTGCCTCGAGCGGACTTTGGCTGCGCCCCATCTCGTAGGCGCTTGTTCAAAATGGGGCGAAGAAGAAGAATTTGAGCAGGGATTCATCTGTGATTAGTCAAAGAACGGGAGAGCTTCCTCAAAATCAATTCCAATCCCTTCGGACAAGCAACCCTGTCCGGCGACCTGGAATTCAATCTCCGCTATCCAGGTCAATATCAGGACAATGATTTCGTCTATTACAACGGCTATCGCTATTACGAACCCAAAACCGGACGATATTTACAACCCGAACCCCTCTATCAAAACCCAGAAGTCGTTCAGGCTTATGCCGTCGCCGGTTATCCGCTCAATCCGTATGCCTATGCCGCGAATAATCCGCTCAGGTTTGTGGATCCGAGTGGGTCGATCATCAAAGTGGTGGGATTTCAGGGGGTTACAATTTCTAATATTGTCGGATGATTCGGACGCTGCGGATATAAATAAAAATCTTTCTGGGACATCCTAATAGGGCTTGTCCTCGATTCATGGCAGGCGACCATCCGATCGCCCCTACGGTTTGATGGAGATAAGCAAATTGAATTTATTTGTAGGAGTGAGAGCACCTGCTCTCCGGCAGGCAGTCCATGGCCATCGCCTGGCAACGCCGCTGTCGGGCGCTTAGATTGCGAGCCGGGAGAACTTCTGGCTTGAACGCGACCGAAGATCGAAAGAGCGGCCTCCTCTGGGGGATTTGGCGACAGTTTGGATATTATTACTTTTTTGGCTTGATTGCCGTTTCACAGATTGTTTTCTTTTTAATGGTCATTGGCTTCAGTTTTCAGCGCCACCTCATGCAGTTCTTCATTCCAGGCATTCTGCCCATCACTTTGGCGGCCTTCATGGTCTGGCGCGACTGGAAGAAGGGCTGGCGGCCCGAGCCTGTGCCCCGCGCTGGTTTCTGGATGCTGACGGCCTTGCTCCTGTTCGCCTTTTGGTGTGGCGGGTATTTCCTCGCCGACGCCGCGACCACGGAGGAGCGGGCGCGCTATCTCACGCCAGGCCTCGAAACCCAGGTCCCACTCCTGACCGACTTCAGCCTGATCTACATTCTCGTGTTCCCTTTGTTTTTCTTGCCATTCTTTGCGTTGCGCTCCGAGCGGGCGCTCCGGCGCGCGGCGCTCAGCAACTTTCTGACGCTCTCGCTCTGCACGCTCACGTTTTTCGTGTTTCCCGTCACCTTTGCACGGCCCGCGCTGCCCGGGCACGCGGACGAGCTGGGCGCCTGGATTCTCTCGCTCGTCCACGGCGCTGATCCGGCGTGGAACTGCCTGCCGTCGGAGCACTGCGCGATGGCGCTTGTGGCGGCCCTTGCCCTGTTGCAGGAGCGGCGCTGGCTCGGGACATGGGCGCTCGTGACGGCGATCGGCATTGCCTTTTCGACGCTCTGCCTCAAGCAACACTATCTGGTGGATGGGGTGATCGGGTTCGTGGTGGCCCTGGGCATGACCCTTGGCGCGCGCTGGCAAGGATGGGAGCGCCTCTCTCTCTCGACCAGCCAGAAAAAGAAGTTCGGCGGTGATGGCGTGAGCTCCAGCAGATCGAGCGATGGCCTGCAGGACTCTTCCGAAGGGTGAAGGCAGGAGGCAGTGCTGGGTTTCGAATCCGCGAGGCGCTTCAGTGGCGCGCCGTGACGGGCTCAAAGTTCAGCGAGACATGGCCGAGGATGCTCTTGAGCTCCACGATGGCTTCGTCCCACGCAATGGGGCGCGCGCTGCCGCCTTCGAAGGTGACGAGGTAGGCGACCCAGAATCGGTCCAGGGCGGGAAAGCTCGAGCGCAGCCGGAGGTCTGGCCGGGAGATGCGACGGATCTCTTTGGGCGTGAGCGTGCCCTGCGGGGTCGTGAGGGTGATCTTCCAGATACTCTGTCGCTCGGCGAAATCGTCGAGCTTGGGGTCGTGGGCATAGAGGCCGAGCAGCATGGCCGGGGCTGGCGGGGATGGGGGAGCGCTGGCGGGGAGGCCATCGGGCGGCGCGATGATGAGGCGCAAAGGGGACAACCCCAGTCCTGCGTCGCGCGCCTCCAGCGCCCTGAGGAAGTCTGGGGCGAGGAGCGTCGCGGCAAAGAAGAAGCGTGCGTCCAGCCGATCGTAGAGCGTCGCGCGCCGTGTCCAGCGATCGAGCGCTGCCTCGTAGGCGGCCTGGAGCGCGGCATCGCCAGCCCTGGCCTGGATGGCGGGATCCACCCGGGGCGGCGTCGCGAGCTCCGAGGTGCTGGCGCACGCGCCAGTGAGGCCGAGGCTGCCAGCGACGAGGCAGAGGAGGGGCAGGGCGAGGGCGATCGAGTTCTTGGAGGCGGCGCTGCGCATGTCGTTCTCTTCGGCTCTCTTGGGCGAGGGCGCAAAAAAGCCGCCCGTATCGGTTCGGCACGGACGGCTCTGGACTACATCTCTCGTTTTTTGGGGAGGGCTTTGGGTCGATACCTCATGGGTGGGCCGACATCAGGTAGCCCTCGCCACGCACGGATTTGATGATGCGAGGGGCACGCGCGTCATCGCCCAACTTGCGGCGCAGCCGCGTGACGCGCAGGTCGATGGAGCGGTCCATCCCATCCCATTCGATACCGCGCACCTCCCGATAGATCTGGTCGCGGGCCACAATCTGGCCAGCGCGGCGCGCCAGATAGACGAGCAGTTCGAGCTCTGCCGTGGTCAGGTCGAGCTGGACGCCGCGCAGCTTCACCTCGCGCGTCGTCGTGTCGATCTCCAGATCGCCGCACTTGATCTGGGTGGGCAGATCGCTCTGGGAGGCCGAGCCCTCCGTGCGCCGGAGGAGCGATTCGATGCGCGCCAGCAGGATGCGAGGTCGGACGGGCTTGACGAGGTAGTCGTCGGCGCCTGCCTCGAAGCCGCCCACCTCGTTTCGCTCGTCGCCCAGCGCAGTCAGCATGAGGATGGGTCCCTTGTATTTGGGCCGGACCTGCTGGCAGACGGACTGCCCATCGAGGCCGGGGAGCATCAGGTCGAGGAGGACGATGTCGGGCTGCTCGCTGAGGATGCGCGCTGGCGCTTGGGCTCCGTTGGCCTCGGTCAGGACTTGGTAGCCAGTGGCTTCGAGGTATTCGCGGACGAGGGAGGCCAGTTTGAAGTCGTCCTCGATGAGCAGGACGCGCTTGGGAGCAGGGGGCATGGTGGAGATCGCTCCTTGTCGAAAATCGAGAGGGGGGGGCAGGGCGGCGTTGCGGGGCGCGCGAGGAATCATTTTCCCTTGGGGGCTTCAATGTGCGCCCTGTTTCGATTTGTCTCGCAGGCTGCCTCTGCCTCCGGCACTCCATGCCACCTCACGCATAACGTCGAATTCTCGTAAGATCCCAGAGTGAAGCGGCTTGGATCGACAATGAATCTTTCCGGTTTCTATGGCCACACCATCTCAATGAAATCATTCTGAGAGTTTTGAGCCGAGACGCATGATTATAGCATCTCTCAGAAAGATTGTCATTTATACCCGAAGTGTCTGAACCATCCGACTGTATTAGAAAGTATAACCCTCTGAAATTCCATTTTCATTCTCTCTAAAAGACGTTCTTTAATCCGAGCTCGAACCTTTCGGAGCCATGCTTTGATTGTTGATCACATTGATTTTATTGGATTTAGGACTTATCCCTCGATGAGGACCGAGCACCGCGAAGGACGGGGAAAGCCAGAAGAGGCGGGAGCTTCCAGGCGGAAGAGCGAATCAACGAAGAGTGGCGTTTCACGGACGAGCTTTGGCGACGGGCTAATTGAGGGATAAGTCCTTGAATCAGGGCTATAAGGTGGAAGATATAAAATCGATGCGCCGACTCAATTGTTTGTCATATACATCGTCGTCCCATTAAAACGAATGGATGACATGATTATACAGCGGTTTCAGGAAAGTTTGACACCAACTTGAGCCTTCTGTCTCTCTTTGAGGAATGCGTCATTCTTTTTTGAAACCGCTGTAAAACCAAATGGTTTTGATTTTTTTGATGAAAAACGGCCCTTTGGACGGACTTTCACTCTTGCTTTGACAGTACAACTACAACTTCAATCATGATAACGTGGCCAAGAAGGTGCGCTCCATAAAAGAAGCGCAACACATAAAAGAATGGCAAGGATAAAACCTACTACCAATCCAATTCCTATAAGAAACGCTACCTTGGGCCACGAGCGCTTTGTCGATTTTTTTGTTTCCTCTATTTTCATTCGTTGCCCTTAACCTTGTCATACATGTCAAGCGTCCATTTTAGTTTATCATTTTGGTCAATCACATTTTTAATTTCCTCCACACGCTGATTATGTGCCTTGTTCGTGTATAAAGGCGAATCTATCCTAACATCCTCAAGCCTTCCGGTTGGCGACTGGCTCTTGATTAGAGCCACATCATCTGCGGTAAGATACTTTCCTTGAAAATTAGTTGGATCTTCAAATAGCTTTGCCACTTCTTGAAGGTAAGTTCTCAGATAAGTTTCGAATTCAATACTCTCGTCAGAACGCTTTACAAATAATAATCCGAGTGTATTTGAAATGAGGTCCTCGGGTGCGAATGAACTTGTAGCCGCCGCTGGTCGCGCGTCCTGCGATTGGCTTAGTTCTTCAATTGTTCCAATTACAGCGGTTTCAGGAAAGTTTGACACAAACTTGAGCCTTCTGTCTCTCTTTGAGGAATGCGTCATTCTTTTTTGAAACCGCTGTAATATTATTGCCTCTGAGCGGTCGAGGCTTGTTCCATAGCGCCCTTTCTAAAATGTGCCTTTAAAGATGTTTCGAGCGCCCAAATCAATGACTGTAGTTCTAATCCCAGTTCAAGTTTCTAGAATAGTGAGAATCGTTCAGGTGCGATTGGTTCGAATGAATTCGATCGAATCATCGAATCAATCGATCGGCTCTCCGCCCTGACACGTCGCCGCGAGGTTTCCGCAGGCAGCGCCAATCTCCTTGCCGCCGCTGTAGCGTCGCCCGATCGGCACGCGCAGGGTCTGGAGCATGTCGCGGAAGCGACGCAGTTCGGCCTCGTCGGGAGGCTGATAGCGGCCGGTCGAATCCGACACGTCGATGAGGTCGAGCTTGATGGGGATGCCTTCGAAGGCAGCGCGAAGGGCTTCGACGTCTTCAGGGCCAGTGTTGAGCCCACGGATGGCGACGTAGGCGACGACCGCGCGCTCCCGCCGGAGCCGTGTGAACTCACGGATGGCGTCGATGAGCTCGGGCAGCGGGTAGCGTTTCTCGATCGGCATGAGGCGCAGGCGCTTTTGGGGAATCGCGCTCGTCAGTGAGAACGTGAGGCGGAAGGGGTGGTCCGCTGCCGCGTAGCGCCGGATCGCGGGGACGATGCCCGCCGTCGAGATCGTGATGTTGCGGCCAGCGATCTGGAGACCGCCGGAGCGCGTGAAGAGGTGGGCGGCGCGCAGCACGCGCTTCTCGTTCAGGAAGGGCTCACCCATGCCCATGAAGACGACGTGCCGGACGGGCAGGGGCGCTTCATCGCGGAGCACGCGCACCTGCTCGACCATCTCCCAGGTCTCCAGGTGGCGCGAGAAGCCCAGACGGCCGGTCGCGCAGAAGTCACAGCCGAGCGCGCAGCCCACCTGCGAGCTGACGCAGACCACGTGCTTCTCGTCGAAGAGCGGGATGCGCACGGTCTCGAAGCGGCCACCCAACGGCGATTCGAACAGGTATTTGACAAAGCCGTCCGAGGCGCGGCGTCGGTCGAGGACGCGCAGGCTCCCCCACGGCGCCCGCTCGATTTGGGAGACGAGGCGTGGGCTCACCTCGTCCAGACGGCCCAGGAGGCCGAGGCTGGGATCGCGACCTGGTCTGTAGAGCGCCGAAAAGATGCGGCGCGCCTGCGGTCCAGAACCGCCGAGGGTCTCCACGAAATGGACGAGCTCGTCGAAGTCGAGGTCGTTGAGGGGACGCTCCAGCATCAGGCTCGGTCCAACGCAGCGCGGCGCGGCAGGCGGCTCATCACGAGGTAGAGGGCCCGCTGGGATCGTGATCGTCCCAGGCCCTGGCTCTCAGGAACGCGGTGAGGCGCTCGGCAGCCTCGTCGGGCATCGCGTGCTGGAGCGTGCGCTGACAGAGCTGGGGGAGCATCCGATATTCCCTGAGAAACTTGAAACACGGCGGGCAGAGCTTGAAGTGCCGCTCCAGTCGCCCTCGCATCTCGAGTTCGAGCGTGTCGCTGACATAGTCGAGCAGCTGTTCGGTGAGTTCCTGACAGGAGATCCATTCGGGCGGCTTTGTCTTGGGCGGCTGGGCGTCGCTCATAGGAGAGGACCTCGAGGCAGAGGGACAGACGATGGATTTTGAATCGCCAACTCCAAGATTCGCTAAATGCCCGAGGGGCGGGAGCGTTTCGAAGAGTCACTGTAAAAGGCGTTGATGGCCTCGCGCATGGCGACCCGGGCCCGGTGCAGGCGACTCTTGATCGCCGCGACCGTGATGCCGAAGTGCTCGGCGATCTCCTCGTAGGAAAGGCCCTCGATGTCCTTGAGTAGGAAGACCGCTCGGTAGTCGGGTGGCAGCCGATCGGTGGCCTGCGTGATGGCCTCGCGTAGCTCATGGTCGAGCAGCTTCTCCTCGGTGCCCCGTGTCCAGTCGTAGGAGTGGGAGACGGTCGCCATCATGGCGCCGTTCGAGTCGAAGCGCGGTTCGGGGAGGATCGGCTCGTCGGCCAGCGTTGGTTCGAGCTTCAGACGGCGCAGCCGCATCAGGGCAAAGTTGGCACAGATGCGGTGTAGCCAGGAGCCAAACGCCGACTCGCCACGAAAGTTCGGCAGGTTCTGCCAGGCCGACAAAAAGGTCTCCTGGGTCAGCTCTTCGGCTTCGCCCGAGCTGTGAACCATGCGCAGCGCGAGCGCGTAGATCTTCGATCGGTGTCGGGTCACGAGCGCTTCGAACGCTTGGAAATCGCGCCGCTGTGCCCTTTCGACCAAGAGGCCAATGTCCTCTTCTGCTTTGTCCACCATGGTTCTCATCTCCTGGAGGCCGCGCTGGAGGGACTGGCCTCAGAGGGGCCCAGAGAGCGAGCTTGTTCGCCCCCATCGACGGCAGAGCAGACATGCGCGCGCGGCACCTTTTGCCCGCGCCACGTCCAGTATGTCGGCTGGACGACAGGGCAATCGCATTCTGTTCGGGGCTGTCGAATCGGGGAGGGGCGTATGAATGCCATGTCGAACGATGGACGACGACAGACAGCGCAACGCCCTTGCTCGAAATCGTCAGACCGCGCTTGCCTTGGATGGCAGGAAAGTCCTCGCTACCTCCCCCGCATCGGTGACAGGCGCCTCGCCTCGTCGGCCAAAGCAAGACGAATCGAGCCGAGCCGAAGCCAACCTCTTCCCTGTGGGAGAGGGGGTGTCAGTCCTGAAGAGCCTCGCGGACCACAGGCGCGTCAGGGTGCTTGGGCCAGCGCCGCAGGAAGTCCCTGTAGAGCTTCTTACCCTTCTCCACCTCGTCCGACTCGATGTAGCAGGAGCCCAGGAAGACGTAGGCATAGCCGTAGTCCGGGTTCTCCCTGATGAGGCGCCTGAGCGGAGGGATGGCGGCCTCTGGCTTGTCGCACATCTCGCCCAGATAGCTGTCGAGCACCTGCATCTTGTCCTCGGGGATCTCGTCGTAGGCAGCGCCATAGGGGGATCTAGGCTTTTGCTTCTTGGACTGGGACTTTGGTGCGCTGGGAGCGAGGTTGGCCCGTTGTTCGTCCTCGGCCTGGGGGCGCTCCGCCTTTTCGGCTTTGGCCACTGCCGCATCGATCTTGGTCAGCAGTTCCCCAGCGGCCTCTGCCTGAGCGCTCGACTCGGGGATGTCCTTGAGCTCGGTGCGGGCCTCCTCGAACTTCGCCTCGTCGAACAGCGCCTGGCCAGATGCCAGGGCGTCCATGGCCTTGGCCTCTCGCGTCGCCTTGTCGAGAAGCGCGTCGGCCCCTTGGAGCTCGGCGTCCACGGCCTCCTGAAGAGGCTGAACGGCCTCGGAGAATTTGCCCGACGCCAGGAGGGCCTTGCCCTTGTCGAACGCTTGGCGTGCCTCGGCGTCCGTGTCCGGCGCTTCCGATTTGTCCGCGGCCACCACGGCTGGGGTTGATGGCACTGACGCCGCGGTTGGCGCTGAGACGACCGCGGGCGGCGTTCGAGCCTGCGCTGGCGCTGGCGCATCGAACACTCTGTCATTCGCTTCATCTTCGTCGGCATCGAGGCGCGGCGGTGGCGGCGACGTGACGGCAGCCACTGCCATGGTGGGCGCCGCTGATCTGTCTTTCACGAAGTAGAATCCAGCACCCGCGGCCCCCAGGAGGAGCACGGCGCAGGCGGCGATCAGGCCGATGAGGCGACCAGACGACGCGCTCGGGCGATGAGCGCCGTGTTTGGCTGCTACGACCGAGGCCTCGTCTCGGGCTCTGTCCTTCTTGGACGCCGCCGCTGGCTGACCCGGGATGAGGAAGGAGAGCTTGACGCGACCGATGAGGATCGTGTCGCCCGAAGTGAGGGTGCCCACCGAGTAGCGCTCGCCATTGATTTTGACGCCGTTGGACGAGCCGAGATCGATGACCTTCCATTCGCCGTCCGGCGTTCGGAGGAACTTGCAGTGGCTGCGGGACAGGCTGCGGTGATCGATGGCGATGTCATTCTCGAAGTCGCGGCCAACGGTCAGGACCGAGCGGATGCACGCGAACTCTCGCCCCTTGAGATCGCCCGACTGAACCACGATGCGCGGCGCCTGTTCGATCGCGATGTCCACCACCGGGATGTTGTCGTAGGCCTTCAGGTCACCGATATCGATGATCGACGTGGAGAGGCGCTCCGATGGGATCTGGTCCTGGCCCTGCGTCGGCGCGTTGCCCACGGCGGCTGCCTTGGAGTCGGCGGCAGCGCGTTCGGCCTTTTTGTCCTCTTGGAAGCCGATGTCGTAGTCGCCGATCTGGACGATGTCAGTCATCGAAAGCTTGCGGGAACCCTGGATGCGCTGCCCGTTCACCTTGACCCCGCAGTAGCTGCCGAGATCCTCGATGAAGAGTTCGCTGTGCTTACGCGTGAGCCGGGCGTGCTTGCGGGAGACGTTTCGCTCGGTGAGCCGGATGACGTTGTCTTCCTGGCGACCGATCGTGATCTCCATCTCGTCTTGGACGAGAGGGACGGCGGTCTTTCGGCCTTCATCATCCTCGATAATCAGCTTCATCCAACCTCCGCGGGCAGAACTGGGCGAGAGACTTCATCTGGCAAGAGCCACACACCCTTCGTTGGAAGACTTCGAGCGGGTGGCGCTCTTCAAAAAAAAGGGGGCTTTCTACGCGGAGAGATCTTCAGGCGACAGCGATTTCCTCATCTTCTCACTCACGTCGCGCTGTCGTCCTGCCGATCGGTAGGCGCCTCGCCCGCTGATTGGGCGCTGCTCTCTGGGCGCTCGATGTTTTCAGTGGTGTCGATGGCTTCCACGCTCTCGGCAGCTGTCGTCTCGTCGGCCGTGGGCTTGTCGGCGGAGAGCACCTTGACCGCGGAATCGACGGCCGCCTCGACCGTCTGCGCCACGGCATCCACGGCAGAGCGGACCACGTCGAGGGCTTCCTGCGGGTCGCGCTCACCGAGCGCCGCCGCCAGGGCCGCGAACGGCTTGAAGGACAGGGCATTGGCCGCAGGCACCTTGGGGCCACCCTTGCGGTCTCGATCTCTGTCTGCGTCGCGCTCGCGCTTCTCGCGCCTGGGCTCGGCGTTGGGATCGCCCGCTGCCTTCTCTGGGGCTTTCCGCTCTGGAGCGGGAGGCGGCTGGCCGTGCGTGCCGAGCGCTGCCTTGGACTCGGTCAGTGGTGCCGAGCTCTCGGTCATGCGCGCGGGTGCGCTCTGCTCCGCCACCTTCCCCTGCTTCTCCTTTTGATTCTGAGCGGCGGCGGCGCGTCGCTTCTTGCGCTCGAAGGGCAGCTTGGCGTGCACCGTCGGCGTGGGGCCCTTGAAGAAGTGGCGGTTGTGGACCTTCTGGAAGTCGGTCCACGCCTCATTTTCGTAGGGATCGCGCTGGTAGATCTCCATGAGCGCGCCGACCTTGCTGTCGAGATCGTCGAGGTGGTGGACGAGGATGGCTTCGAGCGTCTGGGGCAGGCGCGGGCTGCCGAATTCGAGGGCGCCATGGTGCGCCAGGACGATGTGCAGCAGGTGCGTCTCCAAGGTCTGGGGGAAGTCGGGGAGCTTGGCGCAGCGGTCGTGGATCATCTGGGCGCCGATCGCGAGGTGGCCCAGGAGACGGCCCTCGTCGGTGTATTCGGTCTGTCGCTCCATCGACATCTCGCGCAGCTTGCCGATGTCGTGCAGCAGCGCGCCGCAGAGCATCAGATCGCGATCGGCCATGGGGTAGTGATCGGCGATCCGCTGGACGAGGCGCATGACCGAGAGGGTGTGCTCGGCGAGCCCACCCGGCGCCGAGTGGTGGATGCTGCGGGCGGCAGGGGCGCGACGCAGGGGCTCCACGATGGCCTCGTCGCCAAGGAAGGCCTGGGCCAGGGCCTTGAGATTGGGGTCCTGGATGCGCTCGGCCATGTCCTGGATCTGGGCGATGGCCCGATCGCCTGGCGCGGCCTTGATCGGCCCAGCGAAGTCAGCGGGATCGAGGCCCTCGGCGCTGGCCTTTTCGATGGCGTCCACCTTGAGCTGGAGGCGGCCCTGATACTGGAGAACGGTCCCTTCGACCCGGATGTAGTCGTCGCGCTCGAACAGGGCGGCGAGGCGCTCGGCGTCTTCCCAGGCGCGCGCGTCGAGGTCGCCGGTCCGGTCGCGCAGCATGAGCGCGAGGAAGGGCTTGGCCTTGTTGGTGACGAGCGTCTTGCGGGTCACGAGGAAGATGCTGTTCACCGAATCCTTGTCGTGGATGTCTTTGACGAACGTCTTTTTCATGGCGTCTCCAGGGATTGAATCGAGGGGGACCTCAATCATCGATAATCAAAAGAAAGGGAGCGTCTGTCGGCGCTCCCTCGAAAAAAAACGGCGCACCTTACACTGGCACTCTCGAACTGCAAAGAACGTCATGGGCAGGACGAGGGCGGTCGAATTCTATTTTTTTGATCTCGAATCGGGATGTGTAGGGGCGTTGCGTGCATGGCCCGTCGTGTTTGTGTCGAATGACGAGCGCAGGGTGTTGCACGCAATGCCCCTACGAAGAGACGCCTCGCTCTTGGTCGAAAAACAGAATTCGATTGCCTATGGGCAGGACGAGGGCGGCCGAATTCTCTTGGTCCACGGCGAAAAAAAAGCGGCCCTCTCCTTGGAGAGCCGCCTTTTTCTCGACTTGAAGCGAAAGAGTCGAATCGAGGCCTTCACGACAGCGCCGGTGCCTCGGCCTGGACGTCATTATCGACAGCAGTGGCAGCGGATTGCTTGGCCGCCGCCGCGGCAGCGGCGCACTGGGCCGCCAGCTCGAAGGGATCGCGCTCCAGAGCCAATCGCAACACGTCGTCCATCTGCGTGACGAAGTGGAATTCGATCTCGTTGCGCGCCTGCTCGGGCACTTCGAGGATGTCCTTGCGGTTGCGCTCCGGGAGAATGAGGCGCGTGATGCCTGCGCGGTGCGCGGCCAGAACCTTTTCCTTGATGCCGCCCACTGGCAGCACTTGTCCTCGCAGCGTCACCTCGCCCGACATGGCCGTGTCGCCGCGTGCCCGGATGCCGGTCATCAGCGAGACGAGCGCCGTGAGGATAGTGACACCAGCCGAGGGGCCATCCTTGGGAACGGCGCCAGCGGGGAAGTGGACATGGAGATCGGCCTTCTCCAGGAAGTTGCCGAGGATGCCCAGGATGTCGCCGTTGGCTCGCACGTAGGAGAGGGCCGCCTGACACGACTCCTTCATCACGTCGCCGAGCTGGCCAGTCAGCGTGAGCATGCCCTTGCCCGGCATCTGGGTTGCCTCGATGAACAGGATGTCGCCTCCGGCCGATGTCCACGCGAGCCCGGTTGCCACGCCCGAGACTTCGGTGCGCTCAGCCACCTCGTTCCAGTAGCGTTCGGCGCCGAGGATGTCGTTCACAGACTTGGCATCGAGCACGTGCTTTTCGGTCTTGCCGCTGGCGACCTCCACGGCCACGGCACGGCAGAGGTCGGCGATGTGGCGCTCGAGCGTGCGCACACCAGCCTCGCGCGTGAAGCCGATGATGACCTTGGCCAGACCTTCGTCCGTCAGCTCGAATTGTTCTTCGGAGATGCCGTGCTCGCGGATCTGCTTGGGGATGAGGTGACGGCGGGCGATCTCCGTCTTCTCGTCGAACGTGTAGCCAGGCAGCTCGATGATCTCCATGCGGTCACGCAGCGGCGGGGGCACGGGTTCGAGTTGGTTGGCGGTGGCGATGAACAAGACCTTCGAGAGATCGAAGGGCAGGTCGAGGTAGTGATCGGAGAACGTGTTGTTCTGCTCGGGATCCAGGACCTCCAGAAGCGCTGCCGACGGATCGCCGCGAAAATCGGCGCCGAGCTTGTCGATCTCGTCGAGCATCATCAGCGGATTCGATGTGCCTGCCTTCTTCATCGACTGGATGATGCGCCCAGGCAGTGCGCCCACGTAGGTGCGTCGGTGGCCACGGATCTCGGCCTCGTCGCGCACGCCGCCGAACGACAGACGCACGAACTTGCGGCCAACGGCGCGCGCCACGGACTGACCGAGGGAGGTCTTGCCCACGCCCGGAGGCCCGACCAGGCAGAGGATGGGACCCTTCATGTCGTTCTTGAGCTTGCGCACGGCCAGGTATTCGAGGATGCGCTTCTTGACCTTCTCCAGGCCAAAGTGATCGGCCTCGAGCACGGCGCGCGCATTCGGGATGTCGAGATTGTCGTCGGTCGTCTTGCTCCAGGGCAGATCCGCGATCCAGTCGAGGTAAGTGCGTGAGACCGTGTATTCGCTGGAGGCAGCAGGGATGGTCTTGAGGCGATTCATCTCCTTCTGCGCGGCCTTTTCGACCTCAGCAGGCAGACCAGCGGCCTTCAGTCGCTCTTGCAGCTCGTCGAGCTCTTCTTCGTCATCGCCCAGCTCGCCCAACTCCTCCTTGATCGCCTTGAGCTGCTGCCGCAGGTAATACTCGCGCTGCGTCTTGGACATCTCGCCCTTCACCGCACTGTCGATCTTGCTGCTGAGCTTGAGGATCTCGCGCTTGCGGTTGAGGAACTCCAGGACCCGCTGCATCCGGTCGTTGAGATCGATCGTCTCCAGGATCGACTGCTTCTCCTCGATGGTGACGTCCACGTTCGATGCGATGAGGTCGGCCAGGTGGCCTGGGTGCGTGATCGACTCGATGAGATCGATGGCCGCGGCTGGCAGTTCGGGCGTCAGCTCGATGACCTCGCGGGCGAGCTTCTTGAGGTTGATGCCCAGCGCTTCCAGCTCGACGTTGCCCGTGGCCTGTTCCTCGCCGACCGGGGAGATCTTGGCCTTCAGGTAGGGCTCCTCCTGAATCAGCTCGTCGAGTTTGAAGCGCGCCAGCCCCTGCACCACGAGCGAGTAGTTGTCGTCGCCCATCTTCAGGAGCTTCACGATGCGCGCGATGGTGCCGATCGGGTAGAGCGACTCGGCCGTGGGCTCCTCCTCCTCGGCGCGGCGCTGCGTGATCACTCCGATGAGCTGCTCGTCTCGGACGGCGTCCTTGATGAGCGCGATGGTCTTCTGGCGACCGACCGCGAGCGGGAGCACGCCGCCCGGGAAAAAGACGGAGTTGCGCAGGGGCAGAATGGGCACCGTGGAGGGAATGTCCTCCTGCCCGAGGATGGTGGGGAGCCCGGAGGCAGAGGATTGTTTCTTTTTGTCGTCCGACATGTGGACCTCATTTGTTTCAGTGGGAGCGAGGTAGAAATGAATTGATTTCCATTGGGCGCAACCATTCGCCAGAGGGCGCCAAAAGGCGCGGCAATCTAGTCATCGCCGAGGGCTTGGCAAGGCGGTCTCAGCCGGATTTCTCGAACGGAATACAGGCGGGGAAATCCGGGGGGACCCGATTTGTTTGGGAGAATGGTAAAATGAATGATTGTTTTATGGGTAATCCCTACAGACGAGGGGATTTGTAGGACTTATCCCATTGGAGGCCGTGTCACTTTTCCAATGGCGTAAAGATGGGAGTGTCGACGAGATACTTCGATGTCGAGTCGTTCTCCGATCGCCTCTACTTGAAAAACATGTCGTCATTGCGAGGATTGAGCGCCGAAGCAAACCGGGAAATAATTGATTCATAAAGGCAGTCTCGAAAACGGATGATCTAAAGATAAATTTTTAAAATAATCGAAGGCATTTTGGAGTATTATGTTCATTCAATAAATCAAATACCTCTTCCTCACTTCTTTGAATGAGTTCAATTCTTCCTCGAAGCCTCTCATGCACTCATCGAGGGATTGACCGGCATCCAAGGCCTTTCGGATCGAATCCGTCCCGCACAGCAGATCGATGGCCGGCTTGTCGTCGATGAATTCGTATTTTTCGGTGCGCCATTGGAAGCGCTCGCCACCAACGGCCTTGGCCGCGCGCAGGAGCGCGATCCCGGTTCGGAGGGGCTGGAACGAGGCCCTGTCCATCACGTGAATCATGGCGCCACCGCAACTTTGGCCCGCGTGCTTTTGGAAGGTCGGCAGGAACGAGGTCGCCCGGAATGCCACGCCTTCCAGATGTTCGGCCCGCAGCGCCTCGACGAAGCGCTTGGAATCGAGGAACGGCGCGCCGATGAGCTCGAACGGTCGCGTGGTCCCGCGGCCCTCGGAGAGGTTCGTCCCCTCGACGAGGCATAGGCCTGGATAGACGCAGGCGGTGTCGACGGTGGGCATGTTGGGCGAGGGCGGAACGAACGCCCGACCCGTCTCTTCCCACCACATCGCGCGCTGCCAGCCCTCGCACGGCACGACCGTGAGATCGCAGCCGATGCCGTGGACGTCGTTGAAGTAGCGGGCGAGCTCGCCCGCAGTCATCGCGTGGCGGTTGGGCAGCGGGAATAGGCCGACGAAGCTCTCGAAGCCCGGATGCACGAGATTGCCCTCGATCTGAACGCCGTTGATGGGGTTGGGGCGGTCGAGGACGACGAAGGCGATGCGCGCACGCGCCGCGGCCTTCATGCACAGCGCCATCGTGTAGATGTAGGTGTAGTAGCGGCTGCCCACGTCCTGGATGTCGAAGACGAGCGCGTCGAGGCCTCGGAGCGAGGCGGGCGTGGGCGAGAGCGATTCGAAGCTCGCGCCATAGAGCGAGTGGACCGGCAGGCCTGTCGCTGGATCGCGGCCGTCGTCGTCCACGCCGATCATGTCCTGCGCTTCACCGCGCACGCCGTGCTCTGGGCCAAAGAGGGAGACCAGGGTGACACCGGCCGCGCCCTGGAGCAGGTCGGCCAGGTGCTCGAAGCGCGCGTCGATGCTCGTCGTGTTGCAGATGGCGCCGACCCTGAGACCGCGCAGGGACTGGAAGCCTTGGGCGCGCAGCACGTCGATGCCAAAGCGAACGGGGAGGTGGTTGGTCATGGCGAGCCTCTGTCTGTCTGAATCGATCGGAAGATGCGCTTTCGCCCCATCCGCAATCTCTTCCCTTGCCTCCTCGCGGGAGAGTGCCGCCGCGAAGCGAAGGGAGGGGAGGGGGCGATAGTCGCAAAACCACTTTGCGCGACAGGCCTTGCGGCGCGCCGAGCTGCCGGTGCTGGTCCGTCATAAAAAAGGAGCGCGGCGATCGACCGCGCCCCTTGGAGTGATGTCTGCGGGAGCTCTGAGGAGGCGTGCTCAGCACTTGGGCGCTGGCACGGCCTTCACGTCCCAGATCTCGTCCGCGTATTGGCGAATGGTCCGGTCCGACGAGAACTTCCCGGCGCGCGCCACGTTGAGGATGGCCTTGCGCGTCCACTCGCGCTCGTCGCGGTAGAGCTCGCCCACGTCCTCCTGGCAGCGCACGTAGGCGTCGAAGTCGGCCAGCAGCATGTAGGGGTCGCCGCCGTTCAGCAGCGAATCGACGATCGGCTTGAAGAGGTTCGGATCCTCTGGCGAGAACACGCCGCTCGCGATGGCGTCGATGACACCCTTGAGCTCGCGGTTCTGCCGATAGAACTCCCACGGGTCGTAGCCGCCCGCCTTGAGCGCCTTCACCTCTTCGACGGTGAGCCCAAAGAGGAAGAAGTTCTCGGCCCCGACCTCCTCACGGATCTCGACGTTCGCGCCGTCGAGCGTGCCGATGGTGAGCGCGCCGTTGAGCGTGAACTTCATGTTGCCCGTGCCAGAGGCCTCCTTGCCCGCCGTCGAGATCTGCTCGGACAGGTCAGCGGCTGGGAACAGGTGCTCGGCGAGCGACACGCGGTAGTTCTTCATGAAGACGACCGCGATGCGCCCACGCACGTCGGTGTCGTGGTTCACCACGTCGGCCACCGAGTTGATGAGCTTGATGATCTGCTTGGCCATCCAGTAGCCGGGCGCGGCCTTGGCCCCGAAGACGAACGTGCGCGGGACGATGTCGAGGTTCGGGTTCGCCTTGATGCGGTTGTAGAGCGCCACGATGTTCATCACGGCGAGCAGCTGCCGTTTGTATTCGTGCAGTCGCTTGATCTGGATGTCGAAGATCGACTCGAGGTCCACCGTGAGGCCGTTCTCTCGCTTGATGATCTCGGAGAGGCGCGCCTTGTTCTCGCGCTTGATGTCGCGGAAGGCCCGCTGGAACGCCGCGTCGTCGGCAAAGGCCTCGAGCTTTCGCAGCTCGTCGAGGTTCGTGACCCAGCCCTCGCCGATCTTCGAGGTGATGAGCCGTGCGAGGCCCGGGTTCGACATGAGCAGCCAGCGCCGCGGCGTCACGCCGTTCGTCTTGTTGTTGAACTTCTCTGGCCACAGCTCGTCGAAGTCGTGGAACAGGTCGCGCTTGAGCAGCTCCGTATGCAGCGCCGCCACGCCGTTGACCGCGTGCGATCCGACGACGGCGAGGTTGGCCATGCGCACCTGCTTCACGCTGCCCTCCTCGATGAGCGACATGCGGGCGACGCGCGCCTCGTCTCCCGGGTAGCGGCGGCGCACCTCGTCGAGGAAGCGCGCGTTGATCTCGTAGATGATCTCGAGGTGGCGCGGCAGCACGCGACCGAAGAGCTCGACCGACCAGCGCTCCAGCGCCTCAGGCAAGAGCGTGTGGTTCGTGTAGCCGAACGTCTTCTGGCAGATGGCCCACGCCTCGTCCCAGGCGAGGTCATAGACATCCACGAACAGCCGCATCAGCTCGGCGATGGCGATGGCCGGGTGCGTGTCGTTCAGCTGGACGGCGACCTTGTCGGCGAACGTGCTGAAGTCGGGGTGAACCTTGAGGTAGCGCCGGACGATGTCCGAGAGCGAGCAGGCCACGAAGAAATACTGCTGCTTGAGGCGCAGCACCTTGCCCATGACCGTCAGGTCGTTCGGATAGAGCACCTTGGAGATGGTCTCCGAGTCGTTCTTGTCCTCGACCGCGCCCAGGTAGTCGCCCGCGTTGAAGTCGGCCAGGTCGAGGTCCTTCGAGGCCTTCGACTGCCAGAGGCGCAGCGTGTTGACCGTGCAGTTGCGATAGCCCGCGATGGGTGTGTCGTAGGGAATGCCGAGCACGGTCTGCGCATCGACCCACACGCTCTTCTCGCGGCCGTCCACGATGCGGCGCTCGGTGCGACCGAAGAAGCGGACGGGCACCTGGTATTCGGGCCGCTCGACCTCCCAGGGGTTGCCGAAGGCCAGCCATTCCTCGGGCCGCTCGACCTGGTAGCCGTTGCGGATCTCCTGCTCGAAGATCCCGAACTCGTAGCGGATGCCGTAGCCATAGGCGGGCAGCTGGAGCGTCGCCATCGAGTCGAGGAAACAGGCGGCCAGGCGGCCGAGGCCACCGTTGCCGAGCCCCGCGTCCGGCTCCTGCTCGAGCAGGTCGGTGAGGTCGAGTCCGAGCTCCTCCATGGCTGCGCGCATCTCGTCCTCGATCCCGAGGTTGATGAGGTTGTTGCCCGTGGCCCGGCCCATCAGGAATTCGAGCGAGAGGTAATAAACCCGCTTCGCGTCGGCCTTGTAGTAGGCCTGCTGCGTCTGGATCCAACGGCGCACGAGGCGGTCGCGGACCGCGTGGGCCAGCGCCTGATAGCGGTCGAGGGCCGTGGCCGAGTGCTCGTCCTTGCCCTGCGTGTATTGGAGGTGCTCGGCGTAGGCGCGCTGGAGCGTCTCCTTGTCGAGCCCGGTGCGCGTGCCAGCGCGGGCGCGGACGCTCGCGAGCTCTTCGACCTCCGCCGGACAGGGCGCGGGTGTGTGCACGTGCTGGGCGTCGGGAGAGGTCTTGGAGGTCTTTGTCTTGTCAGCCTTGTCGGCCGCCGCCGACTTGGGGGCGGACAAGGAGGGACGCTTGGATTTGGGAGTCGATGCCATGAAGGCTCCTTGCTCGTGGGGAGGAGGAACGCCGGAGGGCAGATTGCCGCGGCGAGCGTTCTCGAAGGTGAATCGGGGAAGGGGCTGAGCCACCCCTCCAAAAAAGCGGCGCGGCACTATTCAGAGAGGCGCCAAAAAGCAACCTCGCGCGTCAGGGGAGGGCAGGGGGCGCGAGCTCTCCATTGGTTTGACACGACCACTCCCTCCGGCCCTCCGGGTCACCTCCCTCCGAGAGAGAAGTTTTGGATGGAGTCCCCTTCATCGAGGGAGATGTCTGCAAAGCCGATAA
>JAISIF010000142.1 GCA_031262165.1 Myxococcales bacterium | reverse complement strand
TTATTCGTCGACGAATGGCCGCCAACATGGCGAATGCAAGCATGACCAGCGACACATGACGGCGCCAGCCATGCCACGCACGTGTTTCATCACAATTCAATCCAAATTCATTCTTGGCGCTTTCAAAGCATTCTTCGATTGCCCGACGATGGCCTTCCAAATGAACCAGGCTTTCAATCGGGCTTTCTGCAGGACACCAAGTCGTGAAATATGCCAATTCACCGTCAGAGATATTTCATCGAATCAAAAGACCGCACGTCCACAAATCGTGAAGAATACCATTGAATTCGTCACCGCATAGACTCGCTAATTCTATACAATACCAGTCATATAAAAGTGGCCCTTTGACACCATTGCCCGTCGACAAGCACTTCCAATCCAACGGCTCCAAGTTCTTGGAAATGCTCGATGCTGCTTCATTGATAAGGCCTATTTTATTTCAGGACCGCGCCCTATAATCTCTCCATCAATCACAATCTGTAATTTTGTCGCAAAATCAATAAATGCCTGCTGACGCCACTGCCCAGAATCGCCACCCACCTCAGCGCGCGTCTATCCGGTTTTGCGTGGCTCTGAGCTCAATAGAGCTTTCAGAAAAAGTCTGGCATCCATGGTCGTTCGCTTTTGCGCAAACAAAGGCCGTATCCTTTTCTCGATTTCACCTAACGACCATGCCCACGATTCGAGCATTTGAACGGTTGAGTCTTGTTCCTGAGCGTCCTTTCCAACATGTACCTTTAAAGATATGTCGATTTCCCGGATCAATGGCGGTGAGCGACTTCTCATTCTATGATGAGAACCACGACTGTGGTGATAGTTCTCGCCAATATATTCTCTAGGTTCCAACCCGATCGAAAAGGCATGGGAAAATACCAAGAGATGAACATGTGATAAAGATGTCGTTTGTGAGCATATTATAAAATAGTTTTTTATAATTCTATTGTTTGATCCAGGTAAATCAAGCGCATCACTGACCAAATGCCGAACGATTCGACGACGATATTGGCTCGTTAAATTCGATCTAACTGGTTCGATCGACATCGAGCGGGCGTTTTGAGGTTATCGGTCGAATCGGCAAGAAGGGCCAGCAGCGTGGCGCTCGAGCAAGACGCGCGAGTTGAGGCGTTTTCAGCTTTAGGACTTATCCCTTCATTATCCCGTCGCTCCGCTCGTCCGTGAAACGCCAGGCTTCGTTGCTTCATTGGTCACTTCCCTCAGGAAGCTCCCGCCTCGCGCCAAAGTCTGGCTTTCCCCGTCCTTCGCGTTGCTCGGTCCCACTGGAGGGACAAGTCCTTAGAGTTTTGAAAAACCCTAGTGATTTCGAATGGTTGCATCTCAATTTACGTCCTACTCAGCCCATCGCATCGATCTCCTCCAGACTGCCCAATCCCAGCGCGTCCATGTCCAGCGCATCGACGATGCGTTCGATGTCGAGGTCGTGGCGCCGATCCTCGATCGTCATCGGGACAATCGCTCGAACCGCGTCATAGATGCGGCGGTTGCCCTCGGAGCAGCCCCCAGAGCTCCCAATGGCGCCCCGCAGATCGAGCGCCTGACACGCGCCGAGCAGTGTGATGGCGAGGCCACGCTCGGTGAGCTCGATGATGCGCAGCGCGTCGCGCGCCGCGATTGTGCCCATCGAGACCTTGTCCTGGTTGTGGCACTCGGTCGATCGGCTGAACACGCTGGCTGGCATGGTCAGCTTGAGCGCCTCGGCCGCGAGCGCGCTGGCAGAGATCTGCATGGCCTTGAAGCCGTGGTGCGCGTGCGCCGCGGGGCCGGTCATGCCGAGCAGGTTGGCGGGCAGGCCATTGTTGAACGATTCGTTGCAGAGGAGCGCGAGCTGGCGATCGGCCAGGTCTGCGAGGTTGGCCACAGCCGCCTTGAGCCCGTCCATTGCGAAGCAGGTGTGGCCACCATAGAAATTGCCGCTGTGCAGCACGTCGCCCGTCTCGGGATCGATGATCGGGTTGTCGTTCACGCCGTTGAGCTCGGTCTCCAGGAAGCGTCGAACCAGGGGCAACGCATCGACGAGCACGCCGATGACGTGCGGCGCACAGCGGATCGAGTAGCGATCCTGGACGCGCACAGCGTGCTTCGTGGTCTTCGGGTCATAGCCGAGCTGCTCGGCGATCCAGCGCGCGGCGAGACGCTGACCAGGGTGCGGCTTGAGCGCGAAGATGCGGTCGTCGAAATGGGCGGCCTCGCCCTCCATCGCGGCACTCGCGAGAGAGGTGATGGCGCAGGCGAGCCGCGCGAGCTTGCGGGCCCGGTGGAACGCCAGGCAGCCCAGCGCGGTCATCACGCTGGTGCCGTTCATCAGGGCGAGCCCCTCCTTGGGCGCGAGTTCGAGAGGTTCGAGCCCGGCCCTTTGGAGAGCGGCACTGCTCTCCATCATCTCGCCGTCGAACGTGGCCTCGCGCTCGCCGATGAGCAGGGCGGCCAGATACGAGAGCGGCGTGAGGTCGCCGCTGGCGCCGACCGAGCCCTCCTCTGGGATACACGGCAGCACGCGGGCGTTGAGGATGTCGCACAGGCGTTCGAGCAGGAGCTGGCGCACGCCAGAGTAACCGCGCCCCAGCGCCGCGAGCCGGACCGCGACGACCGCCGCTGACTCGAGCTCGCCCAAGAACCGGCCCGTGCCGCAGCCGTGGTAGCGCACCAGGTTGTGCGGCAGCGACTTGGCGAGCTCGGGCGAGAGCTTGTTGACGCACGAATCGCCCAGCCCCGTGCTCACGCCGTAGATGGTGAAGCCACCCTTGAGCTTCTCACCCAAAATGGAGGCGCTCAGCTCGATGCGGCGCGCGAGCGCGGGCGACGGGTCGAGGGCAGCGCAGCGCTCACCCGAGGCGAGTGCCAGGATGTCTTCGATGGTGAGGGGCTTCTCGCCGATGAGCTGGACGGGACGGGTTTCAGCAGAGTTCTTCTGGGACATCGACATCTCTTCAGGACCTTCTTTCTGAGGCGAATGGATAAAGTGGGAAATGGGGGCGCATTTAGGATTTATTCCTTACTTAATTATCCCGTCGCCCCACTTGTCCGTGAAACGCCAGCCTTCGTTGCTTCGATGGTCACTTCCGTCTGGAAGCACCCGCCTCGCGCCAAAGTCTGACATTCCCCGTCCTTCGCGGTGCAAAGGTCCTAATGAAGGAATAAGTCCTTATTCCGATATTTCTCTCGATTACCCCGACATCGGCCTTGTTTATCCCGACAAGTGGATTGTCAGAGGCAAAGCAGCGACTGACTTCAGCAGATGAATCGAATTCATTTCCCCCAAAAGTCATAAAAGTTGAACCAATCGAATGGTGCCTGCCTCGCGTAATGCTCGAGCCGCTCGCTGTATTTCTCTACATAAGGGCGCACGGATCCCTCGCGGTCGCGTCGGTCGAGCGAGATCTTTTCGGCGAAGGGCTCGCAATAGAGGTCGTAGCGGTTCGGCTCCGAATAGAGGCCGAACGCCAGGTAGACCGGGCAGCCGAGCGCGGCGGCGAGCAGGTAGGGGCCCGTTGGGAAGGGCGCACGCGCACCGAGGAAATCGACGCTCAGGTGTTTGCCGTCGGGGCCGACGCGATCGCCCATCGTCGCGACGAGCTCGCCTTCGGCGATGCGCTGCTCGGCCTTGAAGACGAACTCGATGCTGCCAGGCGCGCCGATGTCGATGAGGTGCGTGTCGCTCTGGGCTGGGTTCATCCGCGCGAGCGCCTCGTTGAGCAGCCGCGCGTTGTGGAAGTTGCCCAGGATGTGGATGGCGAACTGGCGCTCGGAAGCGAGGGCGCGCGCTGCCTCGAAGCTGCCGACGTGCGCGAGGATCAGGAGGGCGCCTCTGTGCTCGGTGCGAAGCGCCTCGAGGAATTCCTCGCCGTGGAATTCGACGCGAAACGGGCTCGTCTTGCCTGCCGCGAAGAAGAGCCGATCGAGCGTGACGCGGGCAAAGGTGAGGATGTGCCGATAGACCATCCAGCGCGTGACGAGTCTGTCGTGGACTCGTTCGAGAAAGGCGCGGGACGAGCGGCGCGCGTGGCCGTCGAACAAAAAATACCAGGCCGCGAGGAACGCGATGAACGCTCGCGCCAGGGGGCGGCCAAAGGCCGTGCACAGAAAGACGACGAAGCGGATGCCGAGCACGCCACCGCGCTCGCCGACGCTCAGCCAGGCGGCTTTCCCTTCGTCTTTCTTCGAAGGCTTGGCGTTCGTTGCGCTCATCCCAAAGCCCTCGGTTCAGCAGAGGGATTCAGAGGGAGGTGTTGGGCGTGCCGCGTCCTGTCGGCCGTCATTCGACAAGAGCCACCACGACGGGCTCGACACGCCGTGCGCCTGCGATTCGGTCTTCGGGTTCCAGGAGAACCGATGGCTCGTTCATGAGCAGAGGATCTCGGACTCATCGGTTCGATGCCTCGATGCGCCGCATCTGGACGCGAGGCCTGAGACCCAAGAGCCCGAGCACGGCACGAGCGATGAGCGTGCAGACCATCCGCGTGTGCATCCAGCTCATGAGCACGTTGTCGTGGAGCGGACGGAAGTGGGAGACGCCGCCCTCGTCGGCCGTGAGGTAGCGGACCTTCGTCGGCAGGTTCAGGACAGGCACGCCGTTCCAGACCATGCGCACGGCGATCTCGGGATCAAACTCCATGCGATCGCTTCGGGCCTGCGCCGCGAGGGCCGCTTCGACGGGGTAGACCCGAAAGCCGCAGCACGGATCGTCGATGACGCGGCGGAAGCCGGTCTCGAGCGTCGTCCAGAAGATCGAGATCTGGCGGCCGCGCAGGCGTGAGGTGGGCGCCGTCTCGTCGAAGATGGGCGCGCCGAGGACGAGAGCACTGGGATGCGCGCGCGCCGCGTCGAGGAAGCGCGGGATGTCCTCGAAGCAGTGCTGTCCGTCGGCATCGACCTGGAGCGCGTGGGTGAAGCCGAGCTCGTGCGCGAACGCGAAGCCCGCCTTGACCGCGCCGCCCTTGCCCCGGTTTTCGCTCAGGCGGCGGCTCTGGATGAGGCCCTCGGACGCGAGCACCTCGACGGCGCGCTGGCCCTCGGGACCGCTGTGATCGTCCACGACGAGGATCGGGACGCCGGGCGAGTCGCGGCGCACGCGCTCGACCACGCCGCGCAGCGTCGCCGGGTTGTCGTAGGTCGGGATGAGGATGCAGGGATGGAAGTCACGGAAGTCGGTCGTCATGGCGAGGTCGGAGAAAGCCGCTTTGATTCGAGTTCGAAGCAAAACTGCCCTTGCGAACAGACGCCCGAGTCCGAGGCGTCGGCGATCTCGAAGCGAACCTTCGAACACGAGGTGTGCGCCGCACTCGACACGCTCGATGGATCGCGCCGAAGCGTCAGGAACAGGTCGGTGCCGGGCTCGATCGTTCGCTTGAATTTGAGCTGCGCGACACGCCGGAGGCCGGTCGCGAGGTCGGGCCAGAGCCGAGAAATCTGGCGGCGGACGATGAGCTCGAGCTGCACCACGCCGGGCAGGATGGGCAGGCCGTCGAAGTGGCCACGGAAATAGAAGTAGTCCTCGGGGATGTGGAACGAGAGCACGTAGCCCGATCCATCCGGGAGCGGCCTCTCGCGCGTGGGCACGAGCTCGACCGGCGCATTCGCAAAGCGCGGGATGTCGCCCTCGATCGCGTCGTTCATTTCGTTCGCGTCGTTCCCCTCGATCGCGCCCGGCGCCTCGAACAGCGCGCTCAGTTTCGACCGGAGGAGCTTGCCGTTCTCCTCGCGTGGCAATGCGGGGACGAGGAGGAGTCGGCGCGGGATCGCCACCGGATCGATCCAGTCGCGCAGGCGCGTGCGGATCTGCGCGGCGGTGAGTGCGGGCGCGACGACGGCGGCCCAGATCTCGGCGCCGCGACCCGAGTCCACCTCACGTGCGAGGCAGGCCGCATCCTTCACGCCAGGGACCTGGAGCAGGTGGCGATCGATCTCGGAGAGGGACACGCGCTTGCCGCCGACCTTGACCACGCCGTCGAGTCGCCCTCGGAGCAGGAAGCGTCCGTCGGCGAGGATCTCCACGCGATCGTCACAGGGCATCGGGCGCGGCGTCCCAGGCGTGAGGAACGGCGAGTCGAGCAGGAGGCGTCCGTCGGCATCGGCGGTCACGCTCACCCCAGAGAGCGGCGTGTGCGGCGCGCCCGGCTCTTCGCGAAACGCGATGCCGCCTGTCTCAGACGATCCGTAGAGCTCGGTCACGCGCAGGCCAAAGCGCTCGAAGATCTGCTGCGCCGTCTCGGTCGGCAGCGCGGCGCTCGAGGAGGTGATGCGGCGAACGCTCGGCAGCGTGTCGAGTTCGGCAATGCCGCGCAGGTGCGCCGGAACGCTGACGAGACAGGTGGCCTTCAGCTCGGCGAGGCGCGCGGCCACGGCATCTGGATAGAACGGCGTCTGCCGAGCAAAGGCGCCGCCCGAGAGCAGCGGCACGAGCACGCCCCAGAGCAGACCGTAGATGTGGTGGCCAGGCACCGTGGCCACGAACCGCTCACCCGGCGCGAAGTGAAAGCTCGCCACGTGCGCGCTCGCCTCGCCGATGAGCTCGAGGGCCGTCTTGGGACAGCGCTTGTGCTCGCCCGTGCTGCCCGACGTGTAGAGCGTCGCGATCGGCCGATCAGGAGAGAGGTCGAGCGGGGTGGCTTCGGCGATGGGCGATCGATCGAGCAACGCTGTCCGCAGATCGAAGCCCTCGCCCGAGTCGGTGTCGTGGACGAGCAGGCGGATCGAGGGATGGGCGGCGAGTGTTCGGATCGTCTCGGGCTGAGCGTTCGGCGGCAGCGCGGCGCACAGGCCCGCCTTCCAGATGGCCAGGAGCCCCACGGCGAAGTGGTAGCGGTCCGCGCAGATGAGCAGGACCTCGTTCGCGTCGGGTGCTGCCCTCGTGTTGGCGCTGGCGTTGGCCTTGGCTCGATCGGCGATCGCGATCGCGAGGCGATCGGCGTCGGCGAGGAGGTCCGCCAGCGTTCGATCGCCGGGTGCGCCTAGGGCCACGAGATCGCCGCGCGCGAACTTTGGTGAGGGAATCGAGAAGTTCTTCATGACTCGGAGCTGGGGCTTGGATTGGGAAAGACGCGGGCGAACAGGCGGTCGAGCGCGTTCTGCGGCGCGTGGTGCCGGAAGCGGTATTTGCGAAGGACGAACTCCACGGCGAAGCAGAGGCCCATCGCGACGTAGGCGATGAGGCCCGTGTAGAGCGCCCAGGTCTCCCGGCTCGCGAAGAGCGCGAACGCTCCACTCAGAGCGCCGTTCACCGCGAAGAAGCCGATCCAGAAGCGCGTCACGCCTCGGCAGTAGGCGAGTTCGCCGTCCGTCAGATCGTCCACCTGCATCCGCGCGAAGCGCTCGACCATCGAGGGCGGCCGCCGCAGCGTCCAGGCGAACTGGAACAGGAGCGCCGCGTTGATGGCGACCGGATAGGCCCGCATGAAGCGCTCGTCGTCGAAGGCCATCGCCAAGAGCACGAGGAAGAGCGCCGTGGCCGTCAGGCCGATCAGGTCCTTGGCCTGCGCGCGCCGCCTCCAGAACTTGGAGATCGCGTTCGGCAAGAGGAGCGCGATGAGCAGGAGCCCCACGCCGCGCACGCTGAAGCGCGACAGGCCGACGTAGACCGCGACCGGATAGGCGAGCGCGAGGAGCGCCGAGAGGATGCCGAGGGCGAGCTTCACGTCCGCTTCACACCTCCGAACGGATCAGCTCTGGGGCGTCTGCTGCTGCGAGGCCTTGGCGCGCTCGGCCTCGACGTAGTCGGCCAGCGCCCGGACGCTCGAATAGATGCTGCGGTTCTTGTCGTCGTCGGCCTGCGCCGAGAGTCCGTATTTCTTGCGGACGGCCATCGCGAGCTCCAGCGCGTCGATCGAGTCGAGCCCGAGGCCATCGACGAAGAGCGGCGCCTCGGCGTCGATCTGTTCGGCGGTCACGTCCTCGAGCTTGAGGCTGTCGATGATGAGCTGCTTGATTTCCTGTTCGAGTTCCGGGGTTGCCATGTGATCTCTTTCTTCTTCTGTTGGTTTAGGCGGCCGATGAGGCGTTGGCCGGTGCGTGAGGATCGTCGGCGTCGAGCGACGCGCACTGCTCGGCGGGAGGATTCGGGGAGGGCTGGGACACCGCGGCTTCGGCATCCACGACACTTGGCTCTGGCGCCGATGCGCCGCGGATCATGCCGAGGTCGATGAGGCGCTGTTCGTAGTGGAGCTGCGCGCGCTTCATCATCTGCTGGGAGCTCTCGCCTGGTTCGAGGTGGAGCGGCGCGCCGAGCTCGATGCGAAAGGCCACGCGCTCGACCGGCACTCGATACCAGCGCATCCCCTTCATCAGCGTGCGGGGCAGCGTCGTGATGAAGGCAGGCAGGAGCGGCACACCAGCGCGCTGCGCCATCTCGAACGCGCCACGGCGAAACGTCCCCAAACCGCTCCAACCCGAACGCGTTCCCTCGGGAAAGATGAGGACGGGCATCCCGGCCTGGAGGCGCTCGACGCCTGCGGAGATCACGGCCGCGCCCGCGAACGGGCTACCGTCCCCGCCGTCGATGAAGTTGCAGCGCCTGAGGATCGGGCCGAGCAGCGGGTTATTGAACATGTAGCTCTGAGCCACGACGACGAGCTCGGGGAAGCAGGCGAGCAGCGCGACCGTGTCCACGAGCGAGGGATGGTTCGCGATGAGGACGACAGGCTTGTCCGAGGGCAGATCGGCGGACGTGAAGCGGACCGAGAAGTCGAAGATCCCGAACCAGCACATGAAGTCGAACAGGGTTCGGAAGGACGCGCCCACCCAGCGGCGGCAGGCCAGCGCTTTGTCGAGGTCGGTCCCAGGTGTGCGCTTGTGGCAGAGCGGCAGGACGATCCAGGCCAGACACACGCCCCACAGACCAAAGAGGGAGAACGAGGCGCCCGACCCAATGACGCGCCAAATTTTTCGAAAGAGTTGGATCATGCGCGCACCACGACCGTTGCAGAGGCGAGCGACTTGATGTGACTCAGCGTGACGAATGTCTCGGCGGCACCCGCTCCTGCTTTCGAGGAGAGAGCGCGTTGTGCCGATGGGCCGAGCACGAGGTGGGGCTGGCCTCCATCTTCATTGACCACCTCGATGTCGCCGAGGGCCACGCCAGAGAAGAGACCGATGCCGAGCGCCTTGAGGAAGGCCTCCTTGGCGGCGAATCGGGCAGCGTAGTGCTGGCCTGGGCGCGCGCGCTTGGCGCAGTAGGCGCGCTCGCGAGGGCCGAAGACCTCTTCGACGAAGCGGGGGCGCTCGATGCTGCGCGTGATGCGCTCGACCTCGACGAGGTCTGTTCCGATTCCAAAAAAACCAGCCATCGACGCTGCCAACTCCTTAGAAGGGCAAAGCCATTCCCCAAGAGGCGGCTCGAGAGGGGCTTTCGAAAAGGCGCGGCGAGCTACTTCAGGGCTGCGCGGGCGTCAAGGCAGGCAGAGGAGCGGTGAGGGCAATCGAGTTCTAAATTTTCTTGACAGCCCAACACCGCCAGGCGGGCTTTTGAGTAACTCCAAGCAGGTGTTCGAGAACTCTGTTTCACCCTGAAAAAGAAAAATCGAACCATGGGCGCCAACCCCAAAATGCTGCCCTTCAAGGCCTGCTTGCTTAGAACTCGATTGCCCTGTCAGGGGAGGCAGGGGGGGAGCGAGCTCTCCATTGGTTTGACACGACCACTCCCTCCGGCCCTCCGGGTCACCTCCCTCCGAGAGAGAAGTTTTGGATGGAGTCCCCTTCATCGAGGGAGATGTCTGCAAAGCCGATAA
>JAISIF010000130.1 GCA_031262165.1 Myxococcales bacterium | reverse complement strand
TGCGCCTCGGCGCTCCCCAGCAGGCAGATCGATGCGACATTGACCGAATCATCGTCGGCGGCGGTGTGCGCTGGGGATGAGGGCGGATGCGGCGTGACCTCGTTCGAGGTCGACCAGATGTCCGCACCGATCGAGCTGTCCAAGTCACCCGCAGCAGCGGTGGCAAGCTCCTCGATCTGCGTCGACTCTGGTTCCAGCTCTTCGAGGTCGAGCTCGTCCGCGTCTATCTCCTGCGCACCAGCCTCTGGATCGGGATCGGCGGGCGAGAGCCCCATCTCCAGGAGATCGATCGCCTCGGTCTTCTCCGCAGCCTCTTGGCACAGCAGTCTGGCTGCCAGCTCTCCGGCACCTTCTGCTTCTTCGCTGAAGTAGAAAATCTCGACCCTGGCAGGGCCGATCATTCGGGACATCGATCGATCTCTCTCGTTGTGCGTGGGCAGCATCATGTCGCTCTCAAGGGCGTTGAGTCGGTTCGGTGAGGCGGGCCTTGAAACCACTCAGGGCAGACTCAACGAAAACGGCCATACTGGACCCAAGAGGCTCGATTCCCAAAGACCTTTTTGGGCTCGCGTTCGATGCGCAGAACATCTTGGGGGATCTGTCTTTCAGCGTTGTCTTTCTCTGCCTTTCGCCCCATTCGGCTCGATTCGATTCGGAGGGACTCCATGAGAGGCGGTATCTCTGATGCGACAAAGGGCCGTCGGGTTCGCGCCCTGGCCCTGCTCCAGGCAGCGCTGATGACCTTGTCGCTGGGAGCGCTCCATCGCCGGGAGCTCGCCGAGATCGCGCCACCGCTGTGGGGTTATCAAGCCGAGGGCGTCGCGAGGATCATCCCGGGTCACATCGCGCCTCGATTCGAGTCTGAATCCGCTCTCCAGCCATTGCCGCACTGGCCCTTGGCCGTGAGCCTGCTCTTCGATCTGCCGATCCAACTCAACGCGCTCGACGCGACAGACTTCGAGACGCTGCCTGGCGTCGGCCCTGTCCTGGCGCAGCGCATCGTGGCCCAACGCGCCGCGCGCCACGGCTTCGAGCGCCTGGAGGATCTGTGTAGCGTCTATGGTTTGGGCGAACGGAAGTATGAGCTCATCCTGGCCGAGCTGGGCAACGCCGAGATCGAGCTCGCGCATCACGAATCCTAGTTAGCCCTACAGTTGTAGTTTAGAACTTATCCTTCAATTAGGAGCGAGCATCGCGAAGCCAAGCTCTTTTAAAATTATAGTTTTCATGTGCTCACCCTTACAGAAATATGGGGTGAAGCCAATTGCCGTAAAGGTCAAACCTTTTCAGTCCCCTGGCAAAGCCGGTAGGGGGGCTATTGAAATAATCTTCGATAAAATTCCTTTTTTGATGAGCCGACTTGTTCTCGAATAGACAGAATTCCATTTCCCGAATTTCTCGAAAAGGCCTCTCTATTTGCATCCATCTTCCAAAGAACTAAGGACTCATCCCTTAATTATCCCGTCGCCCCACTTGTCTGTGAAACGCCAGACTTCGTTGCTTCGTTGGTCACTTCCGTCTGGAAGCCCCTCCTCGCGCCTCGTCTGACATTTCCCGTCCTTCGCGGTACTCGATCCTAATGAAAGGATAAATCCTAAAACATGGCATTCATGAGCTCAAAATTGCTGATTTTGAAATTCCCTGCCTGCTTGGAAAACATTGGCTCGATGATTTTGAATTGCTCTGGGGGGCGTTCCATTGTTCTTCCTCTCTCATGAGCTTCAGGAATCAATTTGGCCATTCAGTTTCATCGATTCGACGAGGAAGCGCGCGAATTCGATGAGGTCGTCGCCGCGATTCCAGAGAATTCGAAGCTCATGCACCTCGTGGTCAATCCGGGGAAGTTTGTGCGGCATTTTCAAGAAAGTTTGATGTCTATTCTGAACCTCTGACACTCTAGACTTATGTGTCATTCTTTCTTGAAACACCTGTAGTATAAACAGGCTCTGCCAGAACACTCTGAAACAAAATGGTTTCATTTGTAGAATGAATCGAAGAGGTATAGCCGTATAAAGAAGAAACGCTAAAAGGGAACTCCCAACAACACCGAGGTCAATCATGCTTTACTCACGAAAAGACATGGGCAAATTTCACGAGGTGGCTACGTGATAATGTTTTACGATATGAATCACTAGAGTCGGCCATCTATGAATACTCAAGATATTAGTGATGTTTTTTATACGACTATAATTGTCACGACAATGCAGTCGTCGAGAGTTTTTTCGGAACATTCAAAACCGAAGCAGCCGCTGATTTCGAGAGCTTCATATCATTGAAAAACAACTGCTTCGATTATATTGAGGTGTTTTACAATCGTCAGCGATTGCATTCGACGCTGGGGTATGTCAGCCCTGCAAAGTTTGAAAGAGAGTTTGAAAAACGTGCCAACCGGATGGCCCGGGAGGCGCTAGTCGCTCAACAAACTGTCCACCGAAACGGATCAAGGTCATTCTGATTCTATCGCATGACCATGCATGAGGAGTCCTCCAGAAATGCCCCGTTCCCTATCCTCTGAAGCGCCCTCATTCTGGATCAGGCACCTCTTTCCACTCTGCTTTGCCGCCTGTCTCACCGCGTCGATCGTCCCACTCTGGATTGGTCGCTATTTGCCTGCCGTCGATTGGCCGCAGCACTTGTATTTGATTCACCTGATTGGCGCGCTGAAGGATCCCTCTTTCGTATTCGCCGATCTCTTCGTCGAGGCGCCGGGCTGGACCTATCTCGTCTTTTATTACTCGGTTCATTTTCTCGAAAAAATACTCCCCATCGAGATCGCCTTCAAAGTGTGGCTCACGATTCTATTCGCGGGAATCGGATTTTCTTTTTGGTTCTTGCTCCGCTCGCTCAAGCGCAGCCGCTGGCTCACCCTGATCGCCTTCCCAATGCTGTTCACATATTCGTTTTATTGGGGCTTGTTCAGCTTCATGGCCACGATCCCGTGGACCTTTTTATCTATTGGATTCTTCATTCACGTCCTCTCCGATGAATTCAAAACCAAGCGGTGGGTCCTCTGCTTCATTGGATCGCTCCTGAGCCTCGCCCTGCTCCAATTGACGCACGCGGCGGCCATGCTCTTCTTGGCCATTGCCCTGCCCGCCATGCTGCTCCTCACGCCTTCGGACAGGCCGCGCCGCTGGGCCGCGGTTCTCTCGCTCCTCCCCGGCGTCGCGCTCTTCCTGATCTGGCTCGCGGCTGGACAGTCGAACCCGCCGGAGCTGGGCGCTGGACCGTGGCAGGCCGTCGGCGCCCTCACGGAAGCCAAGACCTATGTCTTCGATCCCCTCTCGCGACGCCTGACGCTGCTCCCGGCACGGCTCGCCGGTGGCTTTTGGAGTTACGCGGACCGGCCCGCCCTCTTCGTGTGGCTGGCCGTCCTCCTCCTGACGATCGTCCTGAGCATCCTTCGGCCGCAGAGTTCGGATTTGCCCCTCGCGCCCAAATTCAGGCCAGCGGTTTTGTTTCTCATCGCATTGGCCTGTTATTTATTTCTGCCAATGGACGTCAAAGGCTACATGTATCAAATCTATCCGCGCTACGCGCAGCTCGCCGCATTGCTCCTCATCGCGGTGCTGCCATTTCCCCACGGCCCCATCTATCGAATCTATGCCGTGGCAGCGACGCTGCTCGGGCTCTATTCAGGAATCAATTTGGCCATTCAATTTCATCGATTCGACGAGGAAGCGCGCGAGTTCGATGAGGTCGTCGCCGCGATTCCAGAGAATTCGAAGATCATGCATCTCGTGGTCAATCCAAAGAGCAAGAACTCTACGCACGCGGTCTATTTACATTACGCGGCACTGGCCGCCCTGCGGACCAATGGTATCCCGAGCTTCTCATTGGCCCGACACGATCCCTTTCCAGTCCATTACCGATCGATGGAGGCGGTGCCCATGTCTCGCTGGGAATGGCGGCCTCAGCAATTCGATTGGAAGACAGAGGCGAGCTGGTATGACGTCTATTTGATCCGAGGGATGAGCCCTGAAAAACTATTCGGAAAAAATATCCGGCGCGTCGAAATGATTCAGGAAGTCGGCGACTGGAAAGTGTATCGAAAGAAAGATTGATTGGAGTGACGCTCATTAGGAATTATCCCTCCATTAGGACCGAGCAACGCGAAGGACGGAGAAAGCCAGACGAGGTGGGAGCTTCAGACGGAAGTGACTAACGAAGCAACGAAGGCTGGCCTTTTCATGGACAAGAGGGGCGATAGGATAATTAAAGGATAAGTCCTTATCCCTTGCGAATGAAACGACGCTATCCATTTTGTTTGTCGAGGTTGCGCGTCAAAGGATTGCTTCGTCGCTTCCGCTCCTCGCAATGACGGTTCGATACTTTCTCAATAAATGGATCGTCATTGCGAACGGAGCGGAGCGAAGCAATCTTTGGAAAGTTTTCTGGATCCAGTTGGTTCACACTCGCTTTTGCTTCGCGCCTCGCTCGCCCCCCCCTTTTCTCTGTTTGAAAGCAGCGCCTCATGTTGACGCCGGACGCGCGCAGCTTCAGAAGCGCCCGCCTCGACCGCGTCTCGCAAGCACTCCCCCCCCTGGAAAAAAGACGACCGTGAACCGCCATCCCACTGCTTGGACCATTGCCCTCCTCATCCTCTTCGCCGTCGCGCTCTCACTGCTGCCGATCCCCGAATCTCTCCGCCCCCTCGCGTTTCAGAAGAACGGCGTTGGCCCAACGCTGCTCGCCGTTCTCTTTCCGCAGCACAAGCACCAGACGCTCGCCGAGGCGCGCCATGCCCACCTGGACGAGCCGACCACCCAGCAGCCAACCACGCTCACGGATCTCCTGACCGTGCCGTCGGCCTCTCTCGAACCAGTGGCGAGCGCGCGATCGGACGAACTTGGCGCGCCTGCCCATGTCGCTGTCGGTGGCGGTGGCGGTGGCGGTGGCGAGCCAGAGTCGCTCGATGAGGCCGCGGTCTCACCAGAGATCCAGAACGCCCCAGGCTTCTGGCTGCGCACGAACAGCGCGCCGACCCTCGCCTGGCTGAGCGCTGGCGCCAAGGCCTTCGGCGAGTTCCGGCGCATCGAGGCGCTGGCGCAACAGCTCAACGCCTCGCACCGCGACATCGAGGAGGGCTGCCTCGACGCGCCGGAACTCGACACTGACACTGACTCTGGCGCGACCGATAGATCCTGTCGCCGCCGTGCGCTCGATCCCTTCTTCGACGCGCTCGCCGAGATCGAGCGAGGCGTCCGCTCCGAACCAGTGCGCATCGCCCACATCGGCAACTCGCTCATCGCCTCCGATTACGTGGCGGGCACGATCCGCGCGCAGCTCTCGGAGCGCTATGGCGCGGGCGGCATCGGCTTCCTGTTCGTCGATCGGCCCACGCGCATCTCCGGGAGTTTCGATCGGACAGGCAAGGCGAGCGCTGGCTGGCAGATCGCGCTCCTGACCGACAAGGGGGACCGCAGCCGCCACGGGATGGGCGGCGCGCGCTTCACGTCCAAGGAAGGCTCGACCGAGAGTGTCCGCTTCGATCTGAAGGGCAGCCAGCGCGCGGACATCGCCTGGCTCGCGCGGCCCGATGGGGGAGCCATCGACGTCGCCATCGACGGCCAACGTCAGGCGCAGCCGATCGAGACGCGCGGCGCGCTGGGCACGCCCGCCTTTTCCAGGATCGAGCTGCCGCGCGGTGCCAAGACGCTCACGCTCACCACGCGCGGCGGCCCGGTCGAACTGTTCGGCGTCACGCTCGAAAACGGTAAGCCGGGCATCGTCCACGACACGTATGGCTTGGCTGGTGGGACGGCCCAAGTCTTCCTCCAGGCCGACGAGGCGATCTTCGGCGCGCAGCTCCAGGCGCGCGATCCCGCGCTCGTCCTCATCATGCTCGGCGGCAACGAGGCCTACGAGATGAGCCGCGGCTGGATGAAGCTCGACACGACGCGGAAGACCATCGCCGCCTTCATCGACCGCGTTCGAGGGCAGGTGCCGGACGCCGCTTGCCTCGTCACCTCACCCTTGGACGCGGGCATCCGCACCGCGGACGGCAACATCCAGCCGCGCCCCTTCACGGACGATGTCCGCACTCTCCTGCGCGAGGCAGCGCTCGAACGCGGCTGTGCCTTCTGGGACATGCTGGACGCGATGGGCGGCGTGGGCGCTGCAGCCCGCTGGTTCGAGGCCAAGGTCATGAGCGAGGACCTCGTCCACCCGCGCGCCAAGGGCGCAGAGGTCCTCGGCCACCTGCTCGTCACGGCGCTGGAGCGCGCGCGCCTGATCCGGGACTCGTCGCGGGCCGACCTGCTCGCCGACCCGCCAGGCATCGGCGCGCCCGAGCGGCTCACCCGCTTCTTCGACAAGCTGAGCGAGCTGGACGCGGGCATCCGCCGCTCACCCGTCAATGTCGCGCAGATTGGCGCGTCGCACACGGCCGCCCACTTCTTCACGGACGCAGCGAGAGCGCGACTGTCCAAAAAGTTTGGCGGCGCGGGCCGTGGTTTCGTGGCCGCTGGCGCGTCGTCGAAGCGGCTTCGGAATGCGGGGGTGGAGCGCGAGCGCATCGGGACTTGGGAGATCCTCGATGCGCGCGAACGCCCAGCGGGCGAGCCTTGGGGCCTCACCGGCATCCGCGCCATGGGGCAGCCCGGCGCGCGACACGTGTGGCGTTTCGGGCTCGACGACATCCCCTCGAAGGACAAGGGCACGCTCTGTCTCTACTTCCTCGATCGACCTGGTGTGACGGGCCACATCGAGGTGAAAATCGACGGCGCTCCACCCTTAGAGCTGCCGCTCGGAACGGTCGAGGCCATGACGGCGCGCGCCGAGCGCTGGGAGGTCGATGGGCCGAAGCACACGCTCGAAATCACACTTCACGGCAACGACGACACGCCGCTCTCGATCTTTGGTGCCGCGCTCGATCTCGACAAACCTGGCATCCGCTGGGACGCGCTGGGCCTGCCTGGATCGACGGCGATCCTCGCGGACGGCTACGACAAGGATGTCTACTCAGCGCAGCTCGCCACCCGGCAGGCCGATCTGCTCGTCCTCTTCTATGGGACGAACGAGGCCGCGCTGCCGGACCTCGACGGCGAAGCGCTGCGACAGCGCTACGGCTCACTGCTCGACACGCTCAGAGCCGCCTCACCCGACGCGGACTGCCTCATCCTCGGTCCAACGGATCGACTCGACCCCAAGCAGGGCGCCTTTGCTCTAGCGCCTTCGATGGATCTGGCGAACCAAACCATCCGAGAGATCGCGCGCGAAAAAGGCTGCGCCTTCTGGTCGACGCGCCGGGCCATGGGTGGCACGCGCGCGATGCTGCGCTGGCAGGAAACCACGCCACCGCTCGGCCACGCCGATGGCGTTCACCTGACGCCCAAGGGCTATCAGGTCCTGTCGAACGCGCTGACAGACGCGCTGCTCGACGAGTGGCAGGCGCATCGCCAACGGCAGGGCGTGGCGGCCAACGAAGAGAGTCGCCACATGGAATGAACCATCGATGGAGCCGTCTCCACAACGGCTCAGACTACCAAGGAAATACCAACGCCCTCTGGAGTGATCTCGGACTCGACTACCAGAGCGTGATCGCTGCGACGAACGCGGGTCCCGATGGCTGCTGCGCATCCCCAGCCGCGCGCCGATGTGAGCGCGAAGGCGACGCATGGGGCCGGGGCGCTGGCGATGCCCAAGAAGCGCCTGCCATTCGCCGTTCCGGATTGGCGCGGCGCCAACGCCGAGCGCGCCGCCTACCCGATGATCGAGGCCTCGACCGCGATCATCGTCCAGCCCGGCGCCAGAACGCCCGATCGGATCGTTCCGTCCGCAGGACTCGGTGGTCTTCGCGAAGAGCTTCGCGACGGCGCGCGCCGCTCTGCACGTCCTCCCAGTCGCCTCAGCCGATGCAGGCGGAATGCTGATGCGCACGCCAGCACAGCCCCCTCGAAGGGTGGCCGATGACATCGACCGCGTTCGTCATGAATTCGAAGTGGATGAGAAGCGCTTCCAGCGCTGGCTCGACGACGACTCGTCGTGCCCAGACTTCTGCGTGGTGATCATGGCGATCTCTGCGTGGGCTATCTGCCGAGCCGATGGCCGGGAACACCTGACGCACCAGTGAAAAGCCGCTGACCGACGACTGAGCCTTCGTCGAGCTCATCTCGCCCGAGATCTTCCTGGCGCGGAACAGGGCTTCGAAGCAGGCGATGCCCCATCTGACCGACCGCATCGGCCTCATCGCCGATCAGTGTGAGCGCAGACGCGCGCTGCCGATGATGGTCGCCGAGGTGCTGGCCGACGGGCACGTCTCGGACAAGGAGCGAAACTCCTCGCGATGCGCATGACGCGCTGGGAGCTCGAACCCATGCTGCTCAAGGCCTTCCTCGCCGCGCCCATTGAGAAGAGCCAAGCCCCTGAAGCTCGCCCCGGACGAGGATTACGAGATCATCAAACCGCTCGGCCCCAACCGGAATTACCAGGCACACGGATGAATGCCTGATCGATATTTCTTCGACAATGATTCGCTCAGGATGACAATTTATTGTTTTACAGATTGGGCCGTAGGGGCATTGCGTACAGCGCCCATTTTCCAAATAAAATGAATGGCCTCATTCTTTCTTGAAATCGCTGTAACAGCTTCTTTCCTCGTCCCTTGTATGCTCTCCACCCTATGGCCCCATGGTTGTCACAAGCGTCATTGCGAGCGAAGCGAAGCAATCCAGGAGAATTCTCTCGTCATCCCTAACACTACAGTTGCGATTGACTTCTATCGCCTGGAAATCCGGAAGAATTCTGAGGTCGCCATCATCCGGCTTCCCTCTGGCAGAACTAGTTTGGATCGTCCCAATACGAAAACAG
>JAISIF010000087.1 GCA_031262165.1 Myxococcales bacterium | reverse complement strand
ATGCTGCTAGTTTTTATCAGAAAGAAACCGGGCTAAAGTTAACACTAGATCAGTTGATAGCCCATGAACTTGGTCATGTCTGGTCTGTCTATAAAGGATTGAATGGTGAAGTGAGCGGGGCTATAACATCACTGGAAGGCAGGAGTGGTCGTGCGCAGTAAATAGTCATTGGAATACTTTTTCACAGGTTTTTTCATGGACATGTCTCCAAAATCGATTTTGGTTCAAGATGAGGTATATATCTTGACACCAGAAGCAAAGAATATTTCTTGGATTTGCCCCGAATGCGAAACTGAAAATATGCGGTCATGCGAGGTATGTGGAATAATCGAGCCGATTCTAGAGACAAAAACAATCAAAATTGTGCCACCGCCAGTAATTACGCCACCAAGTCCCAGACCAACCGATAACGGTGAAGTGACTTGGTGGCAGAGGTTCTTCCTGCTCTTCCTGCTCCTCGTTTTTGCTTTCTTTGCTGGCTCCGGGCTCGTTTTTTGGGGTGCAAAGCTTTTTTGAGCTACTTAAAGAACTATTTTAGATCGTTGAAAACAATTCAAAGCACTTTGTCTGTCCCGAAAAAAAATAAAGGCTGTTTCACCAATTGGCGGAATGGTCTCGTATCGTGTGGGCGTGTGTTTCTATTTTTAGAAATATCCATGCTTCACTCGCGAGTATTACTTCAAAGGTTCATCAAGCATAGGCGAAACTATTTAGGCATAGGTCCTAAAAATATCTCGTTGATGCGAGCGATGACAGGGGAGGGGCTATTTCGACAGAAATGAGCTGACCGTGTCGAGGAAGAGCTCCGTTCCCTGTTTTTCCCGGATATCGACTTCCGAAACGTCGATGGTCAGGCAATCGATGCCATATTTGTTTTTCATGACCTGCGGGAATGAAGCGTAATAGCCAGCCAATCCCTTCAGGAAATCGCGCTGGATGCCCATCTCCTCGGCGCGTCCGCGCAGGCGGATCCTATCGAGGAGCACGTCGAGGCTGGGCACGTCGAAGAAGATGATCTTGTCCGGCTTGATGACGTTCCGGTTCATGCGCTCGAAGTATTCGTAATAAAGCTGCAATTCACGCGAATCCATGAACCCGAGGCCATGCAGGTATTTGGCGAATATCTCAGGGTCTTCATAGAGCGTGCGGTCCTGGACGCAGTTCTTGCGCACCGTGTGGATCAATTCATGGTGCTCGATGCGCCGGATCAGGAATTCCAATTGAAGTGTGAAGGACCAGCGCCGCATGTCCGCATAATAGTCTTTGAGGAAGCGGTTATCGATGACCGGCTCATCGAACAATTCGAAGCCCATCTTTTGGCTGATGAGCTTGGCCGCCGTGGTTTTGCCCGCGCCGATGTTCCCGGCCATGGCCAGAAAGTATTTGTGGCGCCGCTTGGGGCGCGCCGCTGGCTGAGGCGTGGCAGGATCAATCAAGGCTTCTGCCGTGGCTGTCGTCGTCATGTGTCTGACCTTGGAGGATGGTTCATGGAGTGGGGAAGAGGCGTTGAGCCGACGCACTTCACCGTGGGATGTCGAAGTCTTTGATGACTGCCATGTGCTGCATCGCGTCCATGTCGTTCTTCTGGATGGGTGAGACGGCGCTGAGGGGCGTGAAGCGGCGGCTGTCGAACACGAGGCCATTGCGTTTGAGACTTGAGGCAGATCCAATGACGACCCTGGTCTGGTAGTTTTTCAGGAGCGTGTTCACGAGCACCGCGTCGTAGGACTTGTCGCGGTTTTTGTTCGTATCGCCGTTGCCGCTCTGATCGGTGGGCCAGTTATTGACCGAGTCGGAGGAGCTCTCGTTCTCCACATAGATGAGCTGTCCGAGCGTGTCGTAGGCCTTCTCACCGCGCGAATTCGTGTTGAAGTCGCCGCCGATGACGAGGAAGTCGGTCGAGGGGATGTCGAGCGCTTTGAGCTTCTGCACGAGGTCTTTGGCCTCGGTGTCGCGATCAGATGCGCCGCCTCCGTTGTAGAGGTGGACGCTCACCACCCACAGGTCGCGGCTGCCCGGAATGTCGATGCGTGCCCAGACGTGCTGTCGGTCCTGAATGTTCGACAACGCACTCGGAATCTCCCCCGCCTCTTTGATGGGGTAGTAGCTGACGATGCCGTTGGGCTTGCCCATGTTTCGGCCTGTCCGGTTCTCTCGGTAGGCAAAGTAGCGGTCGCCAAAGGCCGTCTGAACGAAATCGCGCAGTGCCGCATCCGAGTTGGTCCAGTAGCCCGTGCGATCGTATTCGTAGAACAGGGTCTTGAACTCTTGGAGGAGTGCGACCTCGGGTTTGAGTCCTTGCAGCACGCGCAGGCCATGGCCCGCATCCCATGTTTCATTGATCTGCACGGAGGCCCCCGCGCTGGTCGTCAGCGAACCCGAGCTCGTCAGGTTGCCAGCGAGGATGCGGACGTTCTCGGTCGCGCTGCCACTTCCGGAGCACTGCATGAAGCCGCCACAGCCGTCGTAGGCCTCCCCATTGGGATGGCCGAGCTCGGCGCACGTGAGCTTGACGCAGGCGCACTGGCCATCGGCACCGCAGGTGTTGGGCGCGTCACAGCTACAGCGGAGCTTGCCACCACACCCATCGTCGATGTCATTGCCGCACACGCCGAGCTGAGCGCACGTCTTTCGCGCGCAGCCGCAATAACCCTGCGTGGTGCCGCTACAGGTTTTCGGCGCGCTGCAGCCACCGCATTCGAGCGTGCCACCACAGCCATCGCTCCATGTTCCGCAGGCATTGGTTGGGCAGGTCGTCAATGGCTGCGTGCAGTCGTCAGGATCTGGCAGATGATGACACTGGCCACATTTCAAAAAACCGCCGCACCCATCGTCATAAGTGGTGCAAACCCCTTCTTCTTGTTCCGGGCAGTCAGACTGATCGTAGGGCACGCACTCGCCGTCGTCTTCCTTGCTGGAGCAGGCGGCGACCGCGAGGGCCCCCACGCAGAAGAGGGGGAGGGCCAGTCGGGCGAGGTCGTGAAGGCAGAGAGGGGCCCTAGGGCGAGAGAGGTTTGGCTGCATGGCTGGGGCCTCAAGGGTGGGGGAGGGGACATCGGTGACAAAGTCAGGCGAAAGGCGGCGGCCTTTGAACAGAAAAGCCCATGAGAGAACAGGCCTGAGACAACGATTCGATGATGATTCGGAGGCGTCGATCGGATCGGTCCACACTCAAGGAACGAAACCGCCTCAAACCATTCCATGGCTTGTCCGTGCGAGCTGCTCCTCGAAGCGAAACATTCGACTTGGTCCGTTCGGAAGGCGGAAGGCGGTTCGGTGGCTGAAGCAAAATCTCCAAAATTAGCGGACGAGATAGCTAACCATTGGGAATGACTCAGTTTTTTCCAAAAATAGACAGCGCAGCCACGGGGCAAATGTCAGAGCAGGGTGAGATCATCGGGATGGGGGCGTTTTGCCCCCCAAAAGGGACTCTGCTCCGCTCCTGAAAATGTCAGACCCGCATGTTCTTCTGGGAGATCGGGCTTGGTTTGAGGCGGTTTCGCTCTTCGAGCTTGGAAAATGCCGTTTGGCTCGAAAGCTCGACGGTGGGGCGATGGCAGGGCAATCGAATTCTGTTTTTTCGATGTCGAAGCGAGAGGTGTCGTGTCTGTCGTGACGACGCGATTCTTTCGAAGGAGGAGCGCCGGGCGGCGCATGCGTCGCCCTTTGAAAACCGCAGCGATCGGCGGTCATTCGATGGAGCCCGATCTCCTCGCCACGAGGGGGGGGCTTCCCGATGGCAGCCGAGGACGGGCTTTCGCTCACCGCATTCGATAGCCGACCCGCAGTGTGACGATGTTTCGATCCATCGCGTAGCCATGTCCGGCAATGTCGAACTGGCCCAGGCGATCGAAGACCAGGCGTGCCAAAAATTCCTCGCTGAATGCCCACTCCAGGCCCAGGGACACGCCATAGCCGACCGCGTCTGCCTCGCTGTCTGGCGCCAGGCCGTTTCGAAAGGCGCCCAGGTAGCCAAACGTCCGCAGGTGTCGCGCGAGGCGCACGCCGATTCCGCCCTGCAGGAATTCGGTCCACAGCGTCGAGGCAAAGCCCGCGGCGCTGACGTAGTCGCGGCCGCCGATGAGCGCGAGCTCCAGCCCGCGGCGCGCCCAGTCGAATTGGAGGCGCAGCTGCGGATCCCAGGCGCTCGCCGACTTGCCTCGATAGAGGCGTGGCCCGGCGTCGAGACTCAGCGTCGAATGATGGCCGAGCTGGAAGCGCGAGACGAAGAGGAGCGCGCCGCTGCTGCCGAGCAGGGATTCGCCAGCGCTGAAGATCTGTCCGCGTGCGGCCCAGCCGAGCTGTACGCGCCGCGAGAGGTAATGGCGTTGGCTCACCTGGAGGACCTGCATGCCGCTCAGGGGGGTCTGCGGTTCGCCACGCTGGAACAGGAGTTGGTTCCAGTCGCTGCGCGCCGACACCTCGATCTGGACCGTCCGATCGAGGCGATGGGCGGCCCGAAGCTCGACGAAGCTCCAGAGCGCACCTGCCTCTGAATAGGCCACGCCAAAGCGCGGCAGAGAGGTGCTCTCCTCGACGCGGTAGAGGGCGCCCAGGGCGCGCACCTCCAGGCGGCGGGTGGCCTGTAGGCGCCAGGTGAGCTCAGCACGATGATCGAGTGAGAGGCGCGTCGCGCTCAGGTGGCGGATGAGATCGACGCCGTAGTCCAGCTCGAACGCGGAGCGCGCGCTCGTACGCTCGTAGCCAAGGCGTGGGAGCAGCCTACCAGCGACATCGCCGCCGGGCCGCGCCCCGCTGTCGTAGCGCATCTCGGTCGAGACCTCGACGCGGAGCTTCTGGACTGCCTCGCCCAGGGCTGGGGTGGGCCAGAGCGACAGGAGCATCAGGAGCAATGTCGTGGTCGAGAGCCGTGCGGCGCGCTCAGGGCACATGGATGGTGTCGCCTGCACGCAGCACGAAGTCGCCGCCCTCCTTGCCCGAGATGAGCTCCTCGTAGGTGACGCGGTAGTAGGCGCCGCTCTCGCTCCTGAGCACGTGGATGTTCCGCTTGTCCGCGAACTCACTCAGGCCTCCAGCCAGCGAGAGTGCCTGCAGCACGGTCAGATTGCCGCGCAGCGGAAACGCGCCAGGCCGCGCCACCTCGCCGATCACGAAGACTCGGGGCGCGTGGACTTCACGGACGATGACGACCACGCGTGGGTCAGCCAGATAGGGCCGCAGCTGATCGCGGATGAGGTTCGCCAGCGCGCTCGCCGTGAGCCCTGCTGCCTCGATCTCGCCGAGGAGTGGCAAGCTGATGCGGCCATCCGGTCGGACCGGGACCGTGCGCGAGAGGTCGCCGTCACGCCAGACCGAGATGTCGAGCAGATCTTCGCGCCCGATGCGGTATTCGGCACCCAGCTCCTCTTTGGGCGGTCGGGATGAAGGGCCAGCGCAGGCAGCGAACAGCAGCAAGAAAGCCGAGAGCGCGTAGAAGCTGCCTCGATGCTCGATGCCCAAACCGACAACGCCGCGCCCACACCGTCTCCACCCGAATCTGGACAGCATCGCCCGCCTCCTCT
>JAISIF010000169.1 GCA_031262165.1 Myxococcales bacterium | reverse complement strand
CGATGTGCTCGTCGTTTTTGTGTTTGTGGCGACCGACGCAGGGCTCGGCACGCCGTGCCCCTACACCTCCCTTTCGAGATCAAAAAATAGAACTCGACCGCCCTGGCAGGGGCAGAGAGCGCGGGCGCTGGCGATTTCGATGAGGGATGGGGCGCGATGTGCTCGTCGTGTTTGTGTTTGTGGCGACCGACGCAGGGCACGGCACGCCGTGCCCCTACACATCCCTTTCGACATCCGAAAATCAGACCCCGCTCGCCCCTCGCCTCCCGCTCCCTCCAGGGCAATCGGGCTCTAACGATCCACCCCGCAACTCCCCCTCACCTGCGAGTTGTGGCCCCAACAGGCGCGTGCTATCGGCCCGCGCTTTTTTTCTGCTCTCCTTGTTTGGGACACCCCACATGAAACAACTGCGCGCCTCTGAACTGCGCGAGCTCTTCCTCTCCTTCTTCGAGAGCAAGGGCCATCGCCGACAGCCCTCCTCCCCCCTCATTCCCCAGAACGATCCGACGCTCCTGTTCACCAACGCTGGCATGGTCCAGTTCAAGGACGTCTTCACCGGTCGCGAGAAGCGCGACTACACACGCGCCTGCTCCTCCCAGAAGTGCGTGCGCGCCGGTGGCAAGCACAACGACCTCGAGAACGTCGGCTTCACCCCGCGCCACCACACGTTTTTCGAGATGCTCGGCAACTTCTCGTTCGGCGACTACTTCAAGAAGGACGCGATCGCGTTTGCCTGGGAGTTCATCACCTCGCCCGACTACCTCGACATCTCGCCCGACCTGCTCGCCGTCACCATCTTCGTCGGAGAGGATGGCATCCCGGCTGACGAGGAAGCCGCCGAGATCTGGAAGGCCATCGGCGTGCGGCCCGAGCGCATCTTCCGCCTCGGACGCAAGGACAACTTCTGGCAGATGGGCGACGTTGGCCCCTGCGGCCCATGCTCCGAGATCCACATCTACCGAGGTGAGGCCAAGGGTGAGTCGGCCATCGATGCGGCTGCGCAAACCTTCTTTGCCGACGAGTCGAGCGATCCAAACGGCTGGATGGAGCTTTGGAACCTCGTCTTCATGCAGTTCGAGATGTTGGCAGACGGCAGCCTCAAACCCTTGCCTCGCCCCTCGATCGACACGGGCGCTGGTCTCGAGCGCCTTACGGCCGTGCTCCAGGGCGTCGAGTCCAACTTCGACATCGATCTGTTTCGCGCGATCATCGGCACCATCGAGACACTGAGCGGCAAGACCTACGGCGGCACGCTCTCGCAGGACGATGTGTCCATGCGCGTCATCGCCGATCACGCCCGCGCCACGGCATTTCTCATCGCCGATGGGGTGCTGCCCTCCAACGAGGGCCGCGGTTATGTGCTGCGCCGCATCCTTCGCCGCGCCATCCGCTACGGTGCACGTCTCGGCCTCGATGAGCCGTTCCTCCACCGCGCCACAGCCACCGTGATCGATCAGATGGGCAAGGCCTACCCAGAGCTCGTCGAGAGCCAGGCCACCATCGCCGAGTTCGTGCGCAACGAGGAGATTGGCTTTCGCCGCACGCTCGACAGAGGCCAGCGGATGCTCACCGAGGCGATGAGTGATCTCGCCGCCAAGGGCCAAAAAGAGATCCCGCCCGAAACCGTCTTCTTCCTCTACGACACGCACGGTTTCCCAGCCGACCTCACGCGCCTGATGGCCGAGGAAAACGGCTTCACCGTCGATGAGGCAGCTTTCGAGGCCTACAAGTGTCAGCGCGCTGCCAGCGCCTGCTTCGGCGGCTCGGGCGAGAAGGCGATCTGCGATCTCTACCACCAGCTCTGCGCTGCCTGCGGACCAACGGCGTTCCTTGGCTACGAGCGCCTGAGTGCCGACTGCACGATCGCGGCCTTGATCCGCGACGGCGAGCGCGTCGAGGCAGTCAAGCAGGGCGAGGAGATCGAGTTCATCTGCAAGTTCACGCCGTTCTATGGCGAGTCGGGTGGTCAGGTCGGGGACACGGGCACGGCCACGGACACGAGCGGTCTGAAGATCGACATCATCGACACGCACAAGCCCGTCTCGGGACTCGTGATTCATCGCGGTCGCGTTCTCGAAGGTGAGCTGCGCCAGGGCCAGATCGTCTCGTTGAGCGTAGACACCTCGCGTCGCCAGGCCGTTCAGGCCAACCACACGGCCACGCACCTGCTTCACTTGGCGCTGCGCTCGGTCTTGGGAGACCACGTCAAGCAGGCAGGTTCCAAGGTCTCCGACAGCGAGTTCCGCTTCGACTACACGCATTTTTCGGCACTGACCGCCGAGGAGATCGTCCGCATCGAGTCGATTGTGAACGAGCTCATCCGCGCCAATACCGAGCGTGTGTTCAAGGATCTCTCACTTGCCGAGGCGCGCGCCGAAGGGGCGATGATGCTGTTCGGCGAGAAATATGGCGAGCGCGTGCGCTGCATCCGCTTTGGCGATTCGGTCGAGCTGTGCGGTGGGACCCATGTCCAACGAACCGGCGACATCGGCGCGTTTGCCATCGTCGGCGACGAATCGATCGCTGCGGGCGTGCGCCGCATCAGCGCTGTCACTGGCCGAGCTGCCCTCGAGCGAATGCAGGCCTTGCGGCAGCAGCTCGCCGATTTCGCCACCAAGTTGCGCACCTCGCCCGAAAACCTCGACCACGCCATCGACAAGCTGCAGGCCAATCTCAAGACCTTCGAGAAGGCGCAGGAGGCATTGCAGAAAAAGAGCTCAGCCATGGCTGCGAGTGTGCTCGTCGACCGGGCGCTCGATTTCAATGGTGTCAAAGTCGTCACCGAACGCTTCAACCCGGCCAATCTCGAGACGTTCCGCGCCATGGCCGATCAGTTCCGCGACAAATTGCCAAGCAGCATCATCGGCCTGGGTGGCGAAAAGGACGGCAAGGCCGTGCTCATGGTCGCGGTGGGTCCCAGAGCGGTCGAGCGCGGGTTCAAGGCGGGTGACCTGGTCCGCGAGATGGCCAAGGAAGTCGGTGGCAAGGGAGGCGGCAAGCCAGATCTCGCCCAAGCCGGTGGCCCAGATGCCTCGCGCATCGAGCAAGCGCTCGCCAAGCTCTATGACCTCATCGAGAAGCAGAGTGGTCTGAAGGTATGAGCGAGAGATCGACCTCGAGACAGGTGCAGGTGCGCTGGCAATTCGGAAGAGGAGCTCTCGAATGCGCTGGTTGACAGCAGAGGTTTCGACCGAGTTGGCCTCGCAGTTGAGTGAGGCGCTCGATATGCCTCTGGCCTGCGCCCGCGTCCTGGCTGCCCGCGGTTTTTCGAGTGCAGCAGCCATCAAGACCACGCTGTTCGAAACCGATCTGACGCAACTGCCCGATCCGTTTGGTCTGGCTGGGATGCACGAGGCAGTCGAGCGCCTCGTCCTGGCCATCGAGCGTGGTGAGCGTGTCGCCATCTTTGGCGATTACGACGTGGATGGGGTGACGGCCACGGCCACGCTCTTTCTCTTTCTTCGAGAAGCAGGGCTGACAACGGTCGAGCCTTGGTTGCCGCGTCGGATGCGTGAGGGCTATGGCCTCAATCTGGTCTCGGTCGACAAGATGGCGTCTCATGGCGCCTCGCTCCTCATCACCGTGGACTGCGGCGTGACCTCCATTGCGGAGATTACCCGGGCCCGCGAACTCGGCATGGACGTGGTCGTGGTCGACCATCACCCGCCACGTGAGTCGCGGCAACTGCCGCCTGCCAATGTCATCGTCGATCCACACTTGCCCAATGGTGCGCCTGGCTTTGAGGCAAGGTCTCTGTGCGCCGCTGGTCTGAGCTTTCTCGTGTGCATGGCCCTGCGCAAGACGCTGCGCGAGCGTGGTGCCTTCGCGGATAGGCCAGAGCCTCGCCTGCGCGACTACCTCGATCTCACGGCGCTCGGGACGATCGCGGATGTCGTTCCATTGACGGGCGTCAATCGGATTCTGGTGCGCCATGGGCTCGATGTGATTGGCCAAGCGCCAAGGCCTGGTGTGCGTGCGCTCAAAAAGGCCTCTGGCTACGAAGCGCAATCGGCGATGAGCGCAGGTCAGGTCAGTTTTCGTCTAGCGCCCAGGATCAACGCGGTAGGTCGGCTCGACGAGGCCATGCCTGGTTTCGATCTGTTGACAACGACCAGTCCAGATCGAGCGCGTGAGTTGGCCTCTCGACTCGATACGGCCAATGCAGAGCGGCAAAACATCGAACAGCGCATCTTTGATGAAGCCATGGCCCAGGCCCAGGCGCAGTGCGATCGAGGCTGTCGGACCATCGTCGTGGCTGGCGAGGATTGGCACAAAGGTGTGGTCGGCATCGTGGCCTCGCGCATGGTCGAGTGCTTCCACCGCCCCTCGATCGTCTTGGCGCTGGAGGGCGAGAGCGGCACTGGCTCTGGGCGAAGTCCGGATGGCGTGCATCTGGCCGAGGCGCTTGCGCGTTGCTCTGCACATCTGACGCGGCACGGCGGTCACAGTCGCGCTGCGGGCCTCTCACTCGACGTGACATCGCTCGACGCCTTTCGCGAGGCGTTCGAGATCGAGGCTGGCCAGCTGCCGCCCGAGGCGATGGTCCCCGCTTGCCGCATCGATACTTGGACCTTGCCAGAAGAGTTGGACATGTCGCTCGCGCACGCCCTCAAGCGCCTGGAGCCGTTCGGGATGGGCAACCCAGAGCCTGTGCTCGCGCTCAAAGGCGTTCATGCGCAGTCCCGATTGATTCCGGCCAAACGCGGCGGGTCGAGCCATCTCAAGCTCACCGTGGCCGAGAACCGCGCCTTGGACATCATCGGCTTTGGCATGGGAGATCGCGCGTCGCTGGCTGCTGCAGGCCCTGTGGATCTGGCATTTCATCTGAGTGTCGAGACGTTCCAGCGCCAGCAGAAGCTCTCGCTCAGGCTCAAAGACATCAGGCAGGCAGAGCCAGTGAGAGCAGCGGCGATGTGACCGGGAGGTCACTCCAGCCCTTCACGTTCGAAGGCCTCGGCCTCTTCCAAAAAGCGCGCATCGTAGCGCAGGCGCGCCAGGGTGCTGGCAGCGGCGTCGAGCGCGCGCTGCTCGTGATCGCCCATTGTCTCGATGCGTTCGAAGAGCAGGGCGAGCTCGGCGCGACCGCGATCGAGGCGTGCCTTGATCCGATCGGCCAATTTCTGCGCTGCCGCGTGATCGCCTTCAGCGCGCGCATCGAAGAGGGCCTCGCGCTCTTCGAGCACCGACTCCAAGAAGTCGGGCGACAGGCGCCGCCGTGCCTCGGCACCTGATTCTCCGGAGAGATCGATGCCGCGCCGCCGCAGGAGCAGATCGGCGCGCGCTTCGGGTGTGCGCAAGCTGCGCAGCGCGTCGTTGAGCGCCGTGGTCCACTCGAGCGCGTGCCGCTTCTCGATCGGTGACTTGCGCGCGAATCGATCGGGGTGGAGCTGACGGCTGAGCTGCCTGTAGCGCTGGAGCAGGTCTGCCTCGTCGAGCCCGAAGCGCTCTGGCAGGCCAAAGATCGCGAACGGCGAGGCGTCCCTGGGCAGGGGCAGGATGCTCGAACAACAGGCGCAAAAAGGGCCGGGCAGTCCTGGCCCGGCCTCGCAGAGATCACACTTCATGTCGCGGACACCCAATCGTCAGATCGAGAAGCTCTCGCCGCAGCCGCACGTGGCGCGCGCCTTGGGGTTGGTGATCTTGAACCCGGCCTGGAGCAGCTCCTCTCGGTATTCGATGAGGGCTCCGACCAGGAAGAGGTAGCTCTTGGGATCGACGAACACGCGCACGCCGTCGCGCTCAAACACGCGGTCCTTGTCGCGGGACGCCTCGTCCCAGCTCAGCTTGTAGGCCAGGCCAGAGCAGCCGCCGCCTTGCACGGCGATGCGCAGGCCAGCCTCACGCGAGGGGCGCTCGGCGAGCAGCCGTCCGAGCCGCGCGTGTGCGGAGTCGGCGATGGTGATGCCACTGCGGCCGAGCTCGGTAGGCTTTCCCTCGCCAGGGCCGCTGAGACAGATCGTGGGCGCGCTGGGCTCGACCCATTCGATGGACTTGGGGGACGGGGTGCCGCTGTTGGCGTCGGGTGGATTTTTCGGGGTCTCACAGACCATGTCGATGAGGGTTCCTTGGTGAATCGATGAGTTCTGAGCGTAGGGGCGGGGCATGCTGCGCCCCTACGGTTCGACCTTCTTCTCTGCCTCTGCCGCTTCGGCGGCGCGCCGGACCGCCTGCTTCTTTCGGAAGTCCTCGACCGCGGCCTTGATCGCGTCTTCGGCAAGCACCGAGCAGTGGATCTTGACCGGCGGCAGCGAGAGCTCCTGGGCGATGGACTTGTTGGAGATCTTCAGCGCGTCGTCCACGGACTTGCCCTTGACCCACTCGGTGACGAGCGAGCTGGACGCGATGGCCGAGCCGCAGCCGAACGTCTTGAAGCGCGCGTCTTCGATCACGCCGTCGTCGCTGATCTTGAGCTGGAGGCGCATCACATCGCCGCAAGCGGGCGCGCCGACGAGCCCTGTGCCGACGTTCGGGTCATCCTTGTCCAGCGTGCCCGTGTTCCTCGGATTCTCCGTGTGTTCGATCAACTTCTCGCTGTAGCCAACCATGGCTGTTCGCCCTCGTGCTCGTGTGCGTTCGGATCAGATTCAGACGATGTCCATCAGTGGTGGTGCGGCGAGTTCCACTCGATCTTCGAGAGGTCGATGCCCTCTTTCGCCATCTCGTAGAGAGGGCTGAGGTCGCGCAGCTTGCGCACCTTCTCGATCGCGAGGCGGACCACGTGATCCACCTCTTCCTCGGTGTTGAAGCGCCCCAGGCCAAAGCGGATGGAGGTGTGCGCCAGATCGTCGCTCACGCCCATGGCCCTGAGCACGTAGGACGGTTCGAGCGAGGCCGACGTGCATGCCGAGCCCGAGCTGATCGCCACGTCCTTGAGCGCCATCATCAGCGACTCGCCCTCGACATAGGGAAAGGAGACGTTGAGGTTGCCCGGCAGCCGGTGCGAGCGGGAGCCGTTGACGTGCAAGAGATCGATGTTGTCGAAGAGGCCACGTTCGAGCCGGTCGCGCAGGGCCTCGATGCGGCGCGTCTCCTCGGCCATCTCGAGCCCGCACAACTCGCACGCCTTTCCGAAACCAACGATGCCCGGGACGTTGAGCGTGCCCGATCGCATCTTCCGCTCGTGGCCGCCGCCGTCGATCTGCGCGACCAGCTGCACGCGCGGCCGCTCGTTGCGGACGAAGAGGGCGCCCACGCCCTTGGGCCCGTAGATCTTGTGGGCCGAGATCGAGGCGAGGTCCACGCACATCGCCTCCACGTCGAAGGGGAGCTTGCCCACACCCTGCGCCGCGTCGCAGTGGAACAGGACGCCGCGCTCGTGGCACAGGCGGCCGATCTCGGCGATGGGCTGGACGGTCCCCACCTCGTTGTTGGCCAGCATCACCGACACGAGCAGCGTCTGGTCCGTGATGGCCGCGCGCACATCGTCGGGATTCACGCGGCCCTCGGCGTCCACGTCGAGATAAGTGACCGAGCAGCCCAGTTTTTCCAGGTGCTTGCACGTGTCGAGCGTGGCCTTGTGCTCGGTCTTCTGCGTGATGAGGTGGTTGCGGTCGCCATGCTTGTTGGCCTCGACCGCGCCCTTGATCGCGAGGTTCGTGGCCTCGGTCGCGCCCGAGGTCCAGACGATCTCCTTGGGCGTTTTGGCGCCGATGAGGGCCGCGACCTGCTCGCGAGCACGCTCGACCGCCTCTTCAGCGACCCAGCCAAAGGCATGGGAGCGGCTGGACGGGTTGCCGAAGTGCTCGGTGAAGTAGGGGAGCATCGCCGTGAGCACGCGCGGATCGACGGGCGTGCTCGCCTGGTTGTCGAAGTAGATGGGCAGCTTGAGCGTCATTGCGGGTAGAATCCTCGTGCAGAACACGCGGCCTTGGATGAACGGACGAAATCTTTGCTTCGATCCGCCTCGCCGCAACCGACGCCCCGCAGCCTGCGCACAAAAAGCCCTCACCCGATGGCGGCAGCGCGCGGTCCAAGTCGAGGGGCTCCGAAAAAGCGGCGCTGTCTAGAGAAGGGCCCAGAGGGTGTCAAGCGACCGGGCAGGGACCAAATTCGCCCCTCTCCCGGCACTGAAGTCCCTCCTCTCCCACGAGCGGAAGAGGGATTCCCGACGGGAGGGGAGAGGGCCCTCAATCCGCGACCGCGCCCAGAATTTCTCCCTGACTGCGCACATAAAAGCGGACGGCCACGGGGTCGATCTTGAGAGCCTTCTCGGCGATGGCACGCGGCACCACGGCCCAAGGAAAATCCGGTTTGTCAGGGAACTCGACCACGGCCAGCCGCCCCTCCTCCAGGCCCAGCTTGACGTCCTCTTCGATGACGAGCCGCCGCATCTTTTTCGAGCGCGTCGTGAAGAAGAAGACGTGCTCGCCGATGGTCGTCTCGATGGCCGCGGGCGCGATGAGCGCCTTGATCTGGGCCCGACGCTCGGCCATCTCCTTGTTGAGGCGCCGCGAGCGCTGTTCTTCGCTCTCACCTGCCACGCGATCTGCGCTGATCACACCCGCCTGAACGAGTTTGTCCTTGAGGCTTTGCATGGATTCCCCATTCCATTGTCGTCGTTTGTTTGTTTTTGGATCGAATCAATAGAAGGCATCTCTAAAACCGGCTCGGGATAGGTTTCCAAACGAGGTGCTTCAACCCCTCGTTTCTGGGCGACCAGTCTCGATGAACAGGGAGACGAATTCCTCGTCTGAAAAAAAAACGGATTTTTGAGAGCGGCCTTTCATACGAATTCATTTCTCATTTTTTCAAATTCAAGACGCTCGGATCGTAATCCTCTGGTGGCGTGAAGCCGAGCAATTCGAGGACAGTGGCCGCGATGGAGCTGATGCCGAGCCCTGACCTCATCTCGGCGCTGTATTCTCCCTTCGACTCTGGATCGTAGATGACGCAAGGCACTGGGTTGAGCGAGTGGGCGGTCTTCATCTTCTTGACGCCGTTTTCCTCCGACACGGCGCCGCTCTTCTCTCGCTCATACATGTCGTCGGCGTTGCCGTGATCAGCGGTGACGATGAGGACGCCGCCGACCTGCTTCACGGCCGCCTCGACGCGCGCCAGGCACAGGTCCACCACCTCGACCGAGATGCGCGCCGCCTGGAAATTCCCGGTGTGGCCGACCATGTCGCCATTCGGGAAATTGCAGCGGATGAAGTCGTAATCTCCGCTCTCGATGCCTTGGACCACGCAGTCGGTGATCTCGGCAGCCTTCATCCACGGCCGCTGCTCGAATGGAACGATGTCCGAGGAGATCTCGACGTAGTCCTCGAGCGCGTCGTCGATCTTCCCCGACTTGTTGCCGTTGAAGAAGTAGGTGACGTGCCCGAACTTCTGCGTCTCCGAGACGGCCAGGGAGCGCAGGCCGAGCGCGCAGAGGTATTCGCCCAGCGTGCGATCGATGGCGGGTGGTTCGACGAGGTAGCGTTTCGGCACGTGCAGGTCGCCGTCGTATTCCATCATTCCGGCGTAGGCGACCTTGGGCACGCGCTCGCGGTCGAACTTGTCGAACTCGGGGCCACTCTCGAACGCCGCCGTGATCTCCAGCGCGCGATCGCCGCGGAAGTTGAAGAAGACCACGCTGTCGCCGTCCTCGATCGGGCCGATTGGCGCGCCGCCCTCGGCGATGACGAACGCGCCGAGGTCCTGGTCGTTGGCGCCCGTCTCCGCGCGCATCGTCTCGATGGCCGCACGCGCGCTCGCGAACTGCCGCCCCTGGGCGAGCACGTGCGTCTTCCAGCCACGCTCGACCATGGACCAGTCGGCGCCGTAGCGGTCCATCGTGATGAACATGCGGCCGCCGCCCGAGGCGATGCGCGCGTCGCAGCCCTTGGCGCGGAGCCCTTCGAGGAACGCCTCGAAGGGCAGCACGTAGTCGAGCGCGCTCGTCTTCCCCACGTCGCGGCCGTCGAGCAGGGTATGGACGCGGATCTTCTTCACGCCTGCGGCAGCGGCCTTCTCGATCATGGCCTCGAGGTGATCGATGTGGCTGTGGACGTTGCCGTCCGAGAACAGGCCGATGAAGTGGAGCGCGCCACCGCTCGCGAGGACGTTCGAGATGAGCTCCTGCCACGCCTGGCCTTCGAACATCGCGCCCGAGGCAATGGAGCGCGACACGAGTGCGGCGCCTTGGTCGAACACGCGGCCCGCGCCCATCGCGTTGTGGCCGACCTCGGAGTTGCCCATGTCCGCATCCGAGGGGAGCCCGACCGCGGTGCCGTGCGCTTTGAGCAAGCAATGGGGCGCGCGAGTGAGCAGCCTATCGAGCGTGGGGGTGCTCGCCGCGCGGACCGCGTCTCCCTCCTCATATTTGCCGATGCCGACCCCATCCAGGATCGCGAGGACGACAGGGCCGCGGCGAGAGGTGAAATGCGCGAGGGGTTTGAGCTTCGTCATGGGAGGCACCTTTGGGATGAGGGATGGGATGGGTTGGTTGAGCGATGAGTCGCCCGGTCTGAGGAGCAGCCGGGCAGGCCGAAAAAAAAGACGGCTGCGAGTTCACGCGCCGCCTTCTGGATGAGGAGGGGAAGCAGGCCCTCGGAAGTCGAGGCGCGGCCTTCTAAAGGATTCGGGCAAAGGCGCAAGAGGGTTGGAAGGCGGTCCATCGAGTCGTCATTGCGAGAGGCAAAGCAACGGAGCATTCCATTTCAATAAACCAATCATTTGAATATAAAGATCAAAACGAGCGTGATGAAACACAGGAGCGCCGCGAGGAGCGCGAATTCATTTCCTTCCAGCCATCGGCGCGGCTTGGTCGGCATGAGCTCAGGCATTGTCCCAGCCGTTCTCCATGCATCAGAGCCATGCCGTCGAATCTCATCTTCGGACGCAATGAATCCCGAATGATAGAGCCGCTGGAGCTCGGCGAAATCCGTGACACCCAATTCATTGTTTCGATCGCCATCGCCCGTCTCTTCCCGCGTCCTCACATAAAAGCGCGCCTCGATTCTTTGAGTCGTCGATGGATTCGGATTCTCTTCGATTTTCTTGATTTGATTCGTTTCCACTGAAACTCCCTTTCTCAATCATCGGCCCTGCCAAAAACAATTTTCCAGACCCATCGAATCCTCTCGACACCGCAAGGGCGTCGAGACCGCCCGGTTCCCACCTGTCCGACATGAAATCACCAGTAAAATCAACGGGTTGCGCGTCTGTGAAAACGCATTGACTCGACTGGGGTCGCTGACTAGAAGGCCGCCGACCTTTTCAGGGAGCTGCCTGCCAGGGCAACTCCTTCCAACAGGATCTCTTTGAGTGGGGTCCGTATTTCACACGAAACGCGAGGAAAAAATTCATGGCTAAGTTTGCAATCAATGGTTTTGGCCGCATTGGCCGCAACATCCTCCGTGCCATCTATGAGCGCGGCCTCGAGAACGAAATCGATGTCGTCGCCATCAATGACCTGGGCGACGCCAAGACGATGGCCTACCTGTTCAAGCACGACAGCGTCCACGGCACGTTCAATGGCTGCGTCAAGCACACGGACGATTCGGTCATCATCAATGGCAAGTCGATCAAGCTCCTCAAACTGCGCGATCCGAAGACCTATCCTTGGAAAGAGCTCGGCGTGGACATCGTCATGGAGTGCACCGGCATCTTCAAGGGCCGTGAGGATGCCAGCGTTCACCTGGAGCAGGGCGCCAAGAAGGTCATCATCAGCGCGCCAGCCAAGAATCCGGATCGCACGATCGTCATGGGCGTCAACAGCGACCAATACAACAAGGACACGGACCACATCCTGTCCAACGCCTCGTG
>JAISIF010000146.1 GCA_031262165.1 Myxococcales bacterium | reverse complement strand
CCGCGCATTCAATCAATAGACCTATTCCAGAATCTCGCTGACGGAATGTCTTTTCACAGGGGCGCCATTCATGGCGCAATGTTCGGATCAATCATTCAGAATAGAGGGCGTGATGAATCGAGCCCTTGCGCAATGAAAAAATCTCGTGCGGATGCGGTCTGGGAACAGGACGAATCATGTATTCCCCATCTTCAATGATTCGTCATTGCGAGGCGCGAAGCGACGAAACAATCCATTGACCTTCAACTTCGAAAAGTAATGATCCGCGGGAAAAGCCGGGGGCTTTTCGTCGCTGGTCTCTCAAAGAGGCCTTTTCGCGGCGTTTTTCAAATATTCTCTGCCAGACTTCTAATTCCGATTTAAATCATGCGCTAAAAGGCAAGCTCTTTTAGAATTGTAGTTTTCATCTGCTCACATTTACAGAAATGTGGGGTGAAGCCAATTGCCGTAAAGGTCAAACCTTTTCAGTCTCCAGGAAAAGCCGGGGGGGGGGCCCGATGGAATAAAATATTTCTCATGAAATAAAAAAAGGCGACCCATGGAGGCCGCCTTTCACTTAGGACTTATCTGAATATATTATATTTCGAATCCGAATCTATTGCTGCCGTGCGAGCTTATCGATGCGCGGATAAAAGGCGGCCAGCGCCGGATCCGCCAACCGCTTTCGATAGACCTCTTCACCGAGGTCCATGATCCGGTCTTCGTAATCTCGCTGGGCGTCGCTCACGTTCTGCTCTGCCTGAGCGGCCTGATCTTCGAGCTCCTGCATTCGCTCGTTGTAGTCATCGGAGCGCTGATCCAATTGCTGCTGGAGATCGATCTGCCGACGTCGCGCGCGAATGCCCTCGATGCCAGGCCCCGAATCGGGATTCATGATGGAGTCATATTTCGTCTGAAGTTCTTCGCATTCGCGACCGCGCTTCAGGAGATCCATCTTGAGGCTTTTGTATCGAATCTCGTTGTCCTTGGCCTTGTCCAAATAGCCATCGGCCCTCCACTGCTTGATCTGCTTTTCGAGCTTGGAGAGGTTTTGACGGGCGGTCCCGAGATCTTTGCGCTTGGACAGGAGCGAGGACTCGATGGCCTTGGCCTTGGACTCGGCCAACTTCACCGGCTTGATGTGCTGCTCCACGAGCTCCTGGCACTGGGCCGCCTCCTCCTCCACCGCCGCCTGGAACTCCTTGAAGGCCTGCTCCTCGTCATCCATCGCGGCTTCGAGCTCCTGAAGTTCGAGCTGATGGTGTTCGAGCGTCTCTGCCACCTCGAGCACGAGCTCAATGGACTTCAACTCACCGGGTCGATTCCAATATCGCTCGTAAGCAATGTCTCCGAGCGTAAAAATCAAATCGTCATAGTTGTCCGCAGCCATGGCGGCGCCCTCTACACAGCGGTTTTATGGGGTGTCAAGGGGGTGGAGCCCTCCTCCATTGAACGAAATGAATTCGGCCATTGCATGCGCATTCGAAAATGAATTCTCACCAAAGAATTTCGAATCCGAATCATTCTCTATCACTCACTCGGCGCGCTCGGATCACCACGCAGGATCGAGCCATTGCCGCCACCGAACCAGATCGTGCCGTCGTCGAGCCCATCGATGGCGAGGATTGGAGGGACCATCCCAGCGTCGAGCTGGCGCCACTCGGCGCCGTCGAAGTGCGCGAGGAAGCCCTCGCCCGTCACCAGCGTCCCAGCAGCCCAGACGTCGGTGTAGCCCGTCCCGAAGAGCGCGCGGACGTTATAGACGAGCAGGCCCGCCGGGTTGTCGAAGTAGTCGAAGTGGGTCCCGTTCCACAGGAGGATGTAGCGCGCGTTGCCGCCGATGAAGGCCCTGCCCTCGGGCGTGCCGAAGACCGTCTTCCAGTAGGCGGTCCGGATCAGGTCGTCGTTGGGCGAGAGCTGCACCGGGTTGCCATGCACCCAGGCGATGACCTGGTTGTCGCCCACGGCGAACATCGCCTCACCCGCGCAACTCAGGCCGCGCAGCGCGGCGCTGCCCGTCGTCACGGAGATCGACCAGGCGCCTGCGGCGCTCTCCTCATCATCCTGATCCTGCTGCTCCTGGTTCTCGCGCATGACGAGGCCGTTCTGGCCAGCGGCGAACAGGTCCTGGCCACAGCGCTCGATGGCAAAGATGCCTGTCGTGGGCAGCTCGACCAGAGTCCAGGCCGCGTCACGCCAATGATGGGCGAGGTTGGTGTCGCCCATGACCCACAGGTCGTCCGCACTGCGCCCGCCCATCGCGCGCATCCGTCCCCAGAAGCCATCGGGAGGCGTGATGTCCGTGAAAGCGCCCTCCGCCGTGCGCGAGAGCAGGCGGTTCTCGACGAGGGTGCAGCTCGCGTCGAGGCAGCGCTCGACCAACGCATAGACGCGACCAGCCTCAAAGGCGCGCAGCGCAATGATCCAGCCCGTCTCCCCGCTCGACAGCGCGGTCCACGCGCTCCCATTCCAGAAGTGGATGACCCCGGCAGCGCCGACCGCGGCCAGGTTGACCTCGCTCGACGCCCAGAGCGCTGTCGTGGCGCCCACCGGAAGCGCCAGGCGCTCGAAGGTGGATTCTTCAGAGGCCGTGGTTCTCTCCAGGAGCACGAGCTCTCGCTCCAGGGAGGGCGCGGTCGTGGGTGTCTCCATGGCGCGCAGCATCACGCGCTCGCCCATTCGGAAGATGGCCTGGAGTGAGAGGGTCGATGGCGATTCGGGTTCGACGTCATCTCTCTGGCCATCGTCGATCTGGACCTCGCGCCAGCCGAGCGCGTCGTCGAAGCGCCAGAGACGATTCATGGCGTCGATGGCCGCAAAGGCGCCGTCGCGCAGATCCACGGCGTCGATCAATTGGGCCTCGGGCGCGCCGTCGGCGAGGAGACGCGACCAGCCCGCCTCCATGGACGCCGCGCGCTCGTAGATGAGCCCAGTCCTCGTGAGCACGCGCAGCGCGTCCCCCGCGAACCCACCAGCCAGGAGGCCGTCGAACGAGGGGTTGGGTTCGACCCGCCAGGCGTCGAGCGCCGCATCGAACACGAGGAGGTGGCCCCCACTGCCGACCGCCACGCCGCGTGTCCCGGTCTCATCCAAAGAGAGGCGCCGGAGCGTCGAGCCGGTCACCGAGAGCGTGCGCGCGCTCATCTCTCCCCCAGCCTCACCTTCGTCGAGCGTGAGCAGCAGGCCGTTCGCGCCGCTCGACCCGACGGCCACGAGGCGCGAGCCGATCGCGCTCATCGCGGCAAAACGCGCGTCTGGGACCTGATGGATGCGCTCGAACACGCCGCCTGGCGCGCGCTTCCAGATGTTGCCGCCCGTGGCAGCCACGTAGAGCGCGCCCGACTGATCTCGCGTGATGGCGGTGAGTGAGTTGCCCTGCGGCAGCGGGTTCTCCCACTCGAACACCGTGGGGATTGCCGCGCCACTGCGGACTTTGACCCGCGCCGTTGCCTGCGCCGCGCCTGCCCTGACCGTCAAGTGTGCCAAGCCTGGCCCGAGCGCGGTGACGAGGCCCGAGCCATCGACGCTGGCCACGGCCGCGTCGTCCGAGGAGAACGACAGGCCCACGGCGTCGATCGCCATGGCCACACTCGCCTGATCGCGGATCTCGACGTCGAGTTGGAACGTGTCGCCCACGTCGAGCACGCGCTCCTGAGGCGAGACGCTCACGAACGCGGGCCTCGGGGCCGCCGGGACCGTGCTCCAGAACACGCCGAGTTGGAGCACCTCGCCACTCACGCGCCGCTGTTCGAGGTCCGCGCTCACGCCGTTGAGCCGCTCCTGCACATCGGACAAGACGTCGGCGCGCCGCAGATCGAACTGCGAGGCCTGGAGTGCCGTGCCCGTGTCAGGCAAGCGCGCGGGCAAGATGTCGAGGGTGAGCGTGGCAAAGGTCAGGAAGCGCAGCGAGCGGGGCGACAGATGAAAGGATTTGGTGACGCGGACGCGATCCGGGACCTCGGGCGCGCCGAGCTCGGAGACGCGGAACGTGATCTCGGTCGATTCGCGCAGGGCGCCCGCCGGAATGTTCAGAACGCCGCCACGCACGCGCAGAACGCCGCCCTCGGGGCCCACCTTGGCGACGCGCTCGTCCTCGATGGGGTCGCTGTCCGAGTCACATCCAGCTGTTGTGAGGGCGAGGATGAGCGCGGAGGCGAGCAGGCAACAGCGCGGCACGCGCAGGGGGGGATGGTGAAGGGCGGCGAGGAGCGGGCGGGCCATGAGAGCTCTCCTCTCAGAAGAGGGGCAAGGACGAGGGCGGCGCGCATACCCTCCAGTGATGCTCAGCTCAAGGGCCACCCCTGACGTTGGCTGGGCGCTCGGGGGATCGATTCGAGGTGACGCGGACGATGTCGAGTAGTGGCGTTGCCCGCAATGTCCGTCGTGTTCGTCTCGAATGACGACCGCAGGGACTTGGGCGCAATGCCCCTGCGAAAAACCACATCGATCTCCATCGAAATCGCCCCTTCCCCTCGCCGGGGGCGATGACTAGGTTCCGCGCGCGATTCGGAGCGGTCCAGGTGAACGCTGGCGTCTCGAACGCGAGAGGAAAGTCCGAGCTCCACAGGGCGCGATGCTGGCTAACGGCCAGGCGGGGCGACCCGACGGAAAGTGCCACAGAAAACAGACCGCCCACGGCCGCCTTCGGGCGTCCAGGCAAGGGTGAAAAGGTGCGGTAAGAGCGCACCGCGGCGACAGCGATGTCACCGGCACGGAAAACCCCATCTGGAGCAAGAGCAAATAGGGAGACACGGACGCCTTCGAGGCGCCCTTTCGGTTGCCCGCCGAACGTCTCCGGGTTGGCTCGCTCGAGGTCCAGAGCAATCTGGACCCTAGAGGAATGTTCATCACCCCGACGGCCTTCACGGGTCGCCGGGGGACAAAACTCGGCTTACGGACCACTCCGAATCGCACCTTTTCGCTCCACCCATCGAGTCACCCGCCTCCCCGCCCCAGGGCAATCGAGTTCTGTATTTCGACCAAGATCGAGGCGTGTCTTCGTAGGGGCTTTGCGAAGAGCGCCCTGCGGTCGTCATTCGACACAAACACGACGGGCGTTGCACGCAACGCCCCGACACACCCCGATTCGAGATCAAAAAAATAGAACAAAGGCCGCCCTGCTCCCCGCCCCGTCCCCAGCCTCGAGATCGAGCGCCGCTTTTTTGGATACCGAGAGGGACGTGGCGGGGCGTCGCGAGCAGCGCCCCGCGAGCGACCGAGGTCATTCGATAGTATCCGACGCCATGTCCCTGACCCTGCTCATCGCCGACGACGATCCCGCGCTCTTCTCCCGAGCCAGGACAGCTCTGAGCCGAGGCGATTGCGCCATCGAGGCCGCCTTCTCTGGTGTGGATTGCCTGGCCCGCGCGCGGGCTGGCGGCATCGACGCTGTCCTGCTCGACCTGGCCATGCCCAACACGGACAGCTTCTCCGTGCTCGACGAGCTGACCCGCCTGCCAATGCCGCCGACCGTGCTGCTGATGCTCGATGAGGCGACACTCACCGAGCCGCGCCTCGATCAGCCGCTCGCCCAAGCCCTGGCCAAGGGGCTCGCCATCGCGGCGTTGCCCAAGCCAATCGACTTCGATCTGGCCCTGCAGCTCCTCACCCTCGCCCGCCGCGCGAACGCGGAGAGCGTCCATCTCTCTCTGCCGACCCTGGCCCGGCCTGCTCTCGTGGCGCTCGCCAGTCAGGCGCTCGCGCGCGGCACCCTGTTTCTGGAGGAGGAGCGCGCGCCCCAGTTGCCGCCAGCCACCCCGCTCACGATCGCCATCGAGATGGCCTCGGGCCCGCTGTGCCTCTCGGGAATGGCCGATCCGACGATCCGGCAGCCTGGCAAGCGCGGCCTGGGCGTGCGCCTCTCTGAGTTGAACGGTGACACGCAGGAGCTGTTGCGCGCGCTCACCACGGCCTCGCCTGAGCCGAAGAGCTCCCCGCCGCGCGCCGCGAGCACGCGCATGACCGTGCCCAGCAAGGCCGACGAGCGCTTCCGCCGCGCTCTCGAAAAGCTCGAACAGGGCAAATACGACAGCGCCCTCATCGACCTCAGACAGGCGCTGGAGTTCGACCCGGGCAACCCGGCGATCGGCGCCGCATGTCAGCGTGCCGAGACCCGCGCTGGCATGAGCAAGGCGGCGACGCTCTTCCAGCGCGCCCTGGAGGAGAGCGAACCGGCCCAGGCGCTCAAGCTCATCGAGGACGCCATCCGGCTCGACGACTCGCGCGCGGCCTACCACCGCGAAGCGGCGCGCCTGACCCTGCGCGCTGGCGGCCCGATCGACAAAGCCGAGGCGCACATCGAACAGGCCATCCTCCTCGCGCCATCCGATCCAGCGCCGCGCCACATCCTCGTCCAAATGCTCGAGCGCGCGGGCCGCTTCACCGAGGCGCTGTGGGCCTGCGGCGTGGCGCTCCTCCTGTTCCCCAGCGACAAGGAGCTGACCAAGATCGCGGCACGGCTCCAGCGCAAGGCGGGTGGTGGCACGGCTGAGTGAGGCGGTGTCTATCCGCCTGCCTCTCACGCCGAGGGCGGTCGAGTTCTATTTTTTGATCTCGAATCGGGATGTGTAGGGCGTTGCACGCAACGCCCCTACGAAGACACGCCTCGATCTTGGTCGAAAAACAGAATTCGATTGCCCTTCCTCTCACGCCCTGCGGAACACGATCTCTGCCCCCGCCATCTCGACGGCGATCCGGTCGCCGCGCTGGAATCTTCGATCGAGGATGGCATCTGCGAGCGGTGCCTCGACGAGCCGTTGCACCGTCCGCCGCATGGGGCGAGCCCCCAGCGTCGGGTCAAAGCCGCCGCTGTCAAGCAGATGCTCCACGACCTCGCTCGAGGCGGTGTAGGCCAGGCCCTTGTCCGCGCTCAGGCGCTGCGACGAATCGGAGAGCAGCAGCAGAGCGATGCGCGCCACCTCGTCGCGGCCCAGCGGCAAAAAGCAGAGCCGTTCGTCGAGCCGGTTCCACAGCTCTGGGGCGATCTGCCCGCGCGCCGCCTCCAAGGCCCGTTCGGCCTGGTTCCAGCCATCGGCGCCCAACGCGGCCGCGCCAAAGCCAACGGCCGCGCGCGCCTTGCCAAAGTGCTCGGCGCCCAGATTCGAGGTGAGGATCACGACGCTGTTCGAAAAATCGACGCGGCGGCCGCTGCCGTCGGTCAGCGAGCCCTCTTCGAGGACCTGCAGCAAGAGCATGAGCACGTCGCTGTGCGCCTTCTCGATCTCGTCGAACAGGACGACGGACGAGGGCCTGCGCCGGACCGGCTCGGTGAGCTGGCCGCCCTCGCCAAAGCCGACGTAGCCAGGCGCCGCGCCGAGCAGGCGCGCCACGCCCGTCTTCTCGACGCATTCGCTCATGTCGAGGCGGACGAGAGCCTCGCGCGCGCCAAACAGCACCTCTGCCAGCGCCTTGGAGAGCTCGGTCTTGCCCACGCCCGTCGGGCCCAAGAACAGGAACGAGCCCATCGGTCGGTGCGACGAGAAGCCCGCGTAGTTTCGGCGCAATACCTGCGCGACGCGCTCGATGACCTCGGTGTGGCCGATGACGTGCGCCTTGAGGTCCGACTCGAGCTGGAGCAGGCGGCCCGCGTCCGAGAGCGTGAGACGTTCCTCTGGGACGCCGGACAGCCGCGAGATGGTCCGCGCGATCTCGCGCACCCCGATGTCACTGATGCCCTCGCGCCGCGCGCGCGAGCCGGTCAGGTCGATGACCGAGATGGCCTTGTCCGGGAGGAAGCGCTCCGCGATGTGCTTGGCAGAGAGCGAGGCGGCGGCGACCAAGGCCTCGGGCGCATAGTGGACACCGTGGTGCGCCTCGTAGCGCTCGACGATGCCCTTCAAGATCGCGACCGTGTCGTCCACGCTCGGCTCGTCGATGCGCACAGGCGTGAAGCGCCGCTCCATCGCTGGATCCTGGCGCACGTGCTTGCGGAACTCGTCGTGGGTCGTGGCGCCGATGCACGGGAAGTCGCCGCGCGCGAGCACGCTCTTGAGCTCGTTGGCCGCGTCCTGTGGCCCCTCGCCCGTGGCGCCCGCACCGATGAGCGTGTGCAGCTCGTCGATGAACACGACCACCTTGCCGTCGGCCGCGCGCACCTCGTCCTTGATCGCGCCGAGCCGCTCACTGAACGCGCCGCGCAGCTGTGTCCCGGCCACGAGAGAGGCCACGTCCAGCTCGACGAGGATCTTGTCTTGGCGCGTGGCGCCGCGCTCGGCGAGGGCCACGAGCGCCTGGGCAACCCCTTCGACCACGGCCGTCTTGCCCACGCCCGGCTCACCGAGCAGGCAAGGGTTGTTCGTCCGGCGCTTGCCCAGGATGTCGATGATCTCGTCGATCTCGCGCTCGCGGCCGATGACGGGATCGAGGCGGTTCTGGGAGGCCAGCTCGCTCAGGTTTCGGCCCAACTCGCACAGCGTGGGGAAGCGCACCGGATCGAGCTGCCAGCGGGAGATCGGCGCGCCCGCGCGAGAGATCGGCCTGGGCAACGGAAGGGGCTCGAATCCACCGATGGATTCGATGCTCGCCTCGATCTTGGGCAGCGGCCCGAGGTGCTCCCTGGCGTTGGTGGGAGGCTCTGCCTGCGAGGCGCTGGGCTCGATGGTCGAGGTCTGCGACACCTTGTGGGGGATGGCTGAGATGCGCGCGGGCCGCTGGCCAGGCGTGTTCGTCGGGATCTTCGAGAGCAGGAACGAGGGGGGCGCCGACGACAGCGGCTGCCTGACGCCAGCAGCGTCGGCGGCTGCGAACCGCGCCGAGGGCGGCGGCCTGCCCGTGAGGAGCTCGTGCGGCGAAGGCACGCTCGCGGTGGTGGCGGTCCGTGAAGACGGCGAGGGCTCGTGGAGCTGGTTCCAGCAGCGCGGCGGCGGCGCGCCCAGATAGTAGGAAAGTGCCGTGTTGCGCAGCGACGAGACGTTGACGCCGCACGCCTGGAGCATCTGGAAGGCGGTGCAGCCGCGTGCCCGCGTCATCGCGATGAGCAGGTGGACGCAGTCGGTCTCCGCGACGCGGCAGCCTTCGGCGATCTCTCTAGCGCGCTCGATGGCCTCGCGGCGCTGCTGCGCCTCTTCGCGAAAGGCGCGCGAGACGACCATGAGCAGGCGCTCGACGTTCACCCCGCGCTCGTCGAGCAGGAGCTGGGCGCGATTGGGGGTAGTGAAGAGGGCGAGGAGCAGGTGTGCCGTCGTCTCCTGCTGCCCTGCCTGCGCGGCGATGTCCGCCGATTCGACCAAGACCTGTTTCAGTTCCGCGGAATCAACCGCCATCGCGCCCGTGCCTCGACTTCCATTGGAGGGATTTGAAGGGCGCGCCTTCTACTGAGCGAGAGCTGGCCCCGC
>JAISIF010000111.1 GCA_031262165.1 Myxococcales bacterium | reverse complement strand
CAATTGAGTCGAAGGACGCGCTGGAGAACGAGCTGCGTGGCGAAATCAGTGATCGCGATGGAAAGATCGCGGAACTGAAAGGCGATCTCGAAGCAACAATTGAGTCGAAGGACGCGCTGGAGAACGAGCTGCGTAGCGAAATCGGAGATCGCTATGGAAGGATCGCGGAACTCCAGAGTGATCTGGAATCGCTCGGTCAGGCCAAGGACACATTGGAGAACGAGCTGCGTAGCGAGATCAGTGATCGCGATGGGAGGATCGCGGAACTGAAAGGCGATCTCGAGGCGACGATTGAGTCGAAGGACGCGCTGGACAATGAGCTTCGCGGCGAAATCGGTGATCGCGATGGAAAGATCGCGGAACTCCAGGGCGATCTCGAGGCGACGATTGAGTCGAAGGACGCGCTGGAGAACGAGCTGCGTGGCGAGATCAGTGATCGCGACGACAGGATTACGGTCCTCGAGAGCAATCTGGAAGCGACGATCGAGTCGAAGGACGCGCTGGAGAACGAGCTGCGTGCTGAGATCACGGATCGCGACGACAAGCTCGTCGAGCGCGACGTCCAGATCGCGGATCGCGATGAGAGACTCGCGACGCTCGAAGGTGAGCTCGACGCGACGTTCGAAGCCAAGAACGCTTTGGAACACTCCTATGCCGAACTTCAGGACGCCAAGACGCGGCTCGAACGTCACTTGAACGATCAGATCTCCGAAGGTCAGCGCCAGCTCGCCGAGCTCCAGGGCGAGATGGCCGCGGTGCAGCAGCTGGCCGCATCGCGTGAGTCGGATCTCCAGGGTCGGCTGAGCGCATCGGAGGCACAGAGCTCCGAACGAGCGCAGCACCTAGCCGATCTCCAGCAGACGCTCGCGGAGATGGAAGAGCAGCTCCACGACACCCGCGCCGAGAAAGCGAGCCGCGAGGGCGACATCCAGGCATTGGAGGACGAGCGCAAGCAGTTGCTCGCGCACATCGAGAGCCTCGAGGTGTCGGAAAAAGATCTCGCCGCGACGCTGGAGGACACTCAGGCAGTGCTCAGCCAGAAAGTGGCATCGCTGGCCGACCTGGAGAGCGCCCTCGACGTCGAAAAATCCCGCGTCGCGTCGCTCGACGAGAGCCTCGCGCAGCGGACACAGGCGTGTGACGAAGGACTCGCTCGCATTGAACGACTGGAGAGCATGCGCCACTCACAGGACGAGGCGTTGCGCGAGGTCCGCGCTCAGCTCGACATCGAGCAGCATGCCTGGTCGGAGCAGCAGGCGTCGTTCGAGAATCGGCTCCGCGACCTGGGCGTTCAGCTCGATGAGCGCGCGCAGGCCTGCTCCAGGGCAGAGGAGAAGGGCGCCGCGCTCGCCGCCGAGTGCGACGCCTTCAAGGAGATCCTGGGGGATCGGGAGTCGATGCTCTCCGACCTTCAATCAGCGCTCGCGGCTCAGAAGGAGAGGAGCGCCGAGCTCCAGGAGAAATTCGAGGCCACGTCACACGAGATGGCCCAACGCGAAGTCGCCCTACAGCAGGAGCTGGCAGCCCGTGTTCGGGAGGCCGACGCGGAGATCACCCAAAGAGATCGCCGGATCGTCGAGCTGACGCAGGCCCACGATGCCCTCCAGGGCAGCCTCGCGGCGCACGAGCGGCAGATCGCTGCGCTGGAAGCACAGCGCGCCGAATTGGAGGCGTGCGCGCAGCAGCTCTCACAGGCGGCCGAAGAGACCCAGGCCATCCAAGACAAGCAGATCAACGCGCTCTTCCTGGAGATCGCCCAGAAGGACTTGCAGCTCGACGAGCAGCGCCAGGCAGTCGAGGCGAGCGCCTCGGAAAAGGCCGCCCTTGAGCGCGATCTGGAAGAGCGGCTTCTGTCGCAGGAAGCGCAGCTCATCGAGCTCAACGATGCGCGCACGGCAGAACGCGCGACGCTGCAACTCGAGACCCAGGAGCTCCAGGATCAGGTCAGTGATCTGAAGCAGCAGCTCAGCGAAGATGAACTGGCGGCAGCCCAGGCCACGGCCAAGCTCGAAGCGGCGTTGGCGCAGCGCGACGCCAAGCTCCACGAGCTGGAGACGGCGCTCGAACAGGCAGGAAAGGAGAAGCAGCGCGCCGATCTTCTCAACCAGGCGATGCAGAAACTTCAGGCCGAACTGCGCGGACACCAGGAGAGTGCCGCCCGCCAGGTGCGCGAGCATGAGGCCGTCGTCAGGCGCTGCAGGCAGGACCTGGAGCGCAAGGAACAGCAGCGCCAGCTCGAGATCGACAAGCTCCAGCGCTCGGTCCAGGAGAAGGCCAAGGCGCTGCGCGTCGTGGAGTTGGAGCTGGAGCGCTACAAGAGCGCCAGGCCGCCCAGCATGACGCCGCGCGCCGCCGCGTCGAGCTCGGCCATTTCCCGGTCAGCGCCTCCAGCGGCTTCCATCCCCACCGCGCGACCAGCGGCGCCTCAAGCGCAGCCCTCGAGGCCTGAGGTCACTCTCGCGAGCGACAACGCGTTGGATTCGGAGAGCAAGACCATCATTGCGCCGCTGCCGAACATCGTCGAGGCGCCGCAACCCAAGCCGCAACACGCGCTGAACGACGACGAGAAAGACTGGTCCGATATCCTCGTGAACCTGGACAGCCTCGACAAGTAGCGGGCGCGCCGCACGGCACGCCCGCTGGCCGCCATCGGGACTCGACATGAAACATGACGCCGCCGCGTCGCGCTCTTTGCGGGCCGATGCGGCGGCGTCCGTTTGGGGTAGCGCTGTCAGATGTCGGCCTGGCTCACTCTTCGCGGCTGGCCGCCTTCTCCCGCAGAGATTCGGCCAGGGTCGCCTTGAGGCCTGAATCCTTGGCCTTGGCCGCCGAGGCCGAGCCAGATGATTCCTGAGCGTTGCCATCGCGCCCACTGCCACTCCCCATGCCTTCGCGCCCACTGACCTGTGGCTGCGCTTCGCCTGGTAGGCTGATCGGGATGAGCGAGACGCGCCTATTCTCCCAATCGACTGGTCCGACGAGCACGTCGAGCTCGCTCCCGAGAGGCAGGCGCTTCTCCAAATCATCGACACGCTGCTCGCCGCCGCCCAGATCGCTGACATGGATGAGGCCGTCCACGCCCGGCACCAGCTCGACGAAAACGCCAAAGGGTTGAATTCCGACGACCTTGCCGCGGAAGGCCGCGCCCTCCATGAGCCACTCGCTCGCCTCTTCCCATGGGTCGGTCTCGAGTGCCTTGAGCGAGACGGTGATCCTGGCCCTGCGGCGCGCGTCGCCAGGCTCGATCCGCAGCACTTGCACCTCGACCTCCTGGTCGGGCTTGAGGAGATCCGAGGGCTTGCTGATGCGCCGCCGCGTGAGCTCGCTCGTCGGCAGGAGCGCGTCGAGGCCACCCAGATCGATGAAGGCGCCGAAGTCGTGCAGCGTGGCCACGGTGCCCGTCACGACCGCACCTTCGGTCAGGCGTTCGAGCGTCTCGATGGCTTTCTCGCTGCGCTGTTCGTCGATGAGCGTGCGGTGCGAGATGACGACCTGGCGCCCGCGCAGATCGTGGACTTTGAACTGGAGGCGCTCGCCCACGAACTTCGAGAGATCTTCGGGCGGTCGCACGTCGATCTGAGACATGGGGCAGAAGGCCCGCAGGCCGCCGACTTGGACTTCGAGCCCACCGCGGTTGTAGCCGCGGACGACGCCCGTGATCGTCCTGCCCGCCTCGCGGACGTCGGCCAAAAACAGGCGCCCGAGCCGCCCTTTGGGAACCTGCGTCGTGAGGCGCGCGGGCTCGCCGTCGTCGCCCTCCGAGGTGATCGTTCCCTCGACTTCATCCCCGACGTCGAGCTCGAGTGGCTCGCCTTCGAGGGTTAGTTCGGACAGTGAGAGCAGGGCCTCTCGTTTGGCTCCGAGATCGATGACAGCGTCGTTGCCGCTGAAGCCGATGACTCGACCCTGGACGCGATCGCCTTTTTCGATGTTCACGCGGGCGTGGGCCAGGCTCTCTTCCAAAAGGCGCTCGAAGGACTCCTGCTCGACACTGCCCACCATCCCACCCATCCCAAAATCAGCCATGACACCTCTCGCGCAGCGCGCCAGCGATAGAGGCGGCCGCAGCAGAAAATGGATCCTTTGCGGGTGCGTCGGTCCCTCCGACGTCCGGCCTCTCTCAAGGCAGCTGAAGGCTTTGCACCCAGGCAATGTTGCGCCAGCGGGTCAAAGGGGGCAGCGGGGTGGGGTGAATGGCTCGGTCGTGGAAGGACGAATTGGGCTTGGACACAGAGCCATTCCGCTCGGAGACCTCATCGTCACGCTCATGGCGAGGCGCGCGGCGACGAAGAACGATTGACCGACAGAGGCGGTGAACGCCTTGGGGTGGGGCGGTGCCCGCGATGACGGCGCGTTGGACGCCTTCCGAGGGGGATTGACGAAAGAGGGACACCGCTCGACGCGATGTCCCTCTTCGAGAAGCCTCTTTCCGCGGCGTGGGTGCCGGTAGAGGTGATCGACTCAGGTGCCGCTCATCGATCTTTGAGGCTGCCCACGGTCCACCGAGGTGGTTTTCCCGAAGCGCCCCCCGAGCTCTCTCCAGACTCACCACCACCTTCGGAATCCGCCTCGATTTCCAAGATGTCCTTCGTCGTGAAGAGGTAGGTGCGCAGGTTCTCGTCGAAGGCGTTGTCGCGGCGACGGATCCATTCGAGCAACATCGACAGGTGCTCTTTCTCTTCGTTGGCGTTGTGGCTGAGCAGGCGCCGTAGCTGTTCGTCCGAGGCGAGCGCGATTCGCTCGTTGTACCAGTCCACCGCCTCGGCCTCCTCGATGAGTGAGATTATGGCGCGGTGCATGTCGAGCTCTTGGGGCTTGAGCGCGGCGTCGGATTCGCGGTGGTCGTCAGACATGGTGGCTCCTTCACAGGTGTGGGTTGGTGGATGTGTTTGAGGTCGCGCA
>JAISIF010000079.1 GCA_031262165.1 Myxococcales bacterium | reverse complement strand
ACCTCGATGTGCTTGTCGTTAATCTTCACGCCTTGGAGTCGATAGACCTCCTGGATCTCGTCCACGAGGTAGTTCGCCAGCGCCTGCTCGCCGAGGACATGCAGGATGTCGTGTGGGTTGGCAGCACCATCCATGAGCGCCTCGCCCGCCTGGACCTTGTCGCCCTGGTGCACGCTGATGTGCTTGCCCTTGCTGATGAGATATTCGACCGCGAGGTCTTCGCGCAGGTGGCCCTCGATCTCTGGCGTCACGATGACCTTGCGCTTGCCCTTGGTGTCCTTGCCAAAGCTCACCACGCCGTCGATCTCGGAGATGACCGCGTGATCCTTGGGCTTGCGCGCCTCGAACAGCTCGGCGACGCGCGGCAGACCACCGGTGATGTCCTTGGTCTTGGTCGTCTCGCGCGGCATCTTGGCGATGACGTCGCCCGCATCGATCTCGTCCCCTTCGACGGCGACGATGTTGGCGCCCACGGGCAACAGGTAGCGCGCCTCTTGCTCGGAACCCGGCAGATGGATCGTCGCACCAGAGGTGTCTTTGACAGAGATGCGCGGCCGGGCATCGGGGTCCTTGGACTCCATGATGACCTTGCTCGACAGGCCGGTCACCTCGTTGAGGACTTCGTTCATCGTCACGCCCTCGATGATGTCGCCGAACTTCACGGTTCCGGCGACCTCGCTGAGGATGGGCACGGAGAACGGGTCCCACTCGGCGAGCAGCGTGTTCGGCTCGACCTTGTCGCCCTCCTTCACCAGGATGCGCGCGCCATAGACCACCGGGTAGCGCTCGCGCTCGCGGCCCGACTCGTCCACGATGATGAGCTCACCGTTGCGGTTCATCGCGATGAGCGCGCCGTCCTTCTTGCTGACGACCGAGAGATTCGAGAACTTCACGAGGCCTGTGTTTCGGTTTTCGAGCGAGCTCTGCTCCGCGCGACGCGTGGCCGTGCCGCCGATGTGGAACGTCCGCATCGTCAGCTGCGTGCCGGGTTCACCGATGGACTGCGCCGCGATGACACCCACGGCCTCGCCCAGGTTCACCTTGCGACCGCGCGACAGGTCACGACCGTAGCACTCGACGCAGATGCCCCGCTTGGCCTTGCAGGTCAGGGTCGAACGGATCTTCACGCGATCGATCGACGTCGCCTCGATTTGAGCGACCTTCTCTTCGTCGATCTCCTCGTGGGCTTTCACGATGAGCTCGCCCGTGTTGGGATCGAGGATGTCCTCGAGGGCCGTGCGGCCCAGGATGCGCTCGCCCATGGTCTCGATGATCTCGCCACCCTCGATGAGAGAGCCGATGAGCAGGCCATCGACCGAACCGCAGTTGTATTCGGTGATGATCGCGTCCTGCGCCACGTCCACGAGGCGGCGGGTCAGGTAGCCGGAGTTGGCCGTTTTGAGCGCCGTGTCCGCGAGACCTTTGCGGGCGCCGTGGGTCGAGCTGAAATACTGGAGAACGGTGAGGCCTTCGCGGAAGTTCGCGGTGATCGGCGTCTCAATGATCTCGCCCGAGGGCTTGGCCATCAGGCCGCGCATTCCGGCGAGCTGACGGATCTGCTGGGCAGAACCACGAGCACCCGAATCGGCCATGACGTAGATCGGGTTGAAGGAGGGCTGCTGCCGCTCTTCCTTCTCGCCAGTCTGGGAATTGATGCCCGTCGCCGTCTCCGTCGAGATTTCGGACATCATCTCGGTGGCGACCTTCTCGGTGACCTCGGCCCAGATATCGATGACCTTGTTGTAGCGCTCGCCGTCGGTGATGAGGCCGTCGAGATATTGGTTCTCGATCTCCTGCACCTCGGCCTGGGCCTCGGCGAGGAACTGCTCCTTCTTGTGCGGGATGAGCATGTGCTTCACGCCGATGCTGATGCCTGCGCGCGTCGCGTTGTTGTAGCCGAAGGTGCGGATGCGGTCGGCCAGGAGCACCGTCTCCTTCTCGCCGCACATCCGGTAGCAGATGTCGATCAGGTTCCCGAGCTGCTTCTTGTCCATCACCTTGTTGATGGCGTCGAAGCCGATGACGCGGGGCACGATGTCCCAGAGGAGCACGCGGCCCGTCGTCGTCTCCACGCGCCTGCCGTCGAGGCGGCAGAAGATGCGCGCCTGCAGATCGATTGCGCCGTGGTCATAGGCGGCCCGCACCTCTTCCGGGCTCGAGAAGATCTTACCCTCGCCCTGCGCGAACTCGCGCAACCGCGTCATGTAATACATGCCGAGGACCATGTCCTGGGTGGGCACGATGATGGGCTTTCCGTGCGCGGGCGAGAGGATGTTGTTCGTGCTCATCATCAGGGCGCGCGCTTCGAGCTGCGCCTCGACGGAGAGCGGGACGTGGACGGCCATCTGGTCGCCGTCGAAGTCGGCGTTGAACGCCGCGCACACGAGCGGGTGAAGCTGGATGGCCTTGCCCTCGATGAGCACCGGCTCAAACGCCTGGATGCCGAGGCGGTGGAGCGTGGGCGCGCGGTTGAGCATGACCGGATGCTCGCGGATGACCTCGTCGAGGATGTCCCAAACCTCGGGGCGCTCCTTCTCGACCATCTTCTTGGCACTCTTGATGGTCGTCACGTAACCGCGCTCTTCGAGCTTGTTGTAGATGAACGGCTTGAAGAGCTCCAAGGCCATGATCTTTGGCAGGCCGCACTGGTGCAGCTTGAGCTCGGGGCCCACGGTGATGACGGAGCGGCCCGAGTAATCGACGCGCTTGCCGAGCAGGTTCTGGCGGAAACGGCCCTGCTTGCCCTTGAGCATGTCGCTGAGCGACTTGAGCGGCCGCTGGTTCGGGCCCGTGATGGTCTTGCCGCGGCGACCGTTGTCGAACAGCGCGTCCACCGCCTCCTGAAGCATCCGCTTCTCGTTGCGGATGATGATGTCCGGCGCGTTGAGCTCCTGGAGACGCTTGAGGCGGTTGTTGCGGTTGATGACGCGGCGATACAGGTCGTTCAGATCGCTCGTGGCAAAGCGGCCTCCGTCGAGCGGGACGAGCGGGCGCAGATCGGGCGGGATGACCGGAACGATCTCGAGCATCATCCACTCGGGGCGGTTGCCCGAGATGCGAAACGCCTCCGCCACCTTCAGGCGCTTGGCGAGCTTCTTTCGCTTCGCGTCGCTCGCGGCCGTGCGCATGTCGGCGCGCAGCTCCTCGCTCAGCGCCTCGATGTCGAGCTGGCTGAGCAGCTCACGGATGGCCGCGCCGCCCATGCCAGCCTCGAAGGAGGCGTCGCCATAGTCGTCGAACGCGCGGTGATACTTGTCCTCGGTGAGGAGCTCGCCCCTCTGGAGCGGCGTCTTGCCCGGGTTCGTGACGATGTAGCTCTCGCAGTAGAGGACCTTCTCGAGATCCTTGAGCGTGATGTCGAGCAGGTTGCCGATGCGCGAGGGCAGGCTCTTGAGGAACCAGATGTGGGCCACGGGCGTGGCGAGCTCGATGTGACCGAGGCGCTCACGCCGAACCTTGGACTGGATGACCTCGACGCCGCACTTCTCGCAGACCACGCCGCGGTGCTTCATGCGCTTGTATTTGCCGCAGTTGCACTCGTAGTCCTTCACCGGCCCGAAGATTTTGGCGCAGAAGAGCCCCTCTCGCTCCGGCTTGAAGGTCCGGTAGTTGATCGTCTCGGGCTTCTTCACCTCGCCGTGCGACCACTGGCGGATCTTGTCGGGTGACGCCAGCGAGATGCGGATGGCTGAAAACGACAACGGATCCTTCGGCTTCTCGAAGAAATTGAAGATGTCCTTCACGCTGCCTCCAAATGTGAGCCCAGAGTGGATTCTGGGTTCATGAGCTAAAAATGTCGGTGTCCTGAAAAACGATCAGGGCAAATGTCGCGAAATGGACCGTAGGGGCACGGTGTGCCGTGCCCATCGGAATGGTGTCATCGAGACGCAGGACACGGCACGCCGTGCCCCTACAACCCCACCCATCGTTCCAAGGCAAAATCGAAAACTCGATGATTGCCCCTACGGCGGTCGCCAAAGGCGTCAGTCGAACGCGCTCGCCTTCGAAGCGGCGTCGCCGAGCGCCTCGAACTCCGAGTCGCTCACGGGCACGGCTTCGAGCAGCTCCACGTCGAGCGCGAGCGATTGGAGCTCCTTGATGAGCACGTTGAAGCTCTCGGGCAGGCCGCTCTCCAGGACGTTCTCGCCCTTGACGATGGCCTCATACATGCGCGTGCGGCCGACCACGTCGTCACTCTTCACCGTCAGGAACTCCTGCAGCGAGTAGGCTGCGCCGTAGGCCTCCATGGCCCAGACCTCCATCTCGCCCAGGCGCTGACCGCCGAACTGCGCCTTGCCACCGAGCGGCTGCTGGGTGACGAGCGAGTAGGGACCGATGGAGCGCGCGTGGATCTTCTCATCGACCAAGTGGTGGAGCTTGAGCATGTACATGACGCCCACGGTCACCTCCTGATCGAACGGCTCGCCCGTGCGGCCATCGAACAGCGTCTGCTGACCAGAGACGTTCTGTTTGGCCTGCGCCATGAGCGTGTCGATCTCGGCCTCATGGGCACCGTCGAACACGGGTGTCGCCAGATGGATGCCCTGCTCGAGCCGACGGCACAGCGACACCACGTCGTCGTCGCCGACCTTGTCGATGAACTGCGCAAATTCGGGCGTGTCGTAGATCTTCTTGAGCTCCGCGCGCAGCGCCGTTGGCCCGTAGTTCTGCTCGATGAACGCGTTGAGCCGCTCGCCCAGCGAGCGCGCGGCCCAGCCCAGGTGCGTTTCCAGGATCTGGCCGATGTTCATGCGCGAGGGCACGCCGAGCGGGTTGAGGACCATGTCCACGGAGCGACCGTCGGCCATGTAGGGCATGTCCTCCTCGGGCAGAATGCGCGAGACGACGCCCTTGTTGCCGTGGCGGCCGGCCATCTTGTCGCCCACGCTGAGCTTGCGCTTGATGGCGACATAGACCTTCACCATCTTGATGACGCCCGGCGGCAGCTCGTCGCCCTTCTTCAGGCGGCTGATCTTCTCGCCGAAGACGATTCTGACGGCGTTCTTCTGTTCCTCGAAGGCCTCCAGAATCTGCCTGACGTTCTCGGCGACATCCGAGGCGCTCTTGGCCAGCGTGATATCGATCCAGTAGCGGTAGGGAACCGTGTCGAGCAGCTCGTCGGTCAGCTCGTCGCCGCGCTTGATGAGCGTCTTGTTCTGCTCGTCGGCGAGACGACCAGCGCTCACCTGCCCGAGCAAGAGCGCGCGGACGCGCGCGAAGGACGAATCCTCGAGGATCTTGATCTCGTCGTTCTGATCTTTGAGCAGCTTGGCCTCTTCGTGGGCCTCGATGTCCTTGGCGCGATCGTCCTTGTCCACGCCTTTGCGGCTGAAGACCTTGGCGTTGATGATCGTCCCGGAGACGCCTGGAGGCACACGCAGCGAGCTGTCGCGCACGTCGCCGGCCTTCTCGCCAAAGATGGCGCGCAGCAGCTTCTCCTCGGGGGAGAGCTGCGTCTCGCCCTTGGGCGTGATCTTGCCGACGAGCACGTCGCCCGGCTTCACCTCGGCGCCGATGCGGATGATGCCCGCCTCGTCCAGATCGCGCAGCGCGTCCTCACCGACGTTCGGGATGTCGCGCGTGATCTCCTCTTTGCCGAGCTTGGTGTCGCGCGCGATACACTCGAACTCCTCGATGTGGATCGAGGTGAACACGTCCTCGCGGACCAGGCGCTCGTTCAGGAGGATCGAGTCCTCGAAGTTGTAGCCCTGCCAAGGGGTGAAGGCGACGACGATGTTCTGACCGAGCGCCAGATCGCCCGTCTCGGTCGCTGGGCCGTCACCGATCACGTCGCCCTTCCTCACCCGGTCGCCCTTCTTCACGATGGGCTTCTGGTTGATGCACGTGTTCTGGTTCGAGCGCTGGTATTTGATGAGGTTGTAGATATCGACCTGGCTGCCCGGCTCGTCTGGCGAGGTATCGGCCTTGACCACGATGCGACTGGCATCGACGAGATCGACTACGCCATCGCGACGGGCCACGACGCACACGCCCGAGTCGCGCGCCACGATGTGTTCGATGCCCGTCCCAACGAGCGGCGCCGCGGTGCGCAGAAGCGGCACGGCCTGACGCTGCATGTTCGATCCCATGAGCGCGCGGTTGGCGTCGTCGTTTTCGAGGAAGGGGATGAGCGAAGCCGCCACGGACACGAGCTGATTGGGCGAGACGTCCATCAGCTCGATCTCGTCGGCGCGGGCCTGGACCGTGTCGCCTCCCTTGCGGGCGCTGACGAGCTGATCGACGAAGTGTCCCTGAGCGTCGAGCGGCACGTTGGCCTGGGCGATGGTGTGCTTCTCCTCTTCGAGCGCCGAGTAGAAGCCGACCTCTTCGAGCACGCGACCGTTCTCGACCTTGCGGTAGGGCGTCTCGACGAAGCCGTATTCGTTGACCCGCGCGTAGGACGAGAGCGAGGCGATGAGGCCGATGTTCGGGCCTTCCGGCGTCTCGATAGGGCAGATGCGACCGTAGTGGGTCGAGTGGACGTCGCGGACCTCGAAGCCCGCGCGCTCGCGTGTCAGGCCGCCCGGTCCGAGGGCCGACAGGCGGCGCTTGTGCGTCACCTCGGAGAGCGGGTTGTTCTGGTCCATGAACTGCGAGAGCTGGCTCGACCCGAAGAACTCCTTGATGACGGCCGTCACCGGCTTGGAGTTGATGAGATCGTGCGGCATGAGCGTCTCGCTCTCCTGCAGCGACATGCGCTCCTTGATCGCACGCTCCATGCGAACCAGGCCGATGCGATACTGGTTCTCGAGCAGCTCACCCACCGCGCGGACGCGGCGGTTGCCGAGGTGATCGATGTCGTCGATGTCGCCCTTGCCGTTCTTCAGATCGAGCAGGTAGCGGATGACCTCCAGGATATCCCGCTTGGTCAGGACCGTGTGCTCGATGGGCTCGTCGAGCCCGAATTTGAAGTTGATCTTCAGGCGACCGACCTTCGAGAGGTCGTAGCGCTCGGGGTTGAAGAAGAGGTTGACGAAGAGGTTGGTCGAGGTCTCGGGCGTCGGGGGATCGCCAGGCCGCAGGCGCCGGTAGATCTCCATGATGGCCTCTTCGGGCGAGTTCACCTTGTCCACGAGGATGGTGTCGCGCAGCCACGGGCCCACGTTGAGGTTGTCGATGAAGAGGATCTTGAACGAGCTTACGCCGTGCGCTCGCAGCTCGGCCAGACGCTCCTCGGAGATCTCCTCATTGCACTCCAGGAGGACCTCGCCCGTGGCCTCGTCGATGACGTCTTGGGCGCAGACCTTGGTGAGCAGCTCTTCCTTGTCGAGCGGCAGGCGGGTGATGGCCGCGGCTTCGAGCTTCTTGATCGCGCCGCGCGTGAACTTGCGGTTCTTCTTGAGGATCACGTCACCCGTGCGCGGATCCTTGATGTCACTCGTGGCGCGCTGGCCCGGGAGCAGGCTGAGGTCGATGGACTTCTCCACCGCGTCCCCGTCGGTCAGATAGATCGTCTCGGTCGAGTAATAATAGTTGAGGATCTCCTCGACGCTCCCGTTGAAGTCGATCGGATGCTTCTTGCTCGTGTCCGGCACCATGCCGAGCGCGCGGATGAGCACCGAGGCTGGCAGCTTGCGGCGGCGGTCGATGCGGACATGGAGGATGTCCTTGTGGTCGAACTCGAAGTCGATCCACGAGCCGCGATAGGGGATGATCCGGGCGTTGTAGAGGAGCTTGCCCGAAGCGTGCGTCTTGCCGCGATCGTTGTCGAAGAAGGCGCCAGGACTGCGGTGGAGCTGGCTGACGACGACACGCTCGGTCCCGTTGATGATGAAGGTGCCGTTCTCGGTCATCAGAGGGATCTCTCCGAAATAGACCTCCTGCTCCTTCACATCGCGGATCGACTGGGCACCGGTCTCTTCATCCTTGTCCCAGACGACGAGCCGGACGACGACCTTGATGGGCGCCGAATAGGTCATGCCACGCTGGTGGCACTCCTCGACGTCGTATTTGGGCTTTTCCAGCGTGTAGCTGACGAATTCGAGCGAGCTCGTCTCGTTGAAATCCCGGATGGGGAAGACGTCCTTGAAGACCCCCTGGAGCCCCACGTCCTCGCGCTCCTCCATCGGCACGTTGGCCTGAAGGAAATTCTTGAAGGAGCGTTTCTGGATGTCGATCAGGTTCGGGATGTCGATGACTTTGGAAATCTTCGAAAAATTCTTACGGACGCGAAAGTTGCTCTGGATCGTCGGCGTGGCCATCCAATCTCCAATCGAATCGCAGCCTACTGGACCAAGGGCGCCTGGCTTCCGCTGCTTCTGCCAGCTCGAACGCTGGACTGAAGTGCGCGATCATCGCGAGGCGCTGTCCGGGCCGCGGCACGGACCTCAAAGTGAAAACTCAAGCCCAAGCTCTCTGTGCAGCCATCTCGCTGCCCAGTGCCAGGCCCCCTCATCCGAATCCCTTCTCATCCTCTTCACCCAGACAGGCCCGTCCAAATGGAGGGAGCAGGACCGCCTGAAAATCTCCCTGGGCGACGAAGAAGAAGTCCTCGGCGACATGCCTCCCCAGGGAGAAGCGCGGGAGACGCAAAAGGTTCAGATGGAACACGACCATGCCGGAAGTGGCACGAAAGGCCTCTTCCGGCATGGTTTCTTTCAGATTCGAGCAGAGCTGAGACTTACTTGATCTCGACGGTGGCACCGGCCTTGACCAGCACGTCCTTGATCTTCTCAGCCTCTTCCTTGCTCACATTCTCCTTGACCGCTTTGGGAGCGCCCTCGACGAGGTCCTTGGCCTCCTTCAGACCCAGGCCCGTGATCGCGCGAACTTCCTTGATCACGTTGATCTTATTGGCGCCAGCCGAAGCCAAAACGACATTGAACTCGGTCTGCACGGCGGCAGGCGCGGCAGCGGCAGCGGCCGGGGCAGCGGCAACAGCCATCGGCGCCGCGGCGGAGACGCCCCACTTCTCTTCGAGCTGCTTCACGAGGTCAGCGGCCTCAAGAATGGTGAGTCCGCTCAGGGTTTCAACAATTGCATTCAGGTCAGCCATTTCCATCACTCCAAATTTTTTTGGCGGCGCTCAGGCCACCAGGGATTCGTTCCATTTCGAGCGGCAACCGACGACGCGCCGATGGCCGCACACCAAAAAGCCATTCGAGCGTTCACTCTGTCTCGGCGGGCTTGCAGTGGGCCTCGATCACACGGGCGATCGACGTCGCGGGCTGCGCGACCACCGTGGCCAGCATCTGCGCTGGACGATTGAACATGCCCAACAGCATGGCCCTCAGACCATCCAGGCTGGGCAGCTTCGACAACGTCTCGATTGCCGCGCCGTCCAACAGCTTGCCATCGAGCGCAGCACCGCACACCGACAGGCTCTCGGACTTCTTTGCGATGAAGTCGAACAGCACCTTCGCGGGCGTGACAGGATCGTCGTAACCAACGATGAGAGCCGTCGGACCCTTGAAGAGACTTCCTTCGACCAAGATCTCCGCAGATGTCCCTTTGGCCGCACGACGCGCCAGCGTGTTCTTGACCACTCGGTAGTCAATCTTCTGCTGGCGAAACGCCTTGCGCAGCTCGGTCACCGTGGCCACGTCCATCTTGTTGGGATGGGCAACGATGGCCACTTTGGCCCGTTCGAGCTTGTCATGAAGATCGGCAACGGCCTGTTCCTTCTCACTTCGATTTTGCACCAGGATTCACCACCTTTCGAAAGGCGACCTCGATTCCGAGGTCTGCCCGTGCTGCCTGGCACAAGGAGCAGAGAGGGAGAGAAATCCCTGATGAGCTTCCCGTCTCGGCAGGTCTGAGGCTCGATGACCTCGTTTAAGTCGGCGATTGCTCTCTCACGTTCTCTCGCTCCTTTGAGCTGGAACGACTCTCACAGAAAATGAGGAACACGCGACGACACCGGCTGTCTTGAACCAGGAATCTTGGGAACGAACCCTAGAGAGACTCGTCCCCAAAAAAGGAGCGCGCCCCTACTGAAGCGATTTGGGGTTGTCAAGCGAAAAAGAGATGTGCGCAAACAGAGTTTCGTTTTGTCTTTTCGAATGGGCAGGGACAGGGCTTTTCGGCGTGTTGGAGAATTCCTCAGATTGGCGATTTTTAAAAAATTCGAACAAATCTCGCACATTACCAAGCGGGATTAAGGACTTATCCCTCAATTATCCCATCACCTCGCTCGTCCGTGAAACGCCCGCCTTCGTTGCTTTGCTCTTCACTTCCGTCAGGAAGCTCTCGCCTCGCGCCAAAGTCTAACATTCCCCGTCCTTCGCGGTGCAAAAATCTTAATTAAGGGATAAGTCCTAAAGCGATCTTGATCGGTATAAAATACCCCATGAATTTCATGATGCCTGTCCAAGAGCGAGTCATCATGAGGATGGCGACTAAAAAACTCCGAATCATTCCTATCAGTAATGATCCCCCGGCAAAGCTGGGGGCTTTTTGCCGCGTTTTTCAAACATCCTCTACCAGACCCTCTAATTCCGACTTAAATCATGCGCTAAAAGGCAAGCTCTTTTAAAATTATAGTTTTTATATACCCACGCTCACAGAAATATGGGGTGAAACCAATTACCGTAAAGGTCAAATCTTTTCAGTCCCCGGCAAAGCCGGGAATCTTCCTATTAAAATAAAAAAGAGGCGCAATGCCGCGCCCCGTTTCAATTCAAACAGAGCATGAACTTCGCCCCCAGAGATAGCCATCCATCGAGGCTCTTCATCCACATCAATTCAAAACCGGCAACCACGTCCATGCATCCCCTTCGACATGGCTGCCGGAACTGTGATTGTTGAGCACGCAGCCCCTGTTTACTGCCGCGCGCACCGACCACTCTCCCGAATGGCTGCCCCGATTGGATCCCCTTAGGCAGCGTCTTTCCAGAAAGAGCATTGGCAACGACAGCCGTCGTATCATTGACATCCCCAATCCCCTGTTTGGGCTGAGTATACCGGACACGACGTTGCCCAGATTGGCGAACAGCATGACACCAATCATAAGCAATTTCTGCGAACTCATACGAGGCACATGAACCCCCTTCATCTACGGAAACATGTGTCCGCACCAATCACAGCGTTCACCTGAAACACCCGAGATCCCCTTGAGAACAGCTTTGCATCCCGGGCAGACAATCCCTTTGTCGCTCTTCGGCGCCTTTGGTCTGGTGAATCCCTGCTTGCGCAGGATTCGAATGGCCTTTCTGTATTCCTCCAAGAGCCCATCCTCCTTGTGAAGCGTTCCTGCCGCCTCCAATTCGTCGAGCATGCTCTCGATTGCCCAATCCATGACATTCAGGACGTCATTCAGCACCTGCATTTTTTGCTGCACGTCCGTCACGCTCTCGACCATGACTTCAAGCACACGCTCGCTGTTGTGGCTCGCCATCTATTTGTTTCCTTTTGGAGGATTGTTTCGTTGAGAATTCGACGATTGATGAAATTCAGTTCAATCTTCTTGATCGAAAATCAAGTCTGTTTTATATCGTTCGACCTCGCGTCGGATTCTTGATGGGATTGAAAACATTGTCGGAAGCGAAACAATTTTAATATGAATTTAATATTATTTTTATTCTAAAAAACCACTCGAATCGGCGCTCGGCTATCTATTCGTGTGAAAACGTTTGGGAGGGCCGACGCGCCATGGGGTTGGCCCCTTACCTCTCTCTTGTCTGGGAGTAAATGCAATGCTGGATCGAAATCTCATAGGGAAAGAGATTTTTTTGAGGCGGGAAGTGGTGGAGCGGGGAGCAATCTTGCGCTTCGCCGAAGCCACCGGCTTCCTGGCGGGCGATGGACATCCCGAGGCTCTCCTCAAGAAAGACCCGGATGTGGCGCCCCCCATGTTCGCGATGGCTCTTGGTGTGAGCAAACGGCTCTTCGAGATGCTCAAGGTCGATCCTCGCCTGGTGCTGTTGGGTGAGCAGAGTATCGATCTGGCCTCTGACATTCGGGCGGGCGATGAGCTGGAGATCGCCACGAGCGTGAAGGACCTCTATCAGCGGGTCGGGACCTCGGGGATGATGGCGTTCATGGTGATCGAAGACGAGGGGCACAGGCTCGATGGTTCGCCCGTCTTTCGAATGCGGCGGACGTTCATTGCGCGGACGAGGCCAGAGCAGGCCCCCGAGCGCTCATCGTGAATCCGATAGGCATCGCGCTTGGCACGACGCGACGCACCAACCCAGTCCAACGCCCTTTGTCTGTCTGTTTGTCTGATCGAGGAGGTCTCGCCAAAATGCGAGCACAGAAAAAATTCGATATCACCAGGCTGCAGGTCGGCGACGAGCTGCCCTCATTGACCAAACCGCCGATCGATCGGGTGCAGATCGCCCAGTGGGCTGGCGCGCTCAACGACTTCAACCCGATGAACCTCGACGACGCGTGCGCGCAGGCCGAGGGCATGCCGGGCGTCTTCGTGAACCCGCAGATCCCGATGGCGTTCGTGGGTGAGTTGGCGACGCTGTGGCGGACCGGTGGCCACCTCAAGCGCCAGGCAGTGCGCTTCCTCAAACTCGTCTGGCCTGGTGACCGGCTCACGTTTCACGGGCGCCTGCTGCGGCGTGACGTAAGCGACGCGTCAGGCGAGAGCGTGGAGGTGGACCTGTGGGCAGAGAACCAGAACGGCGAGGTGATCCTAAAGGGCATCTGCGTGGGGGCGCTGGATGCTGAGAGCAGGACGCAGCCACGCAGGAAAACCCAGATCGCCGCGCCCGACCGCCAGCCATGAACGCCTTCGCGGGGCTCGTTCCGAATTTGAGGACACGACCCAAGGCAATCGAGTTCTATCGGCTCCCCTCACGAGGCCTCTCTGTCGGTTTCGTCGGTATCCCCCCTCGGTGAGAGAGGTTTTCTGGGAAGTCTCACTCCCTGAGAGAGCTGACCCGGAAGGCCGAAGGGAGTGCTCGCTTCAAGTCAATCGAGCTCTCGATTGACTTGACGATCGCCCTCTCACCTCTTCTCCGAATTCATCGAGGTGGGCAGCGGCGGCGGTGTGCGCCGCACCTCGTTCTTCTGGAGTGTGGTGGGCAGCGGTGGAGGAAGGCGCCCTCTTCCGGGCAGACTTTCGACAGCCGCCGGACGAGGGCCGATCTCGCTGAATGGGCTGTGCGTGGCGCGCGCGGTGAGTATTTCCAGCCGCCCATTGCGCTCGACGGCCTCGGCCAAGGCCTCGTCCATCGCCCGATCGATGGCGCGGCGATCTTGGATCGCGACGGCGTGCTGCCGGTAGGCCATCGTCTCCCAGAGTGCCTGGCGCAGCAGGCTGAACTCGCGGATGAGCCCAGGTGCGCCGCCCTCGGGCCGCGCCGCGATGAGGAGCGTGGCACGGCTCCACGGTCTGTCTGCCAGCCGGTTTCTGCGAAACGCGCGCGCCAACTCGATGAAGAAGAGCGGGGCGAAGCGCTCCAACGCGCTGCGCTCCCGGCCGAGCTCACGGCGCAGATGCACCTGAAACGCGCGCAGAAAATCCGGGACGTTCTCTTCGAGCGCGATGCCCACCGATGCCATTCCCCTGCTCCCCTTTCACGACCCAACGTTCCAGCCTTCGGTAGGCTGCCAAGTTTGGGATGGCCGCCTCATCGGGCAAGCCTGGATGGCGATGGCCTATGCCGAGACAGGGGAGTGAGCTCGCGACGGCGCGGCCGGATGCGCATCGTGGCCCAGGCAGCGCGCTCACGTGTTCACGCGCAGATGACGCGTCAGGATGGGGAGGGACGGGATGGGACGGCCACACGAGGAGTTGGGCTATCTCGGATGGCTGGCGCGACGCGTCCCGCCAGCGCGGCTGGGACAGGTGGTGGCGACGCGGCTCATCCGCTCGGCCACACGCGTCCTCCCGGAGAGGCTTCGCCCCTCGGCCGCAGAGATCTTCGAGGCGTTTTGCGCGCAAGACGCTGCCGATCTCGCACTCAAACTCTGCGCCGCGCGCGCCTCGCGCCTGTGGGCAGATGCCTCGCGCCGAAAGGCCTTGGCCCGCGCCGCGTTGGAGCAACCGGGCGTGTTCCAGCGCGTGATGCGGCGCGCGGAGGCGGCCTCGCGCCTCGACTTCGAGATCTTTGGCCGCCGCGTCACATTCGATCCCGAGCGTGGCGGCGTGGACTGGACGCTCGATCCTCTGAGTGGACTGCGGGCGCCAGACGCCATCGGCTTCGATCCCAAGGGTGCCTGGGTGCTCGGCCGACTCGATCACCTCGTGGCGCTCGCCCAGGGCATCTGGCTCTCGCCTCTGGGCGAGGTGCGCGACGTGTTGATCGATCGACTCATCGAGCAGATCGCTGACTTCACACGGCAGAACCCAGCCGGCGAGGGCATCCAGTGGCGCGCGCCCATGGAGGTCGCCCTGCGCTCGGTGAACCTGTGCCTCGCCTTCCTCATGACGCGCCACCGCCCAGAGTGGCAGCGCCGTCCGTCGGCGTGTCTCTCGCTCATCGAAAACCTGTGGGCCGGTGGGCGCTTCGTCGAGGCGAATCTCGAAAGCGACACGGCCATCCCGAACAACCACCTCGTCGCAGGCCTCGTGGGGTTGCTCCACCTCGGCGTGCTCTTCCCCGAACTGCCCGAGGCCGCGCGCTGGCGTGCGCGAGCGAGCGCTGGACTGTGCCGCGAGATCGAGGCGCAAACGCTCCCGGACGGCTTCGGCTTCGAGGGTTCGACCGGCTACCACCGACTCAGCACGGAACTGTTCACGCTGGCGCTCTTTGCCGCGGACGCGGGCCGCATCGAGCTGGGCCAATCCTTCAAAGAGCGGCTGCGCGATCGCTTCCTGGCCACGGCCAAGCTCATCGACCCACAGGGGCGCGCCCCACAGATCGGCGACAACGACTCTGGCCGGGCGCTCCCGCTCACCAGCCGCGCCGCGCTCGACCACGGGTATCTCTTACCTCTGGGCGCAGCCCTGTTCGGTGATGCGGAGCTGCGGCGCGAGGGCTTCGACTACTGCGACGAGGCGCTGTTCCTGATGGGTCCCGCTGGCCGCGCGCGCTTCGACGCGCTCGCCGAGACAGTGGCGATTCCACAGAGCACGCTGTTGCCCGACGCGGGCATCGCCCTGCTGCGCGCTGGCCCATTCTTCTGCTCGGTGAGTGCTGGGCCCAATGGCCAGGCAGGCGTGGGCGGGCACGGCCACAATGACAAGCTGGGCCTCGAAGTCCACCTGCGCGGCGAGCGCCTCATCGCTGACCCTGGGAGCCCCTGCTACACGTCGGATCTAGAGGTGCGCGATCGCTATCGCTCAACGGCAGCGCACGCCACACTCCAGATCGACGGCGAGGAGCAGAGCCCGCTGCCTCCAGGTCGGCCCTTTGCGCTGCCCGACGTGGCACACGCCCGCATCACGCATTTCGAGTCAGGAGCGCTGCGCGATCGCCTCGTCGCGACCCACCGCGGCTACCGGCGCCTGCCCGGGGCGCTCACGCACGTGCGCGAAATCGTGCTCGATCGGGCGCGCAAGTCACTGTGGATCGAGGATCGCGTCGAGGGAAGCGGACGTCATGCGCTCGCACTGCGCTTCCCCGTCTGCACGGAGATCGCGCGCAACGATCGGAGCTCGCAGCTGCCCGAAGAGAAGCGCGTGCGGCTCAGCAGGCATCTGCACGCCTTGGAGCTGCTCGACGAGGTCTCGTTCGATCTCCTCGGCGCTCTGAGCGGCGAGCGGTTGGGCGTGACCCTGTTTCTGCCGCGCGGCGCGCGGATCGAGGTCCAGCCCTTTGCCATCGCGCACGGCTACGGCGAACAGGAGATGGGCTGGATGATCGAGGCCAACTTCGACGCCGAGGCGCCCGTCACGCTCTGCTCGGCGATCCTCTTCTGATCCCTCGTTTGGGCAGCGGCTTGGCGCAGACACCGCACACAAGTTCCATGAGTTCAGATCGGTTCTGGAAGGGGAGAGGGCATGAGGCAGGAGAAGTGGGCGCTGCTCGACGCCATCGCGGCGCGGCGCACCAAGGTGGGGGTGGTTGGGCTTGGCTACGTGGGCTTGCCGCTGTCTATGGCGTTCGGCAACGCGGGGTTTCGCGTGCTCGGGCTCGACATCGACGCGCGCAAGGTCGAGGCGATCGAAAAGGGCGAGTGCTACTTCCGCCACCTCGACGCCGCTTCTCTCGCCTGGCTGGCAGGCGAAGGGCGCCTCATCGCCTCACAGGATTTTCAACGCGCGGCCGAACTGGACTGCGTCGTCATCTGCGTCCCGACGCCGCTCACGCGCCAGCGCGAGCCAGACATGAGCTTCATCGTCGAGACGGCGCGCGCGCTCGCGCCACACGTGCGGCCGGGGCAGCTGTTCGTCCTCGAATCGACGACCTGGCCAGGGACGACGGAGGAGATCGTCCGCCCCATCCTCGAATCGGGCGGACTCAAGGCTGGCGTCGACTTCCACCTCGCCTTCTCGCCGGAGCGCGAGGATCCGGGCGTGCACGCCTCGACATCGGTGCCCAAGCTCGTCGGTGGCCTCTCACCAGACTGCCTGGAGCTCGCCTGCGCGCTCTATGCGACCGTGGTCCCGCGCGTGGTCCCGCTCAGCTCCACGCGCGCGGCGGAGATGGCGAAGCTGCTCGAAAACATCTTCCGCGCGGTCAACATCGCGCTCGTGAACGAGCTGAAGATGCTCTGCGATCGCATGGGTCTCGACGTCTGGGAGATCATCGATGCAGCCGCGACCAAGGGCTTTGGCTTCATGGCATTCCAGCCCGGTCCTGGCCTCGGCGGTCACTGCATCCCGATCGACCCGTTCTACCTGACGTGGAAGGCGCGCGAGTTCGAGCTGCAGACGCGATTCATCGAGCTGGCCGGGGAGATCAACACGCAGATGCCGCGCTACGTCGTGCATCGAACCCAGGAGGCGCTCAACGCGCGCGAACGCGCCCTGCGTGGCGCGCGCGTGCTCGTGCTCGGCGTGGCCTATAAGAAGGACGTGGACGATCTGCGCGAGTCACCAGCGCTGCGCGTCATCGAGCTGCTCATGGAAGGCGGGGCCGAGGTGCGCTACCACGACCCACACATCGCGCAGTTGGGGCAGACGCGCGAACACAGCTTCGATCTGAGCAGCGTGCCGCTCGACGAGGCTGCCTTCGAATGGGCGGACGTCGTCATGATCCTGACCGATCATTCGGACGTGGACTACGGCGCAGTCGTGCGCGGCGCGAAGCTCATCGTGGACACGCGCAACGCGACGCGGGGCCTGGGCGGCACGGAACACGTCGTCCGGGCGTGAGGTGCCCAAAAAAAGAGCCGCGGTACCTGAGGCACGGGCTAGGGTGCGCGGCTTTTTTCGGGGCACCCCTGCCCCCTTCTTCCATCCGTCAGAAAGGATGCCTCCCCAATGAACGACGTGCTCAGCGAGAAACTCGGCCAGATCCAGATCGACACCCAGAACCTCTACCAGGAGACGGCCTTCACCGACCTCAAGGTCGGCTCGTTCCGCCGCCTGTCGCCCGTCCACGCGGACGGCTCGCCCGATCCGGCGCGCGCCACGTTCTTCCTGGTCCAGACGCACCTGATGACCGCCGCTGGGCCCGTGCCGCTCGACTTCAGGATCGACGCACCGACCTTGGAGGAGATGGCCGCGAAGTTTCCGCAGGCCGCGCAAAAGGCGTTCGAGGAGATGCTCACGGAGCTCGAAGCCCTGCGCCGCGAGCAGGCCTCCAGCCTCATCATCCCTGGCGGCGGCAACGGGAAGATCCAGTTCCCCTGAGGCCCTCCGGTGGAGCGACTGGACATGCCCTCGTCAGTCGGCAGCGCGCGGTGAGTCGAGGCCCCCTGCCCTCTCCCCGTCGCTGCGCATCGACTCCCTCCCGAGAATGGAAAAGGGATGGGTCGACAGATTTCCCAATGAAAAAAGCCCCTCACTCCGGCCAGGAATGAGGGGCTTCTTCGTTTCACATCATCGAGAGGTCAGGGGCAGCGACGCTCAGGCGGCCGTGTCCTTCTGAGGCGCGGGCTCAGAATCCGATGCTGCGGTGGGCGCGCTCGTCGCCGAGGCCTGTGCCGCCTTCTTCGCCTTCATCTTCTTGATGACGCTCGGCGCGGACAGGACGCACAGCGCACCGACGAGCAGGAGGGCGCCGACGATCTCGCCCATGCCGAGCATCTTGCCGCCCGCGAAGGCCCACAGGCAGAGCGTCGAGATGACGCCCGCGAGCACGCTGGAGGCGCGGTTGACGGGCACGCAGAAGGTGTTGTCGCGCTTGTCCAGCAGGATGAGGCCGCCGAAGATCCCGTTGCCCTGCGAGAACATGCCGATGAGCACCATCAGGCCGAGCACGACGGCCGTCTCGGTCGAGAAGATGAGCGTGAAGCCCGCCTTGACCATCTGGAGGTTGTTGGCGCCGACGTCTGGGCCACCGATGGTCGCGATGAGAGCGAAGATGCCGAGGATGAGGACGAGCGCGGGCGTCGAGGTCATCTGCTCTTCGACAAAGTAGCGGTAGGTGGCGTTCGGGTCGTCGGACTTGGCCTTCTTGCTCATGAAGGACATGCGCAAGAAGTAGGCGGCCAGGTAGCAGATGACGCAGATGACGGCGGCCATGACCTGGGGCTTCACCTCGCCGCCATGTCCACCGGCGCCGCTCTCCTCGGGGAAGAGGATGGGCAAAAAGGCGCCGGCGCTGATCGCGAGGATGGAGAGGACGGTGGCGATGACGGCCGGTGTCTTGGGCTTTCGGCCATTCACGAGGTCCACGATGGGCGCCATCACGAGCATCCCGCCTCGCATGAAGAGCATCATGACCACGATGGAGATGCCGAACGTGTAGGAGAGCGTCGTGGTGGCGATGACGACCGCCGATCCGAGACCGGAGAGGAAGGTCCAGCGGCTCGGACAGGGCAGGCTCAGCCCCAGGACCTTTCGGTGCCCGGCGTATTTCCACCAGCCCATGACCGACAGGAAGATGAACATGCCGACCATCGAGACGAAGCCAGTGAGCGGCAACATCGCCAGGCCATCGATGCCGGGCTTGCAGCCTTCGAGGCCCACACAGCCGGGGCGGATACTCGAGACGACACCGTGTTCCTCGCCCAGAAAGTTCGCCAGCTTGCCGTCGGCGATGAGCTTCGTGAGGAACGTGTAGGGCGCGTAGACGGCGAAATAGCCGAACGCATACCACCAGATGCTGGGGGGCTGCTTCTGCGGGGCCTGCTCTTCCATGGGCGATGTCTCCTGAGGAAATCCGGTCGGGGGCGCGCGGGATGTGGTGGGGACCTCGGGCTCTCCGCGCGCCGTTGAGGGAGAGGAGGAGATCGCGTTCGGTCAGGAGAGAAAGAGATGGGGAGGCAGAGTAGAGCACGAGAGCGCTTCGACGACCGCACACCCCCCCAAAGGCCATGGACGCGACGCGCTCAAACCTGCGGAGGCGCACCGGCGAGATCGGGGCGAGCGCTGGGGTTCGCTCTCGCGGAGGGTCGCGCCCGGGGAAGGTCGGCCTGCGGCGTTAGCCCGCGTTGCGCTGATACTGCATGTCGGGACGGACCTGATGGAAGTGATCCAGGGTGGTGTCGATGTCCCGTAGCGCGCGGTGGAGCAGGGCGACCTTGTCCTTGTAGGGCAGGAACGCGCTCTTGAAGCCGGAGATGATCATGGCGATTAGGTCTTCGAGCGTGAAGCCGAGGGTCTGATGCAGGAGCATCAGCTCGTTGGTGACCGTCGTGTCGGTGATGAGCCGGTTATCGGTGTTCACGGTCACGCGCAGGCCGTAGTCGAAATAGAAGCGGATGGGATGTCCGGCGAGGTCGTGCACGGCGCGCGTCTGGACGTTCGACGAGGGGCAGATCTCGAGCGGGATGCGATGGTCGTTCACGTAGTTGAGCAAATCGCCGTCCTCGCGCAGCCGCGTGCCGTGCCCGATGCGATGCGCGCCGACCATATGGATCGCCTGGGAGATCGACTTGGGGCCGTAGGCCTCGCCCGCGTGGCAGGTGCAGTTCACGTTGTTGTTGAGGATGAGCTGGAAGGCCTCCTTGTGATCCTTGGCCGGGAAGTCGTTCTCGGCGCCGGCCAAGTCGAAGCCGATGACACCTCGGTTCTTGTAGGCCACGGCGAGCTCGGCCAGACGCAGTGAGGTCGCGGGCGACATGTGGCGCAGGCCGCAGATGATGACCCCGCATTGGATGTCGCGCTCGTGCTCGGCGGCACGCAGCCCTTCGACGACCGACTCGACGATCTGCGTGAGCTTCAGCCCTTTGTTCTGGTGGAGCACCGGCGAGTAGCGCACCTCGATGTAGCGGACGTTTTCCTCGGCCGCGTCGATGGCCAGCTCATACGCCGCGCGGTAGAGCGCCGCCTCGGTCTGGAGCACGGAGCAGGTCACGCCAAAGGCGACGAGGTAGTCCTCCAGGTCCTTGCACAGCTGGCCCATGTGGATGGCCTCGGCGAGGCCGTCCTCGGTGTCGGCGATGAGCTTCAGCTTCTGCTCTTCGGCCAATTCCAAGATGGTCTTCAGGCGCATGGAGCCATCGAGGTGGCAGTGCAGGTCGGTCTTGGGCAGGGCTTTGAGGAGCTCTTCGGTGACGGCGCTCTGGCCGCGTCCGAGGTCTGTCTCTGTGGTGTCGCTCATCGCTTGGGATCTCCGAATTCGATGGGGAGGATGGGTTGAGTCAGGGGAGTGGGCGGTTCTTCGCCACTGGATTTCGGCGCCCTGAAACGCCGAAGCCCCCTTCCAAGCCGAGAGAGGCTTGGAGAAGGGGGCCTCTGTTTTCATGATCGACGTCGGGTGACGCTGATCGAATCGGGTGACTCTAGGTCAGCGAAAAATCGGATCAAGCAATAAACTGCGCCCCCGTGGGGCAGCCGAGCTCTCACAAGGACTCGCGATCCCCTCGTGCTGGGTTTTCGCTTCGCTTCAACCTGGCCTGCGGAGGCAGAGAGCGAATCGAATGTAGTGGCGTTGCGTGCAATGCCCGTCGAGCGTCTGTCGGTCGCAGAACGCAGGGCAGTGTGCGAACGCCACTCCGGCAACCCCGCAACACGCCTGGTCTAAGGACTTATCCCTCACTTAGGATCGAGCAACGCGAAGGACGGGGAATGTCAGGCGAGGCGCGAGGAGGGAGCTTCCCGAGGGAAGTGAAGAGCGAAGCAACGTCAGGGCGGTCGAGTTCTATTTTTTTGATCTCGAATCGGGATGTGTAGGGGCGTTGCGTGCAACGCCCGTCGTGTTGGTGTCGAATGACGACCGCAGGGCGTTGCTCGCAACGCCCCTACGAAGACACGCCTCGATCTTGGTCGAAATACAGAACTCGATTGCCCTGGGAGCAACGAAGTCTGGCGTTTCACGGACGAGCGGGGCGACGGGATAATTAAGGGATAAGTCCTAAATCATCAGAACGAAGGCTGCCCTGAAGTCAGGCTCGCTACCTGAACAGCCGCATCCGGCTCCGGTTCACCTCCACGTAGAAGCCGAAGCTGAAGCTGATCTCGCCGCGATCGTTCTGGAGCGCCGTTGGCGGGTGCAGGAACGGCTGGGCGCGGCGGAAGGCGTCCAGGGCCTCGCGATCGAGAAACTCGACGCCGCTCTGCTGCGTGACGCGGACGCTCTTGAGGTTGCCCGAGGCGTCGAGCGTGACGGCGACGAGCGTGTGGCGGTTTTTGTAGAGGTATGCCTCTCCAGTCGGATCCTGAATCGCGATGAGCGCGTTCGGATCCCAGTGCTGGCCGACGCTCTGCTTGATCCGGTTGAAGAAGGAGGCGTGCTTCCACTCCCGCGTATTGAGATAGGTCCCCTCCCCTTCCTCGACGTCCATGTCGCGCGACACGTCCGAGGCAGGGCCGCCTCCGAGCCGATGGATGAACGCGGCCGAAGGGCTCAGAACGAGCGGCGTGCCATCCCCGCGCGCGCCATCAGGTGACGGTTCGGCGCTCTGCCCTGGCCGCGCGCCCATCCGAAAGCGATTCGAGTTGCCGTCGATCGCCGTCGCAGCCTGCGCCTGCTCCTCGAAACGCATCGGCACACCGCTGAGCCCCTCGAACGAGACGCGCCGCCGCTCGGGCCGCGCCTCTTGCCTCGGGATCTCGAGCGCAGGGGCGGGTTCGGGTTCGGGCGTGGACACCACGCCGCCCTTGGGAAGAGCGGCGCTCTCCTGTCGCAGAGACTCGGCACTGTCGTCAGGGCGAGGCGGGAGGCGAGGGGCGCGCTCGGACGGCATCGGGGCCACGCTCCGGTAGTCGCTGCGGCGCTCGCGCGCGATCGTCTCCTTCTCGACCCGGTTGTTCGTCTCGGACAGGAATCGGGAATCCTCGGGGCGCTCGTCATTGCCCGGCGCCGTGGCCACGACCTGGCCCTTGGGCGCGGGCTCTGGCTGCTTGGGCAACGGAGGCTTCCTCTCCGCGCGCCTCTCGTCGTTTGGCGGGCGGGCAGAGGGCGGCGGCGCCACCTGGCGATGGCGTTCCCAGTCGGCCGTCGACAAGGGGCGCATGGCCACGGCCTGTCTCGGCGCGTCCTCCTCTGGCAGCGCCGAAGTAAAGAGCGCTGGCCCAGCGAGCCACAGCCCGACGCCAGCGAGCGCGTGCAGCAAGAGCGAGAGCACGAGGGCACAGGCGAGCCAGCGCGCGCCGCGCTCTAGCCTCTGCCGCCGTTCGACGCTCTTGGACGATGAGGTCGTCGTCACGCCTGCCTCGCCCCGAGGGAGCTCACGCCTCGGAATCTTCTGAGTCTGCCGCGGCCAAGAGCGCGTCGGCTGCCGCGTCGAGCTCTGGAAAGGTCTTCTCCGCACGCAGGGAGAGGTCGTGCCCCTGGAAGGTGCACGCGCGCCAGCCGCCGTGGAAGCGCAGCGTCTGGCCAGAGGCGATCCACTCGAAGATCAGCTCGTCGATCGCGTCGAGGAGTAGACACTGAGCATCGTCTTCATCGAGCGCCTCGTTGCCTGCCGCCGTGCGATCGAGTCGGGCCTCGACCGCGAGCTGGGCCCCGCGCTCCAGGCCGCGCAGCGTGATGCCAGCCCGCAGCTCGCCCGGCAGCGACTCGCCCGTCACCGCGACGGTGACGCCACTGAGGTGATCTTCGAGCCGATCGGCGATCGCCGCCTCGATCTCGCGGCGCGCTTCCTCTGACCAAATCATGGCGCGCTCCGGACTTCGGACACTTCGAGCGCGCGCTGGGCCGCCAGGCGAACCTTGGCAGAAGGATCTCTGCGCGCGAGCCGGTCGAGGAGGATGTCGCGCAGGAGATCCAAGCGCGCCGCGACGTGCGCCACGGCCTCGATTCGGACGCGTTCGCCCTCCGCGAGCCGCGCTGCCTGCCCGTCCTCGTCCGCGCACATCGGGAAGTCGCGGTTTTCGGAGCGCGCCTCTGCCTCGGCGTCGGCCAGGCGCGCCGCGATGAAGCGCACCGAGTCCTCTGCCTGCGCGATGAACTTGGGCGCGTCGTCCGACAGATCCACGAGCGCCTCTGCAGGCAGGGCCGTGATGTGGCCGTGCGCGAAGCGCGCGTCGTCGAGCGCGCCACACAGCGTCCGCGATAGGAGCAGCGGATTGACGCCCTCGACGTCGACTCCGGTCCAACGCTCGGCGAGCTGCCGCGCCCGGAAGGCGAGCTCACGCGCCAGCACGCCAGCACGGAACGACTTGCCCATCCGCGCGTTGAGCTCGACCGTGCGCCGCAGCGCGAACGTGTCCCCCGAGTCGAGGCGCAGCGCGCTCTCGTAGGCGATGAGCGCCGCGTCCAAATCGCCGAGCAGCTCGCGGAGCACGCCCAGCTTGATGAAGAGCCCCACGTCCTGCGCCACCCGCTGGCCGAGCGCGTCGACGCGCGCGCGGACCGTCAGCTCCAAGGTGTCGCGCGGCAAGAGCTCGAACAGACGCGTCAGCGAGTCGAAGGCCAACTGTCTCACGCGAGAGAAACGCGATTTGGCCGCCTCGTCGAGCAGCGGCAGGATGGCCGAGAAGTCGCCGGTCCAGCCCAGCTCGTCCGCGGCCAGCCAACGCGTGCGCGGATCGGCCGACTTCAGGACGCCGAGCATCTCATCGACGGGCCGCGCGTAATGGAGTGGGTCCACGGTCGAGCTCAACTGCGCCAGGCCCGCTTTTCCGAGAGACTCAAGGCGCTTCAGGCGCTCGGCGATCGCCCTGTCCAGCTCTGGATCGGCCTGCGGCGCCGCGCCCGGCGTCGCGCGGGCCTTGGCGAGCGCTTCGAGCGCGTCCAGATCGAGCGTCGAGGTGAGCCAATCGACTTCGGCGGCGTCGATGCGCTCGAGCAGCGCACGCCGCGCATCGTCTCGGATCACGCGCTCGGCCAGCCGCCGCGCCTCGACGAAGCGGCCCATCTGCGCGAATGCCCACGCCTCCCGGGAAAACAGCGCCTCGCGCACCTCGTCACGGTGAATGCCCACTGGGTTCGAGGCCAGGTAGGTGCTGAGGCCGCGCGCGCCCTGGGCCTTCGCCTCCTGGAATTCGAACTCGTCGAGGCGCTTTTCGAGCTCGGCCCGGCGCGCCGTCTCGGGGTGGCGACCGAGGAACGCCCGGAGCTCGCGGACCGTCGTGGCCTCGCGCACGGCCCGGTAGTCGGCGTCTTCGAGGCGCGCGCGCGCCTCGCGGGCGTGTGGGCCCTGCGAGTGATCGCGCAGACAGATGAGCCATGCCTCGGACGTGTCTTTCGCCGCAGCCATCTCGAACGGGCTGCCCTCGATGTGCAGCGGCGCGTCTCGGGCGCGC